>JAHKAP010000084.1 GCA_018825985.1 Candidatus Omnitrophota bacterium
ATATATATCAATATATATTGAAGAAATGGGGTCAGAATTATTTTTTCGGAAATGGGGTCAGAATTATTTTTTCGTATCAAGTAAAGTAGACAAAAATAATTCTGACCCCATTTCTCAAAAATAATTCTGACCCCATTTCTATTCGCGGTAGTATTCTTTGAGCATTTCCAGGAAGGCTTGATCGGATTCGGGTTTTTCTTCAAGAATATCTTCTAAAGAGAGATTATCGTAATTATCTTTATCCGGAGCAACGCATTCAACAAACTTATCTAAAACGCCCCCCTCTTCTAAAAAACGAGAAGCAGTTGTAAATACTGATCCGGCTTTATCAAAATAACTTCTGGGCGAACGGTCAATATGAGGCTTAAGCAGGAACAAATTTTCTTTTGCCCGGGTCAGGGCAACGTAAAAAAGCCGGCGCTCCTCCTCAATCGCCTCCTCGTCTTCCAGTGATAAATATGATGGTAAATGCCCTTCCGCCAGGTAGATCACGAATACCGTATGCCACTCCAGCCCTTTTGCTGAGTGGATAGTTGAGAGGGTAAGACTGGAATCGTCTTTATCTTTAATGCCCGGTTCAACAATGCTTTTTTCCGGAGGTTCAAGCGCCATATCAGTAAGGAATTGTTCTAAAGTTCCATATCTAAACGCGATCCGCTCTAATGAATCCAGGTCATTAAGCCGTTTATTAAAATCATCATATTTTTCCTTTAAAAGCGGCTGATAATATTTAAGAAAAACCCGGATCATCTCACCCGGCTTATGTTTCAACGGATCTATATCCTTTAATAAGCCTAAAAGCGGCTTTAAGCCATTAATTTTCTCAGTAAACTTGGGATCTATTTCTAGAATAGTATTATTTTTCGCGATCTCAGCGATTATCCGCTCGGCGGTCTTGGGTCCTATGCCTTTAAGCAATAAAAGCGCCCTGTACCAGCTTATCTGGTCAGAAGGATTCTGGACCAAACGCAAATAAGATATTACGTCTTTGATATGCGCGGCTTCAACAAATTTCTGCCCCCCGTATTTAACAAAAGGTAGGTTGCGGTTAGCCAGCTCTACCTCCAGGTCATTGGAATGCCAGCCGGAACGAAAAAGCACCGCGATATCACCTAACTCCACCCCCTCTTCTCTTAATTCCAGGATCTTATCCGCGATATATTTCGATTGGGCAAACTCATCCCTGGTATCGATAAACAAAGGCAGCTTGCCGCCCTCTTTCTTAGTATAAAGATTCTTCTCGAATTTTTCCTTAGCCAGGCGAATAACCTGATTGGTCATATTCAGGATCGGCTGGGTTGAACGGTAATTCTCTTCCAGGGTAATAACCGAGGCATCCTTGAATAATTTCGGAAAATCCATAATATTCTTGAAATTTGCCCCCCTGAAAGAATAAATACTCTGCGAATCATCGCCTACTACCATGATATTCTTATGTTCACAGGCGAGTAGGCTGACTATAAAAGCCTGCAGCTTATTAGTATCCTGATATTCATCAACCATTATATATTTATATTTTTTCGCCAGGGTCAAGCGCACACTATCGTGTTTAACCAATAATTCCTTTAAATACACCAAAAGATCATCATAATCTACAAGAGATTTAGAATGCTTGTATTTTTTGTATTCGTTATTTATCTTATTGATCTCATCCGTCCATTCAATAAATTGCGGGTATTCGTCATAAAGCGCTTCTTCGATCGGAAGAGACTTATTAACGCTCATTGAAATAACTTCCATAATCGCTCTTTTCCGGGGGAAACGCTTATCCAATTTACTAAACCCAAGCTGCGTCCGCAGCAGATTAATCGCGTCCTCCGAATCAGTTCGATCAAGTATAGTAAAATTATTGTTTATCCCCAAAAGCCCGGCATATCTTCTTAAAACATTATTAGCAAAGGAATGGAATGTCCCTCCGGAAACCTTCTGACACCTCTCATCTAAAAGCATTGACGCTCTGCTTAGCATCTCTTCGGCTGCCTTACGGGTAAAAGTAAGCAGCAATATCTCATCGGGTTTAATCCCTTTTTCAACCAGGTAAGCTACCCGGTATACCAGGATCCGGGTTTTGCCACTTCCCGCGCCGGCAATCACCAGATACTGGCCGTCTGTTGAACGCACCGCCTCAAGCTGGGCCGGGTTTAATTCCTTTTGGTAATCTATTCTTTTAATCATATTTAAAATGGGGTCAGAATTATTTTTTAATTGCAAAAGTATAAAAAAATAATTCTGACCCCATTTCTCTTAGAAATATTCCTGATATACTTCCTGGACTTTATTTATAAGGTTAGTGATCGGGTTATGCGAGGATTCAGCGGCTGGCGCTGAGAAAAAATTATCTTTAGACATTGCCTGGCAGATCATGCCTAAACATGCGGTATAAGCCAGATATTTCTGGCCGGAAAGTTCGTTATACCTATTGATAAATGAAGCTACCTCAGGATGAGTGATCCTGCCTAATTCTACCGGCACACCCAGAATAGTCTCAAACATCTCCAGAAAACCCTCCTGAAGCGTCCCTCTTCCGCAGGCAGTAATGAGTTTAATTTCGGTAGGCGCGGCATATTTTCCCAGAATATTCTTCAAAGTCCGACAGACCGATATTGATTTAGAGGTAATTATCTCAGACACAATTTTTTGCTTGATCGGCTTATAATTACCCTCTTTTCTCAATAAAATTTCTTTATCCTGGCCGGGACCGTCGATATCCCCGATTATCCCGTAAGAAACCTTGATCTCTTCAGATAAATCAAAAGGGATATTTAATTGATTACTGAGTTCCTGAGTCAGATCATTTCCGCCCAACGGCAACACCTCTATATTCTTTAATATGCCGTCCCGGAATAACAATATTTCAGTTATATCGCTACCCATATCACAAAAAACATGCACTCCCGCCTTAAACTTTACTTCCATTACAGCTTTGGCGCTGACTAATCCGGTCAGGAAAAGATCTCTTATCTCATATCCGGACTGATTGACCGTATGGACTAATGTCTGGATGGAAGATAACTTAACACAGATCAGGTATAGGTCAACCTCAAGCCTGTGGCCGTATAAACCTATCGGGTTGGCGATATCGATCTTGTCATCCACACTATACGCATAAGGCATCTTATGGATGTTCTCCTCATCGATATTCGAGCCCAGGATAAACGCCTGTTCATTTACCCGGCGCACATCAGAAGGAGTAATGACTTTGTTCCCCCTCTCAGCCAAAGGAATGATCGCCCGGCTGTGCTTGCTGATTATATCCTGGCCGGAAACATTAGTATAAATAAACTTTATCTTAAAACCTGATCCAGCCTGCAGGTCTTTTAGACATTTACCTATCGCGTCCAACAGGCTAACCGAATCTACGATCAACCCGTTCCTAATTCCTTTTGAAGGCAAGCTCTCAAAATGAAGACTGACTACGCGTTTTTTCCTGATCTCAGCCGCCACAGCCGAAATCTTGCTTGAGCCTATATCTAATGCGCAAATATAATTATTTTTTAGCATTTTTAAATTTTATCACCGGTTCTTTAAAACGCAAATCAATATATTTAATATCTTTTAGGCTTTCTTTACCATGATTAAATATACTTCCGAGGATCCCGATCTTTAGCTTGATATTCTCTTGTGACATTTTGATCTCTAACACAGAGAAAAGTTGAATATTACCCGGCATCCGGGAATTATTATCCCCCGGGAAAAACAACTGCCCGAATATCACCGTATCTGCTCCGGGCCTTAAATCGATCTTCTTTACCTTGAAATTATTCAGCGCCTTATTTTGCCTTATCTCTTTTATAATCTCAAGGGCCCCGGCTAATTCCGGATTATTATAACTCTTTCCCAGCTTTATTGCAAAAATCTTTTTGTCCAAGCCGTAGATAAACGGCAGATCCAGGACTGCCCTGGAATCAGGAAGATCAAAAAATACCGATTCCTCATCAACATAAAGATCACGGTATAGCCTTACACGGGCCAGCGGCTCCCGGCTAAAAAAATCAATATAAATTTTGTCCGGGATAATCCTGACTAATCTTACCTTTTTATAATTAGGATAAAAGGCGCTTAGCCGGTTAGCTTCTTTTTTAAGGTTAATGTCAAAAATGTTCTTCCCTATCAAATAAGAGAAAGTTTCCGTGCTCCTTCCTTTAAAGATGATGTCCCTGACCCTAAAACAACCGGCGTCCATGATCAACCGGGTAAAATAAAACAATAATGCCGCCGCGGCAAGGCAAACCGTTATATTAATAATTACGACTGGCTTGACTTTTTTTCTCAATTCCTATCCTGTCTGCGGATTCCCAATTCAAGTAATTTGAGGCAGAGCCTGGGAAAATCTATGCCCGCGGCCTTGGCTGCTTTAGGAAGAAGGCTGGATAAAGTAAACCCGGGGATAGTATTTACCTCTAAAACAAAAGGGATATCATTTTCGCTTAAAATTATATCCGCCCGGGAACAGCCGTAACAACCTAATAACTTATGAGCTGATAATCCGACATCCTGAACTTTTTTCTGGATATCATCATTAAGTTTTGCCGGAACTATGTATTCAGCCATCCCAGCCTGATACTTGGCCTCAAAATCAAAAAATTGCTTTTTGGGAATTATCTCTATTACCGGCAAGGCAAGACCGTCTAATATACCGACGGTAAGCTCCCTGCCCTTAATGTATTCTTCAACGATAACTCTCTCATCATAACCAAACGCCAGCTCAAGGGCGTCCTTTAGGTCTGCTTCTTTAGTAACTATGGATAAACCTATGCTTGAACCTCCGGTAACCGGCTTAATAACTAAAGGCAGATGGAACGCGCTATCCAGTATCGTAGGATCAAGCCTGAGAGTCTTTTTATCCAACATCTTATAATCGGGGACATCCAGATGGTTAGCTTTGAATATCTCATGCGAATCAAGTTTATCCATGGCTAATCCGCTGGCCTTCGGCCCTGAGCCGGTATATGGTATTTTTAATCTATCCAAGATCTTCTGAATTTTACCGTCTTCGCCGAACCTGCCGTGTAATGCTATAAAGGCGCAGTTTAAATTAAAAGACTTTAACGAATTAATATTATCCTCAATGTTATCGGTCTTAATATCAACCCCGATCACATCCATCCCTATTAGTTTAAGATTATCCAGGACCGCCTTGCCGGATTTTAAAGAAATCTCCCTTTCGCTGGAAGGCCCTCCCATTAAGACGCCGATTTTACCAAAATTATTTATTTCCATATTTCAATCTCAGGCTCTAAGTTAATATTAAATTTTATCTTAACCTGTCTTTTGATTAGTTCCATTAACTGCAGCACATCTTTGGCTTTCGCTTTGCCGGTATTGATTATGAAATTAGCATGTTTGAAAGAAACCTGGGCTCCCCCAATACCTTTTCCTTTTAATCCGCAAGCATCAATCAACCTGCCTGCCGGTGAGGTAGGCCTGTCTGCGAAATCAACGGAAGGATTCTTAAATACGCATCCGGCGGACGGCAATTTCCACTCCTGGCTTATATAGCGCTGTTTAAAATATCCTTTTATTCTTTTAAGGATCTTTTCCCGGCTCTCCTTTCGCAGTTTTAAAACCGCTCCTAGGATTATATATTTACCTAAATTAGACCTGCGATAACCAAAACTTAAATCTCTTCTTTTAAGAATTTTTATCTTCCCGTCATAACCCATTACCGAAACACTTTCTACCAGGACCCCGATATTTTTGTTCTGGACGCCGGCATTCATAACTAACGACCCGCCTACGCTCCCAGGGATACCGGTTAAGAATTCAAGCCCTGATAAGCTTTTTTTTTGAGAAAATAAAATAGCCTCACTCATTAATGCTCCGGAGCCGGTTTCCAGTTTACTACCTTTGATAATAATATCCTTAAAATAAGCGCAGTCCAGGGTTACTACCGCGTGATTCAAGCCTTTATCGCTGACCAGGATATTGCTGCCGGCGCCGATAATCCGGATCTTGATATTATGAATCCTGGCTTGCCTGACTACAAACCTCAAATCTTCGGCGTCTTTAGGAATAATAAAAAAATCCGCCCTACCTCCTATTTTAAAGGTAGTGTGTTTTTTTAATAGTTCATTTATCTTAATTTTACCCTTTAAGCCTTTGAACCAATTCATCGCAAATCCCAGTTATGTCCCCCGCGCCTAAGGTTATGATCAAATCCCGAGGCTGAATATTTTTTAGAACGTATTCAATTATATCCTCTTTCGCTAAAAAAACTACATTTTTATCCGGCGAGCGCTCTTTTATCTTATCATAGATACGCATTCCGGTTATGCCAGGTATAGGCTGTTCGCTGGCCGGATAAATATCGGTAATGATAACTATATCAGCCGCTTCAAAGCTTCCGCCAAATTCATCCAAAAGCAATTGTGTCCGGCTGAAGCGGTGAGGTTGAAATATGGCAATCAGCCGATCGAAACTTAAATTTTTAACGGCGGATAGAGTAGCCTTAATCTCGGTAGGATGGTGGGCATAATCATCAAACACCGAATATCGGTCATTTTTTATCTTTTCTTCCAGCCGCCTGCCGGCCCCCTTATAACCCACCAGGGCGGCTTTAATAACATCGATACCTATTTTAAGTTCCAATCCCAGAGCAATGACTGCCAAAGCATTAGAGATATTATGCCTTCCTCCTAATGATAATTTGAATCGATCAACGAATCTATTCTGAAAAAAACAATCAAACGCTGAACTTAAACCCTCTATTTTAATATTATCGGCGTAAAATCCCGGGCCCTTATTCAGCCCGAAAAATACATTCCTGCCGGTATAACTTTTTAATATATTCTTCAAGTTTAGGTCATCTGCGCAGGCAAATACACATCCTGCAGGCTTAGTCTTATAAATAAACTCTTTAAAAGCCTTTATCTCACTTTCAAAATCCAGGTAAAAATCCAGATGTTCCCGGTCAATATTGGTAATGATAGAATAATCCGGATTATAACATAGGAATGACCCGTCAGATTCATCTGCCTCAGCTACAAAATAATTACCCTCGCCCAAATAGGCGTTAGTATCTATATTCTTAAAAATACCGCCGACGGCTATACTGGGTTTTAATCCCGCTTCCAGTAAAAGATATGCCGCCATAGATGAAGTAGTGGTTTTGCCGTGGCTTCCGGCAACCGTGATCACGCTTAGATCCCTCATTAATTCTGCCAGGGCCTGGGCTCTCCTAACTAAGGTTACCTTTCTTTTCTTAGCCCCTTGGAACTCCGGATTGTCCTCTTTTATCGCTGAGCTATAAATAACCACATCCGCGCTTTTGATATTATCCGGACTGTGGCCGATAAAAATCATGGCTCCCAGACTGCTCAATTCATTAGTAATTACGCTTTCTTTCAGGTCTGAGCCGCTGACCCTCTCTCCCTGGCGTAAAAGCAGCATGGCGATCCCGCTCATCCCTATGCCGCCAATACCGATCAAATGATAATGTTTATTCATATTCTTTTAGGGACAGCGACTATTTTTCTAGCTATTATTTTAAGAAAAATAGTCGCTGTCCCTTTTTTTATTTTAAGTATTTCTTCCAGGCCTCTTCAAACTCCTGGATATTACTGAAAGGATAGTTCGAGGACATCGCCTTTTGGAAATCTTTCTTATCCCTTAAATCCTGACAGAAAGTTACAAATCTATCCCGGCCGAATTCCTTGATTAAATACTCAACCAGACTTGCTGATTGGGCGTAGAAAAGATTGACCAGATCCGAATCATGCATTGAATAAGGATTCATGCCGAATAATTTATTTAACCCGATAAGCCGGCCCTGGCTGACAGCGGAATTTATGACCATTTTCATCCTGGGGTCAGTCAAACTCTCCTGATATGAAGCTACTCCTTCATCCAACCAATCCGGGATGGCATTATTATTAAAACCCACAAATTCCCTGAATATAATATGCCCGATCTCATGCGGAAGAAGATGCTCAAAAAATCCCTCAGCCATAGGGTAAGAGGCGATCAGTTTGCGCTGCGGGATAGCAGACCCCGCCGACCATTCAGGCTGGCCGGTAGCCTGATAGGCTTTAGCGTTATCATAAATATAAATCTTAGCCCGATTATCCCAGAGCCAAAAATTATAACGGTTAAAACCCAAACTTTCAGCTATATCGTTGTAATACGCCTCTGATTTATCAACTACTTTTTGAATAAAATCCAAAGAGGCGTTCTTATAATAAACAATAAAATGAGTGCCCCTATACTCCTGAAATTTTTCTTCTGCCTGAACAGGTGAGCTTTGAAACAATATAAATACCGGTAATAATAAAAATAAATATTTCTTCATTTATTAATTTAGGGCTGCTTGTTTGAGTAAGGCATTGCTATCGGGAATTACAAAATTATTATAGCCTGAACGCATTCGGATAAGATTATCACCGGAATTTAGCAGGTCCGCCAACGCCTTTTCCAGGATATTCTCCTTATCTAAATCCTTATCATCGATAACCAAGACACAGTTATTTCTTTCTAAAATAGAGGCATTGGCTTTTTGATGTTGATAAGCAAACGGGTAAGGTATGATTAAAGCCGGAATCTTAAAATGCATCAACTCAGCTATAGTGATCGCCCCTGCCCGGCAGATAACCAGATCGGCAGCGCTATACGCATATTGCATATCATTTAAAAAAGCAAACACCCGGTTGCTTATCTCTAAAACGGAATATTTATCACTTACTGAACCAAAATCACTCTGACCGCTGATATGAATAACCTGGACCCGGCCTTTCCAGCTCGCCAAAGACGCCACCCTGATGAATTCCGAGTTAATCCTGCGGCTACCCTGGCTTCCCCCTACGACCAAAATCGTTACCCGGCCTTCATGAAACCCAAAATGCTCCAGAGCTTGTATCTTATCCAGAATCTTTAATTCATTTCTTATCGGATTGCCGGTAAAAACCAGTTTCTTGGGATATCCTTTAAAATAAACCGCGCTCTCCCGGAATCCAACACAGATCTTATCCGCGAATTTGGCCAAAAAACGATTCGCCCTGCCGGGTATAACATTCTGCTCCTGCAATAATGTTTTTATCCTAAGCATGCGCGCGAATATGATCATCGCTACGCCGGACAAACTCCCGAAACTTACCACTACTTCAGGCTTAAAGCTCAATAATATCCCTAAACTCTCAAAACTGGAAATAACGAATTTAAACAATGCCGTGATATTCTTGATTGGAACAATAGATAAATATTTAATTTTATAGGAATATTTATCCCTTGAAATCCGTATACTTTTTTTAGGCAATACCAAAATGCTCTCGGTATCCCCGGCTGGCAAACTATCCAAAAAAGCCAAGGCCGGATAAATATGGCCTCCGCTAGAACCGGTAACAACCAGAATTTTCACCACACACCTTCCTTCTTATTCATAATACTTAAACCATTAGTCTTAAAATTATTTAATCTTTTAGAAGGTGCGGGGTTCATGGATACTCTCCGCTGCGGCCGATATTCATCAGTATTCCTACGCTAACCATATCAAACAAAAAAGACGAACCTCCGTAGCTGATAAAAGGCAAAGGCAGGCCCTTAGTTGGCAATAGCCCGCACGATACTCCGATATTAACTACAGCCTTAAGCGAGATCATTAAAACCAGCCCCAGGCTCAACAAATAACCGAATCTATCCGGAGCGTTCTTAATAATCTTAATCCCTTGCTGGATAAAAATTATATAAAGGACAATTACCCCGATTGTGCCGACCAAACCCAGTTCTTCTCCGATAATAGAAAATATAAAATCCGTATGGGCCGCGGGCAGATAGAATAATTTCTGCATCGAATGGCCCAATCCAACACCAAACATTCCCCCCGAACCCAAGGCCAACTGAGACTGAATAATCTGGAATCCTATGCCTTTAGGATCCGCCCAGGGGTTAAGAAAAGCCATTATCCTCATCCTGCGATAGGGTACGCTGAAGACTAATAAATAAAGCGCCGGGAGAAAACTTAGAATTATACCTATAAGATAATGCGCCCTTACTCCGCCGATGAACAACATGGTAAAAACCACGACGCCCATAGCCAAAGAAGTGCCCAGGTCCGGTTGGGCTAGGATAAGAAGAGAAGTAAATCCTAAGACAAACATCACCGGCAAAAAACCCTTCCAGGTAATCCTGATCTCTTCTTTTTTTCGCGAGATAAAATCCGCTACATAGATTATAATGGCGACATTGGCCAGCTCCGAAGGTTGAAAACTGATAAACCTAAAGAATCTGAACCACCTCCTGGCGCCGGAAACATCCCTGCCGATACCAGGTATCAAAACCAAGATCAATAAAAAAATAGAAAACAACATCAAAGGCTTGGCATAACGGCATAACTTATGATAATCAAGCCCCATAACCAAAAAAGTCAGAACTATTCCGATAGCTAAAAAAACCAGGTGCCTTTTTAAAAAGAAAAAGCCGTCGGCATATCTTTCCCAGGCATAAATAGAAGAAGCGCTATAGATCATCACGATGCCGACACAGATCAAAACTACAGTAGTAGTAAATATATTTATCCTTACCCGGCGCATTTTATCTTTACTAGTTGAGCGACTATTTTTTTAAAAATCCGGCCCCTCTCTTCATAACTGGAAAACATATCAAAGCTCGAACACATCGGAGAAAGCAATACGCAATCGCCGGCAACCGTTTTCGAATAAGCCTTTTTAACGGCATCTTCCAAACTTAGAGCCTCATCCACCGGCAAAGCGTTTTTAAAAGCCTTCTTTATCTTATCCCTGGCTTCGCCGATTAAAATAACCAACTTTACTTTTTCTAAGGCTTCCGGCAGGGCTAGCGAATAATCAACTCCTTTGTGCCTTCCCCCGGCAATCAAGATTATCGGAGAGCTAATATTCCTTAAGGCCCAGGCAGTCGATTCCGCAGTAGTGGCCTTGGAATCATTAATGAATTTAACCCGGTTTAACTCTCCCACAAATTCCATCCGGTGTTCAATGCCTTTAAAATCCTTAAAAATTCTTTCGCAAAACTCCCGGCTTATTCCGAATATCCCAGCCACCTTAACCGCTGCCGCCTGGTTAGAATTTAATTTACTGGTTCCCTTGAAATAAACTACCCTGGAGCGCGTACGTTCGCCTAAACCCTTAACAGTTTTGTCGTCAGAATTTAAAACCGTGAAATCGTCCGGACCCTGATTTTTAAATATGCGCTTTTTAGCCTCCAGGTATTCACGCATATCCTTATGCCTGTCCAAATGGTTACGGCAGAAATTAAGAACCACCGAAACCTTAGGCTTAAATTTTTTTATCTTCTGCAGCTGGAAAGAACTAACCTCTAGACAGACAAAATCGCTTTCTTTTATTCTTTTAACTTCACCACAAAAAGGATTACCGATGTTACCGCAGGTAAAAACATTTTTACCGGCGGTTTTTAATATTTTCGATATCAGGGTAGTTACGGTAGTTTTACCGTTTGAACCGGTAACCGCGATAATTTGTCCCGGGCATAAAATACCGGCTACTTCTACCTCGCTTATTACCGGGATGCCCTCACCTTTAGCCCAGATTAAAGGCTTAGACTCATCGCTGACCCCCGGAGAGGCAACTATAATATCCCTACCTTTGATAAATCCGGGAGAATGTTTGCCTAATTCAGATTTTATATCCGCAGATCTTAGCTTCCGGGAATTAAGACGAGTGGATTTATTATCCAGGCAATCAGTAACCCAGACTCTCGCGCCCAGGCTATGTAATAAATTAGCGCAGGATAAACCGCTGCGGGCAAGGCCTATTATAGCCACCGACTTACCTTTAAAATAATCCTTATTAATCATTAAAACTTATCTGATCTTTAAAGTAACTAAGGTTAGAAGGGCAAGAAGGCTGGCTATGATCCAAAACCGGACAATCACTTTGTTCTCCGGCCAATTCAGGAATTCAAAATGGTGGTGTAAAGGCGCGCAATTAAAAATACGCTTTTTGGTCAGGCGAAACGATACTACCTGTAGTATAACTGAAAGCGCCTCCATCACAAATATCCCTCCAACAATCACCAAAAGCAATTCTTTTTTGATCAAAAGAGCCACTGTGCCCAAAGCCCCTCCCAAAGCCAAAGAACCGACATCGCCCATAAATACCGAAGCCGGATAACAATTAAACCATAAAAAACCTAAGCCCGCGCCGATAATACTGGCGCAAAATACCGTTAACTCGCCGCTTCCGTTAATAAAAGGGACCAGGAGGTAATCACTGATTTTAATGTTTCCGGTTATATAACTTAAGGCCCCATAAGCCAAGGCCACCATAACTACGATACCGATAGCCAGCCCGTCTAGGCCATCGGTCAGGTTTACCGCATTAGAAGACCCGGTAATTACCAGAATCACGAAGAATATGTAAAAAATTCCCAGATCTAAAGCCACATCTTTTAAGAACGGGATATCGATCTTGGTGGAATTATCCGGGTCAATGAAAAGGATCAACCCCAGGATCAGCCCTAAAATAAGCTGGCTACTGAATTTAGTAGTCGCGGTCAAACCTTTGGAACACTTTCTGACATACTTTAAATAATCATCGGCAAATCCGGTAATTCCTAACCATATAGTTACGAACAAAACCATAAGTACGTACTTATTTAGAAATTCTCCCCATAATAAATTTGAAACTACGATGGAGATCAATATGAGTACTCCGCCCATTGTCGGAGTCCCCTGTTTCTTTATATGTTTTTCATGCAAAGTCTTACTTATGTCTTCATTCCTGATATTTTGGCTCATATTCAAACGGGCCAAAGCCCTGATTAACACCGGGCCAAAGATCAGGCTGATGACAAAAGCAGTAAGGCAGGCCATTGCCGCGCGGAAGGTAATATAGCGGAAAATATTGAAAAAGGAAATCGTCCCGTGTAAGGGATAAAGCAGGTAATATAACATCTATTTAATAATCTCTCCCATTTTCATCGAATGCGAACCCTTAAGCAAAATAACATCATTTCTATTGGGAGCGATTTTTTTAAATAATAGTTCTCTTGCTTCGGAAGAATTCCCGCAGCTATACAAATTTTTATAACCAAACCCGTTTGCCGCGGCAGCCATAAATGCCTTCCTGGATAATTCACCCACCGTTACAAATACATCACATACCTTAGCCGCAAGTTTTCCGGCCTGGATATGAAATATATCTTCTCCTTTACCCAGCTCAAGCATATCTCCCATCAAAAATATCTTCCGACCTCTGGTTTTAAAATTATTTAGGGCTTCCAAGGCCTGGACTAATGAACGAGGATTAGCATTATAGCTGTCATCAATGAAATTCAGGCCTTTTAACTTCAGGATTTTTAACCTGCCTTCAGGAAAATCAAAAGCGGATAACCTGGTAGCGCACTCATTATTGCCTATACCAAAGATCCTGGCTATTGCGATAGCTGAAAGCGCATTGTAGATATTATGTCGGCCTAATGTATTGAGACTAAATTTATAGCCGTTATTTAAATAAAATTTCAGCCTTGTTTCAACACATTCTATTCTGGAAGCCTGGAAATCATTTTTCTTATATATTCCTGTCCCTATAATAACCGTATTTGCCTGTTTGGTAAAGATTTTCTTTTTCAAATATTGATCATCCGCGTTAATGATGCCGATGCCGGGTTTACGCAGGTATTTAAACATTGAATACTTCTCCTTAAAAACCCCTCCTAAGCTGTGGAAGTATTTTAAATGCGACGGGCCGATATTAGTAATAACACCGACATTAGGCCGGCAGATCCCGGCTAAATTAGCTACCTCCCCGAAATGATTAGAGCCTATCTCCAATACCGCGATATCATGCCGGGCATTAAGTTTTAAAAGGGCCATAGGCAGGCCGATATGATTATTCTTGGTCCCTTCGTTCTTGAGGACTCTGAATTTTCCCGACAATACCCAGGAGATCATCTCCTTAGTAGTAGTCTTGCCGTTAGAGCCGGTAACCGCGATAACCGGAATATCAAACTTATTCCGGTTAAACCTGGCCAGATCGCCTAAAGCCCTGACTGTATCCTTAACCTTGATGAATGGTATTTTACCTTGCGTCCTGGCGGCCTCATGTCCTGTTGACTCATATATAATAGCTTTAGCTCCTTTGGCGATAGCCTCAGGGATAAACTTATGTCCGTCAAAATTATCTCCTTTAATACAAATAAATGCCTCACCCTTCTTTATTCTCCGGGAGTCAATAGAAAAACCCCCGACTATTATTCCCTGCCATAGGTTAATTACCTTGCCTTTTGTGGCTATTAAAATTTCGCTTAAGCTAAACATTCTTTTACTATCTCTCGGTCGTTAAAACTTATTATTTTATCTTTAAGGATCTGGTAATTCTCATGGCCTTTTCCGGCCACTAAAACTATATCACCGGATGAAGCCAGCGATATTGCTTTATTTATAGCCTTTTTCCTATCCGGCAAAACCAGGTAATTGCTATTTAGTATGCCTTTTTTAATATCGGAGATTATAACTTCCGGATCCTCAGAACGCGGATTATCATTAGTAATGATAAATTGGTCGGCTAACCTGGAGACCACCCGGCCCATTTTCGGCCGCTTGGTTTTATCCCGGTCTCCGCCGCAACCGAAAACAACTATGATCTTCTTATCGGTGAGCTGCCTTAAAGTAGTAATAACGTTCTTCAGGGCGTCATCAGTATGGGCATAGTCCACAAATACAGAAAAACCCTTAGGTGAATCTATTTTTTCCAGCCTGCCCGGAACCAGGGTAAATTTTTCTAATGCCCCGCGAATAATTTTTACACTTAATCCCTCACTTATTGCCCAGCCTACGGCAGCCAGGATATTATAAATATTGTGCCGACCGACTAATCTGGTCTTTAAATTAAATTCATTATTTAATCCCTTGAGAGTAAATTCCGCGCCATTGATATTCATCCGGATATCCAGAGCTTTTAAATCGGCTTTGTTTCTTATCCCGTAAGTAATTACCCGCTTCCCCCGGATGGATCTTTTGAGCCTCTGGCCATATTTATCATCGGTATTAATAATGCTGGCACTTTTTTCTCTTAACCCTTTAAATAATTTAGCCTTGGCCAGGAAATAGTCCTGCATAGTTTTATGATAATCCAAGTGATCCTGAGTTAAATTGGTAAAAATAGCGGAGGAAAAATTTATACCCATTGTTCTATCCTGGTCCAGGGCATGCGAAGAAACTTCCATTACCGCAGAATCAACCCCTTTATCAGCCATATTCTTTAACATACCTTGTAGCTCCAGCGGCCCGGGAGTAGTATTCTTGGAAACGATAACCTCGTTTTTAAAGCGGTAATTTATCGTGCCGATAACTGCTGGGGATAAGTTCGCTTCTTTTAACAAGGCTTCGATCAAATAGGTAACCGTGGTCTTGCCATTAGTCCCGGTAACTCCGGTCACCTTAACCAGGGAACTCGGATTAGCGTAGAACTCGCTGGCTAATTTTGCCAAAGCCTTACGCGCGTCTTTTACTTTGATAAACGGTATCCGCCCTGATATCTTTGTGTCCTGGCGTCCTGGTGACTGATATATAACAGCTTTTGCTCCTCGAGCGATGGCCTCAGGAATAAACTCATTACCATCTTCTTTATTCCCTTTAACTGCCACAAAAATAAAATCATCATCGATTAATTTCGAATTACAGGCGATCCCCCGGACCTGAAAATCCTTAAAACCAACAGGTATTCTGGCAATCATTGAAATTTTAATCAGTTGGTTTAGTGTCATCTAAGTCAGTTGTCTGTTTAAAAGTCTGGGCAGCCTTATAATACCTAAGGACATCCTCAGACACATTTTTAAATACCGGAGCCGAAACTACCCCTCCGAAATACGCAGGACGGGGCTCATCCAAAACCACAGCTATAGCTATTACCGGATTTTCTACCGGAGCAAAACCAATAAAAGAAGCAATAAACTTACCATGAGAATAGGAGCCATTTGGCTCAAGCTTCTGGGCGGTCCCAGTTTTACCAGCAGCGGTAAAATTAGCCATCTTGGCTAATTTACCGGTCCCTCTTACTACTACCCCGGCCAATATTTTTTTAACCCGTAAAGCGGTATCGGCAGAAATAACTCTTCTTAAAACCCTAGAAGTAAATTTACTTATGTTCTGGCCATATTTATCCTTAATCTCACTTACTATATAAGGTTTCATTAATTGCCCGCCATTGGCGATCACCGATACTGCCGAAGCTAATTGTAAAGCGGTTACCCCCACTTCATGGCCTATAGGCACCGCCCCAATGGATGTTTTTGACCAGAACCTGGGCTCTTTGATCATCCCGGAGATCTCTCCGGGCATATCAATTCCCAGCTTAGAGCCAAAACCAAACAATCTAACATAATGATAAATAATATCCGCACCCAGCATCTGGGCTATCTTAGTAGTGCCGATGTTACTGGATTGCTCGATCACTTCCCTGAAAGTCAATATTCCGTGTTTTTGATGATCATGCAAAATGTGGTTAGCCACCCGGTAAGCCCCGTTTTCACAGAAAAATTTATCTTCTTCATTTACCCTTTTCTCCTCAATGGCGGATGAGGCAGTAACTATCTTAAATACCGAACCCGGTTCAAATAAATCGCACACCGAACGATTGCGTCTTTGATCATTATTAACAGATATATATTCATTAAGGTCAAAGGTTGGCCGATTAGCCATAGCCAGGATCTCGCCCGTAAAAGGATTCATAACCACTATACTGCCTGCCTTGGCATGATAGGCATTAAAAGCCTTATCCAATTCCCTCTCGGCAATATATTGGATCACCTCATCTATAGTCAAAACCAGATCATAGCCGTCTTTAGGTAAAAAGGTATTATTTTGCAGGTCCAATCTTTTCTGGCGGGCGTCCCTTAAAATAAACGCCCATCCCGGCTCTCCTTTAAGATATTTATCATAGGTTAATTCTAACCCTTCTAAGCCGGCATTATCTAACCCGGCAAATCCGATCACCTGGCTTGCCAAGTAAGTATTAGGATAACAGCGTTTACTCTCTTTGATAAAACCAATTCCTTTAAGATTGAGTTTGCGGATCGCTTCAGACTGCTCAGTGGTAATCTTACGGGCCAGCCAGATAAATGATTTATCTTTGGACATTTTTTCTTTTAAGGAAGCCTGGTCCGCATTCAATACCGGCGCCAATTTCTCAATTATTAACTGTTTATCTTTTTCCTTTATATCCCGGGGAGTAGCATAAACCGAATCAACCGAAATATTCACCGCCTGAGGTTTAAGGTTGGCATCATAAATGACTCCCCGGCGGGGTTCTAATTCTATAAATAGGTTATGTTGTTTTCTGGCTACAGAGGCGAGGTATTCGCTACGAAAGAACTGTATATATAAAAGGCGGGCAATACAGAAAATCAAAAAAAATATACATAATATAAATACCGCTTCTGTCTTGCGGTTATAGTTGGCTATATACACAATTATCCGTAATTCGTAATTAGCCTGTTGGAAAAAATGTATTTCTTATGGTTAAAGTTAGGGGCTGATGGTCTTGGCTTCAACCTGTCTTTTAATACTGAATATGCGCGATAACAAACTTTCTTTTTGAACAGGCGCTTTGTCAGATGCGTAACCTGCCGCTTGAGCGGCCGGATCGAGCCTGACTAATAAATAATTATCCGGCATTTGAAAATCATCCGATTGAGAAACCTTATCGCCGATCCTGATCAAAGAAGTGTTCTTTTTGAGATTATATCTTAAAATAGAATTTTTATCCAAAAGCTCCTGGAAAACAACTAGTTTTTTTTGGCCGATATAGGCAAGCTTAAAAACTTCGGCCTGCTGCCAGACATACATGACCGAGAAGAAAGTGATAAAGACCACCAGGAATATAAATCTGGAGAATTTCATTTTATATCCTTCTGCAGACCCTGAGTTTGGCGCTGCGGCTGCGAGGATTAGCAGCCGCCTCCTCACTCGTTGGCTCAAGAGGTTTTTTAGTAATTATCTCAGCTAAACCCGAAGAGGCGAATTTGCGAAAACTTAGTTTCGCGATCCGGTCTTCCAGGGAGTGAAACGAAATCACGCACATTCTGGCATCGCTTTCCAACAAACCCATTGCCTTATCTAAAGCAATCTCCAAAGCCTCTAATTCTCTGTTTACTGCTATACGCACTGCCTGGAAAGTGCGGGTCGCCGGATGAATCCGGTAATACCTGTATTTATAAGGCACAGCTTTAATAATAATATCGCTTAGATCTGTAGTCGTGGAAATGGCATGCCTCTGTCTTTCAGTCACTAAATGACGAGCGATGCGGTTATGCCACCTCTCCTGTCCGAATGTCCACAAAAGACTGGATATTTCATCTTCGTTCAGATTATTGACCAAGTCATAAGCGGAAATATAACTGTTTCTGTCCAGGCGCATATCCAAGGGCCCCTCGGACTGGAAACTGAATCCCCTCTGGGCATTAGCTAATTGGTATGATGATATCCCTAAGTCCAGCAATATCCCATCTACTTTATTTATTTCCAGTTTTTTAAGGATGGAGTCTATATCGGAGAAGTTCCCGTAAACAAATTCGCAGGATTGCTGATAGTCCGAAAGCCTCTCCTTGGCGATATTTAATGATTCCTCATCCCGGTCAATGCCGATTAATCTGCCGCCGGGGGAAATTTTTTTAATGATCTCTTCACTGTGCCCTCCGGTACCGATTGTGGCATCAATGATGATCTTGCCAGGTTTAAGGTTCAGATGGTCTACCGCTTCATTTAACATGACAGGAATGTGAAACTTAAGTTCCATTTAGAAAATCTCTTACTGTTGCTTTATATCTATAAGCTTCTCGGCGATCTCTTCAAAAGATTGCCGCCAATTTCCGTAAAATTCAACCCATTTTTCCCTGGACCAGATCTCGATCCGGTTGGATATTCCAGCGATAACCACGTCTTTTTTAATCTCAGCAAAATCCTTAAGGTACTGAGGCAGCAAAATCCTCCCCTGCCTGTCCGGGATTATGTCCATAGCCCCGGAGAAATAGATCCGATTGAAAACGCGGGATTCCTGGCGAGTAAAAGAAGCTGCTTTGAACTTTTGCTCCTGCTGTTTCCATTCCTCTTCACCAAACATAAAAAGACATTTATCCAAACCCCGGGTAATAAAGAATTTTTCTATAAAATTATTCTTGGATACCTCGCGAAATTTAGCCGGAAGTATCAACCTTCCTTTGCGATCTATGGAATGTATAAACTCACCGTAAAACATATTCTTTTATTCTCCACTTCACTCCACTTATAACCACTTTGTATTACAAGTATATTATAATTTTATCACTTGTCAAGAAAATAATTGCATCAAACTTCATATAACACAATATATTGTATAGAGATAGGGGAATAGTAGTATATATTGAGGTATTTCTTAGTGGGGGGAGATGATATTTTTGGCTTTTAAAATGTCTTTCTTAATTACTTTTATCAGGTCCGATGGATGGCAGAATTTCTGGTCATTTCTGATCTTCTTGATAAACTGGATCTCCAGGTCATGGCTGTAAATATCTTTATTGAAATTAAATATATGCGCTTCCACTCTTTTCCCTCTGGTATTCAAATACTTTTTAAAAGTCGGCCGCGTGCCAATATAGCATACTCCGCCTAAAGATTTATTTTTAAGAATTACCTTTACCGCATATATCCCGCTCGGAGGGATTATCTCATGTTGAGGTATTATATTGGCAGTAGGAAAACCCAATCTCGTAGCCAGACAATCGCCTCTGGCCACCCTGCCCAGCACACTTACCCGACGGGATAATAATTCCGCAGCCCCGTCTAAATCACCATTTAAAATCAGCCTGCGGATCGCAGTGCTGCTGACCGGCATACCGTCAACCTTGATGATTTCAACAACCTTTAATTTAAAACCGTAGATGCTGGACAACTTTTTAAGCAGCCTGAAATCTCCCCGGGCATTTTTCCCGAAAGTAAAATTCTCTCCGATATACACATAGCGCGGACTTATTCTTTTCGCCAGAATATGCTTGATAAAATATTCCGCGCTGATCCCGGAAAATCTTTTATCGAAACTGATCACTATACAAACATCGATACCGATCCGCTGAAATAGCTTTATCCGGTGTTGGAGGGAATAAAGACTGTTTTCTTTCTGGGGATGAGGATCAAAGGTCAAAACTACACTGGTCCCTTTTATCCTCTTAGACCGGGTAACCGCTTCTTTTAATATCCTCTTATGCCCCAAGTGTACTCCGTCAAACACCCCCATCGCCACCACAGGATTCCTGAATTTTATAATTTTATTAATACCGTATATGACTTTCATTTTCCCTTTTTGTTTCTTAGCGATAAACATTTATCTTGTCATGGGACAGTCACCTGACCAGCGTTCCTACATAGACTTCTACGGGGACAGTAAAATAGGTATCAAACCTTAGGGACAGTCCCCTGACCAGCGTTCCTACATAGGCTTCTGCGGGGACAGTCCCTATGCAATACTAGAGTGAATCTTTTATTTTCTGGAGGACGCGTTTTTTGACCGAATCCAGGCTGCCTTTAATAGTGCAGCCGCTGGCGGTAAAATGCCCTCCCCCGCCAAAAGCCTTAGCGATCATATTTACATCTACCTTGCCATGAGAGCGAAAATTAACCCGGACCTGACCGTCATTACTTAGGTTTTCTTTAAACAACACTACAACCTCAGCTCCTTTGATCCTCCGGCCGAAACTCAATATATAATCACCCAGGTCAATAACGATTTTCTTATGCCCTTTAAGCATTAACTTAGTCATCTCAAACCATATTAACCTGCCGTCAGATTCCCGGGTTACGCTTTTTAAAACCCCACTTACCAACTGCATATCGGAAAACGGAACATCCCCGTAAAGATAGCGGTAAACCCTGGATACATCGACATTATATTTTAATAACTCCGAAACGATCGAATGAGTAACGCTGTTGGTATTTGTATAACGAAAATGGCCCGTATCCGTAGCCATCCCCACGTAAATACACAATGCCGATTCTTTATCCAAAGCAACACTTAATTCCTTGTATATCTTATAAACCATTTCACAGCAGCAGGAAGCCTTTGGATCAACCCAATTTATATCACCAAATTTGGTATTACTTATATGGTGGTCGATATTTAATATCGGTTTATGGGCATTATTCAACTTATAGACTTCGCCCGGTCTTTTTAAATCCGAACAATCCAACGCTACAAAAACATCAAAATTTATATTTTTTAAATTATGGTTTAATTTATGGATAACCTTATTCCCGGGAAGAAAATCATAACCGTAAGGAAGAGAATCCTCATTGACGATAACCGCCCTCTTTCCTTTAGCCCGCAGCAATCTATAAAAAGCCAGCTCCGAGCCCAAAGCATCCCCTTCCAGATTAGTATGACTGGTGATCAAAAAACTATTATTGTTTCTTATCACCTCGCTTACTTTTTTTAGACTCACCCCGATCTTCCTTTCTGATTTTATTCACTGTTTCTTCATTTTTAATTTGATCCCCTACGCCTTCCTCACCGGAAGGGCTCTGATCATTTAGCTCCTTTATCTCGTCTAATACCTGCTGGATCCTCACGCTATATTCACCAGTTCGATCCTCCCGGAAAGATATCTCCGGAGCCAGCCTCAATTTTACTCTCTGACAGACCTCCTTGCGGATAAACCCGGATGCTGAATCCAGCGCCTGCTTGGTTTTAGTATAATCCTCGTCTTTGCCTAAAACGCTATAGAATACCTTGGCATAACGCAAATCCGGAGTTAATTCTACAGAAGTTATGGTAACGAACCCTAAACGCGGGTCTTTTAACTGATCGTGGACAATTAAACTGACTTCTTTCCTGATTGCTTCCTGAACCCTATCATGTCTAGACATTCTAACTCCTGATTTTGGCTAATCTACTGGCTAAAGCCAGCTCTTCATCTAAGGTATTTACCCTGGCATCTATCCTGGCATTCAAGACCTTCTTTAATATCTCCTGGTAACACGGCCCGGATTTAATACCCAGAGCATTTAAATCACACCCGGAAATATGCAACCTCATAAATCCGGATAAATTAAAAAAACAGTCGATCTCCTTTCTCACTTTGGAACTAGATGATTTTGCTTTTATCAAAATAATTGTTTCATAACTTAAAGGCTCTAACAGATTATATACCCGGCTTGATTTTATTTGGGGTTTTTTTAACACCCGGATGATCTTGTCACTCTCTTTAATATAAGACAATACTCTCCTCTGGACACCCTTCGCGAACACGAATTTGTTTAAGACTTTTTTTGCTTCGCCCGAACTTAATCCGTCCAGTAAAGCCGTTAGATAAACAACCCAACCCTCCAGGCGCCTGCGAAGGGGGGATAATCTATTGAAATGCCTGATCGTGGAAGCGGCTTTTTTTAAAAGACGGGACTTTCCATCCGGAAAATATAAATGCTTATTAATAAACCCTAAACCGGTTAACTGTTTAAGCCGCTTGAGCGGCTTTAAAGGATCATCTTCTTTTAATATCAGCACGATCTCATCGCGGATCCTCTGAGCCTGGATCTTCTCAAGTAAAGCCATTTGGCAGGCTTTCTTTAACAAAGAAAGGGTGGCCGTTTCCAGCCGGAAACCATACCTTTGCTCGAAACGAACCGCCCTTAATATCCGGGTTGGGTCATCAACAAAACTTAAATTATGCAATATCCTGATCTTTTTATTATTCAAATCACTCCTGCCATTGAACAAGTCGATGAAACGGCCGAAACCCGGATCGGATATACTAATAGCCATGGCGTTAATAGTAAAATCCCGGCGAAAGAGATCATCTTTAAGCAGCCCCGCGCTTACTACCGGTAAATGCCCTGGCTCAGGATAAAATTCCCTGCGGCAGGTAGCAATATCTAATTTTAAATGGGAATGAATAAAACAAGTGGCGGTGCCAAACCTGCGGTGAAATACAACTTTAACCCCCAGATGAGCAGATAATTTTTCCGCAAAGGCTATGCCATCGCCCTCGATAACTATGTCTAAATCCAGGTTTTTCATGCCTAACAATAGATCCCGGACACATCCACCGACAAGATAAGCATTATAATCCAACTCTCCTGCCAAACGCCTTAAGACAGCAATCAATTCTCGGACTTCTGCGGAAAACTTTTCTAAATATTCTTTCATCCCTTTTTCCTATTCTTCATCCCTGACTCAGGGGACAGTCTCCGCTCTAACTTCCAGGGAACAGTCTCCTAAGAATATCTAAATTTTCCACGGAGGCTGTCCCCGAGGTCATCGGAGGCTGTCCCCGAGGTCATCGGAGGCTGTCCCCGAACTAGTATGCCTACAAGCTGTATCTACGGCCTGGGGTGGTACGTCTTATGTATCAACTTCAGCCTGTCCTTATTTACATGAGTATATAGCTGGGTAGTGGAGATATCCGAATGCCCCAACATCTCCTGCACCGAACGCAAATCCGCCCCTCGCTCCAATAAATGAGTGGCAAAAGAATGCCTTAGGATATGCGGCCGCATCGGTTTTTTTATCCGGGCATCTTTGGCATATTTCTTGACCAATTTCCAGAAAGATTGCCGGGATAACTTTTTTCCTAAACGGCTCAGAAACAAAAATTCAGACTCTTTATTCTTTAACAAGTGTGGACGCGCCGACTCCAGGTACCTTTTAATGCTAGCCTGGGCCTTGCTCCCCAAGGGAATAATACGTTCCTTATTGCCTTTACCGATACAACGCAAAAAACCAATGTCAAAATTTACATTATCTTTTTTTAAATTCACGGCTTCGGATACCCGCATACCGGTAGCGTACAATGTCTCCAATATAGCCTTATCCCTTAAACCCTGTTTATCCCTGACATTAGGCTGAGATAAAAGAGACTCTACTTCATTTACCGAAAGCGTCTCCGGAACTCTCTTCCAGAGCTTAGGAGATTCAATAAGGCTGGTAGGGTCGGTTTTCAAGATCCTCTCCCTGGTCAGGAACCGATAGAACATCCGCATAGCCGCCAGCCTGCGGGCGATAGAATTGGAATTGATTCCCTTGCCTTTCTGAAACATCATAAAATCTATTATATGATTTTTATTGGTATTCGATATCTCCCCTATCCCCTTACCTCCCAGATAATCCATATAAGCCAACAGGTCCTGACGGTAAGAAACTATCGTATTCTGAGCCAACCCCCTCTCCACCGAAAGATAATCTAAAAAATTCTGTATCAGTTCTTTCATATCTTTCTGCTTTCCTTTTCCTTTACCTCTACCTGCACCTAAATCAAATAAGGGTTATGCTCCTTCTCCCTCTTTATCGTGGATGACGGACCATGCCCGGGATAAATGATAGTTTCATCCGGAAGTTTAAAAAGTTTTCCCTTTATCGAACCTATTAGCGCGTCTTCGCTGGCCCCCGGGAAATCCGTCCTTCCTATGCCTTCACAGAATAAAGAATCTCCGGTAAACAGGATATTACCTACCGGTTCCTTCAATAATAAACCGATCCCTCCCGGTGTATGCCCGGGCAGATGAATCACTTCCAGCTTGATCCCCTCAAAGCTTATGATATCCTTCTCCTGAACAGTCTTAATCACAGCATCTTCTAAAGCAAAAGATTGAGGCGCGAAAAAACCGGATAGATTAAGCCCGGGTTCCTTTAAAAAAGCTAAATCAGCCTGATGGATATAGATCGCGACTTTGAATTCACCATCGCTGCCGATATGGTCATAATGGCCATGGGTATTAATTATTATCCCGGGATTTAAGTTATGCTTAGTTAAAACTTTTCGGATCTTTGCTTCTTCGTCTCCGGGGTCAATGATCACTGCCTGATCAGTTCCTTTTATAGCCAGTATATAACAATTACTCTGCACCGGCCCGACAACGATTCTTTCTAAGATTATACCAGGCATTTTTTGATCTTTTCGTATGAAAATTCCCTTAGGATTTCTCTCTTAAGTTTTTCGGCATCCGCTCGCTGGGAAGAAATATCCGAACCGTATATGTCATCATCGATCTGAGATCTTAAATTATCTATTCTATCCAGGTAAATATCCAACTTTTTCTTCTTACCGGTATTTAACAGCTGTCTTAAGGTTAAAAGGCTGTTTACCGCCTCCTTTAAGCAATCGATCTGTTTTTTACGATTTCCCTCGCTGGTCAAAGAATCAATCAATTCATCATGCCAATTCTTCCAAAATAGAAAAGCCTGGCGGTATTGCTCTTCTTTAGTGACCTGCGCAGGTTTATACTCCTGCGGTACCAAAACCAACTCTTCCGTTTTCATCTTATCTTTAGGCTTACGGGTAAATTTACGGACAAAGGCTTCGCAGCCGGCTGTTGAAATCACAACAAAAAAAATTAGCATTAAACGTATTATCCGCGTCCTCATTTCTCCTCCACTAATTTCCGGAATTCTTTTTCTTTAATAATCTTTATGCCTAATCTACTGGCCTGAGTATATTTTGACCCGGGACTGGCCCCTATCACAACCAGATCCGTATTTGAACTTACGCTAGATGTTGGGTTGCCTCCGGCTTCCCGGACAATTTTTTCAGCCTGGGAACGGGTAAAGCTATTTAATTCACCGGTAAAAACCACGCTCTTACCGGTCAAAGAAGAATTTTTTATCTTGCGGACCTCCTCTTTAAAATTAAGCCCGGCGGTTCTTAATGCTTCGATCATCTTCCTGATCTGGGACTGGGAAAAATAATCCCTGATCGAAACGGATATTACTTCTCCTATCTCATATATCGCGTCCAGGTCCTCTTTTTTAGAATTTATCAGATTGTCCATGGTCTTGAAATATTGAGCTAAGGTATAAGCTGCCTTTTCTCCCACGTGCCTTATGCCTAAAGCGTAAATCAAGCGGGATAAAGTCTGTTTTTTACTTTTTTCTATTCCCGCAAGCAGGTTATCAGCTTTTTTATCCTTAAATAATTCCAATCTTAACAGGTCTTCTTTCCTAAGATTATAGATGTCGGCGAAGTTACGCGCTAATCCAAGTTTAACCAGCTGATTTACCACAGCCTCTCCCAGGCCTTCGATATCCATTGCCCCCCGGGAAGAAAAATGCAAGATACCCCGCTCTAATTGCGCCGGGCAAACAGGATTGATGCAGCGATAAGCAACATCTACTTCTTTTTCTTTAACGATTTTGCTATTGCATACCGGACAATTTTTCGGTATTAAAAAAGTTTTTTTGCCTTTACCCTGCACTACCTTAATCACCTTAGGAATAACATCCCCAGCCCTTTCAATCAGGACCCGGTCTCCGATTTTTACATTTAAACGTTTTATCTCGTCAAAATTATGCAGAGTAGCATGCTGTATAATCACGCCCGAGCACTCAACCGGCTTAAGCCGGGCAGTGGGCGTTATTACGCCGGTCCTTCCTACGTTAACCTGAATATCCATGATTTCGGTTGTAGCCTGCCGGGCGGGAAATTTATAAGCAACCGCCCAGCGCGGGCTCTTCAAAGTAAATCCCAGGGCAAGCTGCCCTTTTAAATCATTTACTTTAACCACAATACCGTCTATTTCATAATCCAGCGCGTCTCTTTTTTCCTGCAGTTCCTTGCAATATTTAATCACCTCATCAATATTTTTGCAGATCCGGTATTCCGGGTTTACCCGCATCCCCCAAGACTTTAGTTTTTCCAGAAAATCATTCTGGCTTATTATGTTTACGCCTTTATATTCTCCCAGGGAATGGGCAAAAAAACTAAGCCTCCTTTTAGCTACAACTGCCGTATCCAGTATTTTAAGGGAACCACTGGCAGCGTTCCGGGGATTGGCAAAAACTACCTCTTCGTTATCTTCCCTGAACCTATTCAACTCCCGGAAATAATTTATACCCATGTAAACCTCGCCGCGGATCTCAATTAATGACGGCGTATCTTTGCCCCTTAAAACTAAAGGTATTGCCCGGATGGTCTTTAAATTCGCAGTTATATCTTCTCCGGTTTCGCCGTCTCCCCGGGTCGAGCCAAAAGTTAATTTGCCATTTTCAAAAGTCAGGTTAGCGCTTACCCCGTCGATCTTAAGTTCAACCAGATACTCAATTGATTTATTCCCCCTTAAACCTTTATGAACTCTTACATCCCATTCTTTTAATTCATCAAAAGAATAGGTATTTTCCAAGGAGATCATCTTTTGCCGGTGTTTAACCGTCTTAAATCCTTCCAATATTCCTGAACCTACCCTCACCGAAGGAGAATCATCTGTTTTATACTCCGGATATTCATCCTCCAGGCCCTTAAGCCGGAACATTAAATCATCATATTCTTTGTCGGAGATCACCGGCTCACTTAAAGCGTAATAACGGTGGTCGTGAAGGCGTATCTCTTCTTTTAAGAATTCGATTTCTTTTTTTATTTTGGAAGGTTTTTTCATGTATTTCTGTTGGAGAGCTAAAATTCGATCCGGAAATCATTATATTCGCCGCTTGCCGGACCCCAGTTTAACTGAGTATCCCTGATATAGCGGGAAAAGGACTGTTTTATCCTCTCCTGAAAATTATTCAACGCATCTTCTTCAGCTTCCGCGTTTAATTCCACCCTGCCATCAGCCAGATTCTTTACCCGGCCCCAGACCCCTAGCTCTTCGGCAATATCCCTGGCTGTATAGCGGAAACCCACACCCTGGACCCGGCCTGAATAATATATATGAACTCGTTTTTTCATTAAAGCAGAAAAAATATTTATCTCAGTGTTGATTTTACCATAAATAACCAGGGAAAGAAATCAAATTCGCAGGCGAAATACAGGATTAAACAGCGCTATATAGGCTGGATTGGATAGTAATCGGGGCGAGTGGATTTGACTCGACCATCACTTTTTACCAGTCGAGATCCCGCAAGATATTTATTCATCCAGCGGGAAACCACCGGTAATAATCTATCGGGGCGGACAGATTTGAACTGTCGTCCTCTTGGTCCCGAACCAAGCGCTCTAGCCAAACTGAGCCACGCCCCGCACTATTGGAATAATTTACGGATATCACACCAATAGTGCGAGGCACGCCCCCTAAACACTATTGGAAATATTTTCTCAGATCACGCCAAAAGAGCGGGACAGGCCCCAAACCCTTTTGGCAAATTTATATGATTAGTATATCAGAAAAAATAGGATTAGCAAGAAGCAAGGCCCGCCTTTTTAGCCAGGATATCAAACTCCAAGTTTATTTTATCCGACGGCCCTTTAAAGCCTAACGTGGTATTCTTTAAGGTGTGCGGGATGATGTAGACCGTAAAAGCATTTGATCTTTTATCCACAATGGTCAAGCTTATGCCATCGATGGCTATAGAGCCTTTAGGCAGAATATAACCCATAAATTCTAGCGGCACAGCTATTTCAAAACTTAAATTTCCGGATATATGCTTTTTTTTACGGACCATTCCCAGGCAATCAATATGCCCGCTTACAAAATGACCGGATATTCTATCTCCTGCTTTCAGGCTGCGTTCCAAGTTCAACTTATCCCAAATAGCCAGTGAACCTAAATTAGTGATTTTCATGGTCTGAGGCATCGCCTCAAAACTTAACGAATCTGTGTTTATCTTTATTAC
>JAHKAP010000010.1 GCA_018825985.1 Candidatus Omnitrophota bacterium
CTTGGCAGTTAGCCAAGGAGAAAAAACCTGATTTAGATAAACGGCTATTGATGACTCCTGCTGTTGACCTGGATTTACTGCTTAACTATTATCTTACTTTTTTTGCTCAAGGGGGTAAGAATGTGTTGACCGATCCCTAAATTATAAGGAAATTTTAGCTTTAGAAGTAGCGGAATATACCCCTCTAATTCATATTAGGAATGCTCGTTGCCGCTTAGCATATCCCGCATGTCCTGATAAGGAGTAGTTATGGGCTTGATTTTGAATTTATCCGCCAGCACATTGAGAACGCCGGGAGATATAAAAGCCGGCAGGCTCGGCCCGATCCTGATATTGTGGACGTCCAGATATAATAAGGTTAGGAGGATTGCCACGGCTTTTTGCTCAAACCAAGATAGGACGAAAGACAGCGGCAGCTCATTTACTCCGCAGTTAAATACCTTTGCCAGAGCTAAGGCTACTTGTATAGCAGAATAGGCATTATTGCACTGACCGATATCTATCAGCCTGGGAATGCCGTCTATGGCCCCAAAATCCATCTTGTTAAAACGGTACTTTCCGCAAGCCAGAGTTAGAATTACACAATCCTTAGGCACTTTCTCGGAAAATTCAGTATAGTAATTTCTCCCTGGCTTTGCTCCGTCACAGCCGCCTACCAGAAAGAAATGTTTAATCTTGCCGGATTTGACCGCGTAAACGATCTTATCCGCGATCCCCAGGATGGCGCTGTGGTGGAAACCGGTGAGTATTTTTTTGCCCGGGGCTTCCGGTAACGATGGAAGCGATTTGGCCTTGCTGATCAAGAGAGAAAAATCCCGATTCTTTATATGGGTTGCTCCGGTTATTCCTGTAATCCCTACGGTAAATAACCTACCCAGATAGCTGTTGTCAGGCGGCGTGAGCACGCAATTAGTAGTTGCCAGTATAGCTCCCGGAAAATCGTTAAATTCTTTTTTCTGCTCCTGCCAGGCATTCCCATAATTACCAGCCAGGTGTTTAAACTTTCTTAATTGAGGATAGCTATGCGCGGGGAGCATCTCACTATGGGTATAGATATTTATACCTGTTCCTTGGGTCTGGACCAATAATTCATAGAGATCCAGTAAGTCATGGCCGGTAACTACTATACCGGGGCCAATTCTCGTCCCGGTATCAACTTCAACAGGCGTAGGATTGCCGAAACGGTCTGTATGGGCTTTATCCAAAAGCTCCATAACTTTCAAATTGATCTTTCCGCATTCCAATACCATGTCAATATATTGGCCCAAGTCAAAACTCACGTTAGTAACGGTTTTAAATAAGGCCTGGTGCATAAACGCGTCAACATCGTCATCTTTAGCCCCCAGTTCCCGGGCATGATAAGCGTAGGCCGCGATACCTTTTAATCCAAACAAAAGAATATCCTGAAGGCTCTGGATATTCTCATCCTTACCACAAACTCCGGATTTAACACAACCTGTGCCGCCTGCTGTTTGCTCGCATTGATAACAAAACATATCTGCCCCCTTTTTCATATAACAATTATTTTATTTAACCTTTGTAATGATACCATAGTAGTGTCATTTGTCAAGCAATATTATCCTATCGGCTTTTAATCGCCCCACTGTCCCGATCATATCGGAAACAGTTTCCTTCTTTTTTAGGAGATGTTGACGTCTTCCATGTGTAAAGCAGGATTGGACACCAGATTGACCCGGGTGCGAAATCTGCGCTCAACAAAACGCAGGGCGCTTTGATTATCTTTGGAGATCTCGGTGATGACCGCCGGATTTAAAGACAGGTTAACTTCTCTTGTAGGCTTAATTTTAAGATAGCGCTTTAATTCTTTTAAAGCATAAATAGACATGGTTACCGGAGATTTAACCTTGGCCCTACCCTGACAATAAGGACAGGTCTGATAAGAGAGTGAGGCCACGGTATTATGGATCCGCTCCCTGGTCATTTCAACCACGCCAAACTTAGAGATCCCTAATATGTCGTATTTAGCCCGGTCAGTACTTAATGCGTTCTTTAGGGTATTTAAAACCTCGCGGCGATGGCTTTCTCTCTCCATATCGATAAAATCAATAACAATTATACCGCCCAAATCCCGCAATTTCAACTGGTGGGCTGCCTCAACTGCTGCCTCGCAATTAACTTTAAAAGCCATATCTTCCTGGCCAAGGTTGCGTTTAAATCCGCCGCTATTAACATCAATGACCACTAAACCTTCGGTAGGCTCAATAATAATGTAGGCTTTAGATTTAAGGTAAACCTTGTTCTCAAAGGTCCTGAGGATCTGCCGCTCAACATCTTTGTCCTCAAACAAATCGTCGCCGCGGTAAAATTCAACTTTGCGCGAAAGTTGACGCTCGAAGGTCCGGATAAAATTCACGATCCGGTAATAGTCGGCTTTTGAATCAACCACCAGTTTGGAAACATCCGCGCCAAAAGAATCCCTGACTGCCCTTAACACCAAATCATATTCCTCATAAACCAGGCTGGGGGCTTTCTGCCTTTTAGCTATCTTTTCCAGCCTTGCCCAGGTCTTAATCAAAAAGGACGCGTCTTTCCATAATTCCTGCTTGGATCTGCCGCAGGCCGCTGTCCGGACAATAAAACTTATACCCTTAGGAAACTTCAACTCAGCAAGTATCTGTCTGAGGCGCTTTCTTTCAACATCGTCTTCAATCCTGCGGGATACTCCGGACTGGGCATTTAAAGGCATAAGCACCAGGTATCTTCCGGCTATACCGATCTCAGAAGATAAGCGCGGGCCTTTTGTACCGAATGATTCTTTGACCACCTGGACCAGCACCTCTTCGCCTTTTTTCACTTCCCTGGGCTTGGAGTGAGGCGTATCCAAAGTCTCAAAAGCATTCTCGATCTCAGAAAGATAAAGAAATCCGTTCTTGGGTAAACCTATATCGACGAACGCTCCGCCGATAGACTGAATAATAGCCTCAATCTTACCCTTATATATATTGCCGACTATGGTCTTATCCTGAGGCCGCTCGATATAGAACTCTTCCATCCGGCCGTCGTCAACGACAGCTACTCGCCTTTCTCTTGGGTCCGCATTAATCAATATTTCTCTTGCCATTTTAATTTAATACCTAATCCTTTCTTTAACACGGATTTTCGCAGATTTTTTTACGGATTCCCACGGATTATCCGTGATGATCCGTTATTTTATCCGAGTACATCCGTGTTCAAAATATACTCGCTTTCTTAATTGTAATCCCTTCCGGGAGCTGTTGTTCAAGCTTCTGTTGGAATTCTTTTGGGTTAATAAATTCTTTTAGCGTGACTGCCGCTTCTTCATTGTCGCTTTCCACGCCCAGCTTCAGCGCCCTTTTAAGGCTCAGCTTGGGATGAGGATTAAAACCTTCGCTTATTTTTACCGGCAGGTCCGCCCGGCGCAGGGCCCGCATAAATAAACGCATTAAATCCAGATGTGAGATATAACGCATTGCCCCGGCCTTGCCGAATGTAAAATTCATCTTTAACATATTTATTTAACGCAAGTTTCCTTAACCAACGCTCCTCCGGTAGTAATAGTGAAAGATTGGATGCCGGTTATTTTGCAGTTTGAGGGAGTGGCCGAGCAAGTATAGCCTAAAGGATCCAGGCGCGGGCAGCTGTAGACATAACCCTTATAAGAGGGCTTATCGGTATAACCTTTATCCAGATACGACGGATAAGTGGCAAACAAATACGAAAACTGATCCGGATAGGCATTCTTATTATCCTTGGCATAATTCTCCAGGGCGGTTGAAATCGACTTTAAAGTCGATTGGGCGCTGGATTCATTATGGACAATACTTAGTTTAATGATCTGCGTGATGGTCAGCCTCAAAAGTAAAGCTACCACGGCAATAATTATCATTATAATTACAAAACTGCGTCCTTTTTTATTTTTCATTTCAATCTTTCCCGAAATGGGGTCAGAATTATTTTCTTCGAAATGGGGTCAGAATTATTTTTTTTATACTTTTGCAATTAAAAAATAATTCTGACCCCATTTCTTTTGACCCCATTTCATTATAATCTATGGATCTTTTTGTTTTCAATGCCCTTATAAACATTACGGCTGTCAAAGATTACCCTGGAGTTCTCTAAAATCATTCCGTAATCAACATTAGTATGGTCAGTAGCTATGATCGCGCAATCAAAACCATTCAGCTTCCCGGATTTCAAATCCACTGACTTCAAATTTATATCCTTGAATTGAAGATAAGGTATCAAAGGATCGTAATAAGCCACCGAACCAGCCTCTTTCTTTAAAATCTCAATTATATCCAAAGGAGGCGATTGCCTTAAGTCCTTGATATCTTTCTTATAGGTAGCTCCGATAACCAAAATTTTAGCCTGGTTTAATTTTACCCCTTTCTGATTTAGTATCTCCTTGACCCTGCCTACCACATAAACCGGCATATGCCGGATAACCCCGGATGCCAGTTTGATAAAACTGGACTTAAACCCGAATTTTTTAGCTTTCCAGTATAAATAAAGCGGATCCTTAGGTATACAGTGGCCGCCCACGCCGGGTCCGGGATAAAAAGGCATAAAACCAAAAGGCTTGGTTTTAGCCGCATCGACAACCTCCCAGATATCGATGTTCATCTTATTGGCCATCATAGCCATCTCATCGATCAGTCCGATATTGATCAGACGAAAAGTATTTTCCAGCAATTTCACTGTCTCGGCTACTCTAGGAGATGAAACCGGAACTACTTGTTTTACGATCGACCCGTAAACTAACGCGCCCAAACGCGTAGCCTTAAGGGTAACTCCTCCGATCACCTTAGGGATCTTGTTTACCGGATATTTTAGATTACCCGGATCGATCCTCTCCGGAGAAAAACAAAGATAGAAATCTTTACCGTGCTTACGTCCATGTACCTCTAACAAAGGCAAAATAACTTCTTCGGTAGTCCCGGGATAAGTAGTACTTTCCAGGATAACCAGGCAATCTTTCTTAAAATGTTCGGATATACCTTTAACCGCGCTTTTGATAAAAGATATATTCGGATGATTTTTTCTTTTTAATGGAGTAGGCACACAGATAAGTATAGCGTCGATATTCTTTAAAGAACTAAACCCGGATTCAGCCCTAAATTTACCATTTTTAATAATTTCCCGCAGATCGCTGGTCGGGACATCGGTGATATAAGATTTCTTTTGGGAGATCCAGGCTATTCTATCTTTATCCACATCTATTCCTAAGACTGAGAACCCTTTTTTAGCGAATTCTACAGCCAGGGGCAAGCCTACATAACCCAAGCCCACCACTGCGATCTTAAGTTTCTTACGAATGATCATTTGTTTAAAACAACTGGCGAAATCTTTCATGTTTAAATTGCAGCCTCCTAATAGGATTGAGACCCGGCCTTAGGCTTATTATAGCTCTGATCAAAATTAATCGCCATTTCCGGGAAGGCTTTTAGTTTAAAAACAAACCAGACAGTCGCGCCTTCTCCTACCCTTACATTATAGGTAAACTCAAAAAGCCAACAATGTAAATCCCTGGATATAGTATATTCCTGTTCCCTTAAGCCAGCCTTTCTCTCGTATGGCGCTGAGTCATATAGCTGATACCTTTCATAAACCTTGAATTTCCATTTTGGGGTCAGCCTCCATTCCGCGCTCGAGGTAAATTCATTACTGCCTTTACGGTTGAAACGCTGGCCAAAACCTATAGTCCTTTCAACTCCGAAGTTAAAACCTATATCATAATTAAAGATCGAAAGTTTATTGTAATTTGGGCTGCTGCGATCGGAACGATAATATGTAGAATCAGCGTCAAGGCTTAACCAGGAATACGGCCTGAGTTCCAAATCAAAGATTACGTCGGAAAAATTACTTCCCCTTTTTACTCCTGATTCCGGCTTAAGCAGGTAATTACTGTTGATCTTAAAATTGGCTATATCCTCACCTTTAACCACGGTTGCCGCGGATTTCTTATCGACCTTAGTCCTTCTGGTCTGCAACTTATTGGATAATTCCAGGGCAATGGAAGAGCTGCTGGTATCGCCTCCCCCTCCGAATCTAAGTTTACTGGTAGGCATGGTTGAACCGTGATTATAAGAATAGCTGGCAGTGGGAGTGATAATATGCCGCAACCCGTTAATATTCAAATTCCATAAATTCGTATTAACATCAAATACCCGGTAGAACTTAGTGCTTAAGTCTGTGCCGGTAGAAAACATAGTCTCATAAGTATTGCCATAAATACCTTTATCATTTAAAGCCCATTGCTCGGAGATAAAAGGAGTAAAAGCGAAAATAAATACCCTGGAAGGCAGAGAAAACCTATTAGTGGTAGATAGTTTATTATAAGAAGTATCATTCCAGGAATCTGAAGGCACGGCGTTTTTATTATTATAACTTATAAAAGAACTGTCATCTTGAAAATAAACCCAACTTTCGCCGATCTGACGGCTGGGAAGTGAGTATTTTATCTCCGGGAGCTTCTCTTCCTGGGTGTACCAGCGATTGGTCCTTTTCTGCATTAAAACGTCGACGCTGGAATAATTGAAATTATGGTGCAGCAGAGCGTAAGATAAAGGCTGGGTGTCTTTCTCGTACTCCCTGGGAAAATAATCTTTCAGGATATTATTATCCGTTCCGTAAATCGCCCGCCGGGAATCCACAATCTTATAATACTCGGAGATAAAATTTGTCCGGTCATCAATATTCCAATAATGCCGGTCCCTGATAAAATACCTTTCAAATTTCCTCACCGGATAATCTTTCTCAGACAGGCTGCTGTCCCTTTGCTGGGTATAATAGAATTTCAAGTCGCCTTTACCAAAAATCTGAGTATTGTAATTCGCGCCGAATCCTTGAGCATTACCCCACTTCTGACGATAATCCGCGTAAATCCTGCCGCTGAAATTATCGCTAAATTGATACCTCCAGGCGCTAAGTAAAAAATAACCCTCTTTTTTACCGTGGCCGGGAACTACCTGGACATGCATTAAGGGTTCTTTAAGGCTCTGGCTATATTTGGACAGATAAGCCAAAGGCGCGTTATGCAGGAAAAAAATATTCTTGTAGGTCTGTATCTTGTCATCCGGGAATATATTTATCTTTTTTGACTTTATCCGGTAATGCGGCCGGTCAAAACTACAAGTGGTAAAATAACCGTTTAATCCCACATATTCCAGGTCGCTTATTTTCAAGACCTTTCTGGTCCGGCCGTAATAGGGATTAAACCTGAACGTTGCGTTATAAACCGTCCCCTGTTTGGTATTAAAATTATAGAGCATTTTTGAACCTTCAACGCTGCCTCTTTCTTCATCAATCCTGACATGACCTTCAGCCAACCCGTCCTTAGTCAGAGTATTTACGGTTATCTGGTCGCAGCTTAATTTAACATCCTTATAGGTTATATCCACTTTGCCTTTGGCTGTAACCTCTTTATTATCGGAAGAATATTCCACAGTGTCGCCGTTTACCACTATCGGCCGGTCAACTGTTTTTTTCTCTATTTCCTCAGTTTCCGGGCCAACGGCTGTTTTATTTCCGGGGACCTCAGCAGCCAAAGAAATATTAAATAAACAAGTTAAAGCTAAGATTATTGATAAATAAATCCGCATGATCATTATTTGGGTATTTTTTCGTAATCTTCTAAAAACCTCTGCGCGCCTATATCAGTCAGAGGGTGTTTGATCAATTGTTCAATAACCGCAAAAGGGCAAGTCACGATATCCGCCCCTATTTTAGCCGCATCCGCCACGTGCGTTGGGTTGCGCACTGAGGCTACGATTATTTCAGTCTTATAATTAGCATAAATCTGCTTAATATCAGCGATCAGGTCCATCCCCCGCTGGCTGCTTCTTTTATCTCTCTTATGCTCGCGGTATCGATAAAGATCTTCATCCCGCACCTTCCTTCTTATTCATAAATCTAATAACTTTTATTTAATAATTATTGAATCTCTGGAAGGTGCGGGGTTCACGCTTCTACTCCTTGATTGACCAAAATGGCTGCCCCGAATAAACCGGCGTCGCTGCCTAAAGCCGCGGACAAAATTTTTACATGCCTGGCCTGCACTCTCATCGCCCGTTCTAGGATGGTTTTTTTTACCTCTTTAAAAAGTATCTTGCCGGCATTAGCCACGCCTCCGCCAATTACAATACAATCCGGACTAAGTAAATTTACCACCGCGCTCAAGGCTAAACCTAAGCGCCGGCCTACATTTTTCCAGATATCCGCGGCTTTTTTATCGCCCTTATTAGCCAGATAGCTTAATTCTTCCAAAGATATTTGTTTATGAAATTTACTCTTTGCCTCTTTTAAAATAGCGTTATTACCTATATAGGCTTCCAGGCAGGCCTGGCCGCCGCAATTACATTTTGGCCCATATTCATTTATGGGCAAATGCCCGATCTCACCGGTGGCATTGGTGAAACCACGAAATATCTCACCATTTATGATCAGACCAGCGCCAACGCCTGTGCCTAAAGTCAGGCAGAGCGCATTCCGGGAACCCTTGGCCGCCCCTTTTTTATATTCCGCCAGGGCCATCAGTTTAGCGTCATTGTCTAAAAAAACCGGCAAGCCGATTTTATGCTCCAGTATCAGTTTAAGTTTTACCTCTTTCCATCCGGGTATATTGGGAAGAAAATGGACTATCCCATTTTTCGCGTCTATAGGTCCGGGAAGGCCTATGCCTACTCCATTTATCTCGGTCTTTTTTAAGTTATTCTCTGATATAACGGTTTTTACCGAATCCGCGATCTGCGCGATCAATCCGGCCTTACTGAAGAAATTCCTGGTGCTTAATACTGATTTTGACCAAATCTTTAAATTATGATCCAGAAGGGCTATTTTTATATTAGTCCCCCCCAGGTCAATAGCTATAGTTTTCTTTAACGGCATAGTTTTTTAATATACCGTAAACTCATTGCCTTGGCAAGAGATATGTTAAAAATTTATGCAAAAAAAATTACGTTAATCCCGGAAGATTAAATCCGGTTACATCCTTCATTTTCAGGGCAGCCAGCTCATGAGAACGTTTTATAGCCCTATTCCAAGCGTCCTTTAGCGAAGATTCAAGATTATTAACCTCCAGGCCTGCCAGGCCTACGGTTATCTTCACCTGTTTTAACTCCTGAGAGCCATTCATAGTCAGTTTAACCAAGCCATCAGAGCTTAAAACCTCAAAATCAATATTATCTAACTCTTTCTTTACATCCTGCATCTTTTTCTGCATATCCATTAACGCTTTTAGCTTATCCAGCATACCCCTCTCCTATTATGGGGACAGGCCCCCTATTCATAAATAATTCAAATATATACTGATTGCATAACACATTTAACTTTTAATCTTCAGGGGACACTCTGTCGTAAAATATATTATTCCGCATAGACAGGATGTCCCCTGTCTATTTTATAAAAGTGCAAACTGACTCATCAGAACCAATTATGCTTCATCAAGTTATGAAAAAGGGACCTGACCCCATATCTCTGACCCCATATCTCTGACCCCATATCTCAGATTCCATATCTCATACTATAGAAAACAATCTTCCAGCACTTTACCATCTATGGGATGAGTTTTTAAGTTCAAAATATGGGCTATAGTAGCAAAAATATCAGTGTGGTGGACCGCCCGGTCTATTTTTATATCTTTCTTTATTTTCGGCCCATAAACATACAGCCATGTTTGCCCAGTGGAATCGTATTCACTATGTTGCATGTAGTACCTATCGCGGCCGTGATCCGAAGTAACAAATAAATAAGTATTGTCTTTATAGAATGGGTCGCTTTGTATGTATTTCCATATATCAAAAATCCTTTCATCGGCATCTTTTATAGCTAAAACGTAGCGGCCGAATGTATCATAATGAGCGCTATCCGTACCATCCATAACAAAATGCATTATTTTAGGCTTATACCCATTTAAAATTTTTTTAACTATCCGATACCGCAATTCGTTATTTATATCCCAAAATGACCAGGAAAAATTTATCCGTCCGCTAAATTTTCTAGAATCTGAAGAATCATCCTGATTGACTAATTTATTGAAAGACCTGATCGAATTCAATTCCTGCTTATTTAATAACTCTTCCGCTTCGGGAGACACGTGTGCAAATCTCACCCAGCCCGGGATTGTGTTTACATCGTAAACCTGATCAATATAAGCTATTGTATCTTCGGTATTCCAATGGCCGACTGACCAGACCTTACTTGAGGGAAGGTTATATTGCTTAATAACATATTGAAAGACCGACGGAACTTTTAAATTAGAGTATGAAGACATAGTTTTGCCTGTATTAATCGCCAAGATAGATGGCTGATGAAAAGGCAGGTTCAAATTAACTAAATTAGTATATAATGTGCCATATTTTAACATATTATTCCATAGGTTAGAGATATATTGATGGCTTTCATCATTGATAGTCTCGCTATTGCGCACCCCGCCTAATGTGCAAATAATAATATTAGGCATACCAGGCACATCTTCAGCCGTGTTTTCCCTTGCAAAATAATTTCGGCTCAGGATAAAAAAAAATGAGCAAATTACGAGAAAGGCCGAGATTACTTTATAATTAATATGTTTTGACCTGTGCATCTTCATTCTACCTCGGATATTATCTTTTGACCGCGGACTCCATAAACATAACAATTTTTAGTCCGGATAACAACCGGTCTTATATAATCAATATATTTATAATCATCCGGCAAATCAATTATTCTTAATACAGTTCCTTTTTTTAAATCGAGGCTTACTAATTTCGGCTTTATGTCCGCAATATAATCTTTCATATATTCGGAATATGTACCCGGGGGGTCAATATAGCGCTTAGTAGAAATTATAAAATTTGCCTTACCTAAATACTCCTCAACATTAGATATATTATCGAAAATTCCCCTTACACCTTCGATATCAGCAAGCCACTCCTCTTTGCCTTTTGTTAAATCCAATGACGCGATATAATATTTTTCTTTGCTATGATACGGCAGGAATATTTTATCGCCAGATATAAAATAATATTTATCCTTATCCGTATTATACAATTCCCCTCCGGTCCGAAAATCTGTTTTTTCCAGGCCAAAACCCCAAAGCTGTCCGTCCTGTTTTCCAAAATCATATTCCCAATTTAAGGCTAGAAATCCATTTATTAGTTTATAGCTAGCTACGCTTTTCGACGGGATAATCCTCAATAAATTATTGTTGAAGGTTTCCAGGAAATACTTGCCTTTATCCCCCATAAAAAATTTACTGTTTGATTTTCTTTTTTCCAGATCTATAACATATGCTTCGGGAATAACATTAAAAACCATAAAACCATCAATAAAATAAACTCCGTATTCCGTATCATTGTTATTCAGAAAATCCAGCAAAATCTTGCCCCTATAACTAATATCCCTGCCATATACACTAATCTCCTTTAGGGGAGACACAATATATATATTATCTTTAAAAATATGCATTGATTTTATATAATCATATTCCAGAGATTGTGATTTTTTGCTGAATCCCGTAGAAATATCCAAAGAGTACATCTTATTATCAAAGACAATAATAATGTCGCTATCAATGAATCCAATATGCGAGCTTATATTAAAGCTGTTTAACGTTTTGATATTATTTATATCTTTCATAACGCTCCACAGATATTTTCCGCTATGCGCGTCAATTCCTACAACATTTACACCGTCTTTGATTATAAGTGTATCCTCATAAAGATAAGCTTGATCGGCCCTTGATGTTCTCCTGAACCATTTTATCCCTCCAAATTCATCAACACAGATGATTTGGTCGATCCTTTTGATTAAATAAAAATCTAATTCTTCACTGCCTTTAATAACCTCGACCGGAAACGGTCTTAACGATTGTCCGTAAATTTCGTACTGCCGTTTTAAACCAACGCCTGCTTTCTTCTTATCAACAGGCTTATCTTTATCGTAATTTTTTAACAACCCTACGCCATAAAGTAAACCCCCCAGCCTTAAGTTAACGCCATCATAATTTACTATTTCATCGGCGTATTTTTTATTTAAATCTGCAATAAAATCATTCCAGAAATTATCCTTAAATTTGTCCTTGTTGTCTATAACAAACGGTATTAATTTATCCAAGGAAATATTTTTTTGTTTCAATAGGTTTAAAATACTGCTTTTTAATCTGGTTTCTTTATTATCCCCCGTATTCAAGCTTATAGCTTCTTTTAATGTTTTAAGTAATATGCCCTCCTGTTCTTCTGTGTATTTTAAATCCCCGGTATCTGCAGTTTGATAGGCCTTAAATTCATAATTAAATAAATTATTCTCATCCGCGATAAAAAAATTATTTCTAGTTGCATTTACAAGCCATCCACCAAGATGACCACCAATCTCTTTGCATTCAATAGAATCTTTAGCTGCCTTAAGTAAATAAATAAATTCGCCGCACTTAAATAACGTTACTTCTTCGCTTAAATAGCTTACGCCGGACAAATATCCCCCTTTTATTTCAAACTCATAGATATTTTTACCAGTGGATAATTCAACTACTTTCAGGACAGCATTTTTTGTAATTTTATTTGTTTTTTCTAAAAAAACTGCTTTATTGCGGCTTACCCGCAAAATATAAAACTTCTCCGGATCAACTAATACCTGCTTTTTTAATTCCCCGGACTTTGAATCAATCATATAAAAAAAGTCTGATTCGCGCGGTTTATAGCATAAGGTCTGGCCGGCAACCTGGATAAATTCAGTATCGTACTTAATCGGACATTTATTATTGGTATATGGTTTAAGGCAAGATTTATTCCAGTATTCAAATATATTGTACTGCTTGGGTGAATACTTCCTAATCCATATAATTGAGCCATTATCCGAATCAATTGAAATTATCGCGCCATAATTGGTGCCAAGTATAACCTCATTGCCATTAACGCATGAAATTGAGCAGGCAGGAGATAAAAAAGATGATGTCCCGATATAAGTAGTCCATTTTAATTTGCCATCTAAAGCGCTAAATCCGCAAATGAATATTTCTGACCTGGCATTAATAAGCGTCAGAATTAAAAATTTCTTATTTAGGATAGGTTTCGCGCCTAAAGTAAATTCACCGAGATTCTTCTGCCAGGCAATCTTCGGCTCAAGTATATTATCAAGCCTCAGGGCAATTAACTTATGATCTAGCTCGGTAAAAAGCATATCATCGGACAGCAACAATTCATAACCAGCTGAATTTTCATGCAAATGCCTAAATGTATTGTAGAATTCATAGCCGGATCCATCAAAATTGCCTAAAGACCAGATCTCATTTGAAGTTTTAAGGTCTAAGCAGAATATCCTATATTCATTACGCAATATAACTGTATTTTTAAAAGTTACCGGAAAAATTAAGCTCTCTTCGTACTTCTTTATCCATTGCCTCAAATCAGTAGATTTAAAAAAGAAATCTCTCAAATTGTCATCTTTTAACGAATATTGCCACCTCCGGATAGCTTTATCGTTATTATCCAACACCTTCAAATCAAGACCGGATTTATCTTGAACAGGGATGGATAAGCTTTTTTTACCGGCATACTTCGGATTTACCCAAAGCGTATCGTTTTTTTTCAGTAAATCATTTTTATTATATTTCAAACTCAGGTTGTTTTCATATACGCGCTCGGCTTGCGGACTTAATTCCCGGATGTTAGAATCTGGTATAAAATCGCCATAGAAAGGCGCATTTAGGGATTGCGGAATATTATTAATAAAAATGTTTTCCACCTCATTAATTATATTTTCATCCTCCATTTTAGTTATAAATCCATCGATTAATTCTTTTAATCTTTTTGCTGAATCTAAACTTTCTATTTTATTTCTTATCTCTTTTAGTTCTTCATATGGATATGTAAGCAATTTTTCCCGGGCTTTTAAAAATGCAATCACGTTATCGCCGGAGAGATAACTCTCTAATTTGTTTAGACCGTCCGGGCTTAGCATATCCATTGATATTATCGATTCACAATCTTGTGTAGATGCGAATGCCCATCCAAAGAAAATAACACAGATGAATATATTTATAATAAATACCTTCTTCAGCATAAACCCTATTCCTTAATAACTTCTCTGTTCAGGCCCCCTGCCGGGCCTATTTCAACCACCTCTTGTATTTTTATCTTAAAAACTACAAAATCCTTTTCTATCCCTACCTCAAAGATCTTGTGTTTTTTACCGGTAGTTATCCCTTCAATTATCCGCTTAGTGGAAAAGGTTACCTGTCTATCCACCAGCTCTTTGGCTATTTTTTCATATTCCTCCCCTTGCTCTATTATTTTTACCGCGCCGTTTATCTGATAACCAGATAGCCCATGCAGATCAATAAAAGACAAAGAAGCCTTAGGGTTTATCCTTAAATTATCCAAAGTCCTACTTTTAGTATAATCTATTAGATAAATAAAATTACCTTCCGTCTTCAGGAAAAATTTAGGCACGGCATTGGGCCGGCCGCTGAAATCGCAGGTACCCATACTCACGAATTCCCTGTTGGTTAAGAAATCTTTTATTTTATCGCTTAGCATAAACCTTATCCTCAATAACCTAGGTTCTCGCCCGCTACAAATATTTTTAATCTTCCCGTAACAGCTTCAGCTTCTATAATCAAAATCTGGCAACACATCCTTTTATATTCCGGAGAAAAACATTCATCCTGGCGGCAAATTCCGTCGGATGAACAAGCAGACTGCCAATTCAGCCGCTTGCAATTTAAAGGCGTAGCGTATTCCCTAGACCTTTTGATTGCCTCTTCCAAATTAGAAACAATCTTATTCACGCCGGAAACAATAATCACATTTTTCGCGTAAGAAACTCCGCTGATCCGGTTACCGAAAGCGCTAAAAAAAACCAATTCCCCGGACTTAGCAATAGCATTGGGGCTGGCTAGGTAATAATCTGCCTGGGTTGCCCCGAGCTTTCTTAATTCCAGGCTTTCTTCCCGGCTTAATCCAGGCAGATAAGGATTAAAAACTTTATTACCTCTTGTTTCCAAAGCTTTTACTATGCCTATCTGCTCCAGGGTCTTAGAACCGGAAATACCTACGGAAGATGAAACCGGTATTAACTCCAATATACTATCCCTGGCTTGAATTGCCTTTTCGCAATATATACCCTGAATATTCCTTTTTTGCCAATTTCTTAACAAAACTTCTAAATTTTTGTCCATATTTTTAGTTACGAATTATTTTTTTATAATCATCTTTAGGAAAATAATTCTCCTGAAGCCGGATACTCCCCTTATCATTAACTATTACATAAGTTGGCACGCCAAAAACACCATAAGACCTGGCCACGCTGCCAGCCTGATCCAACAGCACCGGAAAAGTTAAATTGTAAGGCTCAATAAATTTAGAGACTTTGGCCAATGGTTCACCGATATTTATAGCCAAAACTTCCACCTTTTCATTTTTTAACTCCTCACTCATCCGATTTATTACTTTTAGTTCCTCGCGGCAGAAAGGGCACCAGGTAGTCCAAAATAACATAATTACCGACTGTTTGCCTTTATAGCTGCTTAAGGTAAATGGTTTATTATTTAAATCCGGGAGCGTGAAATCAGGAGCTGGTTTTGCCTCTTCGGTAAAAGCCTGTGTGGAAAAAACCGCGAACATTAAACTAAAAATAAAAAATAAACCAAAATATTTTTTCACTTAGATTCTCCCTATGGCAGTGTAAATATAATAAACTCCCACACTTATCAATATAAACGCGCAGAACCTTTCAATATACAATAACCATTTGCCTAATTTGGGCAGCCCGATTAAAATACTGCTGAAAGTTCCGACTATAATCAAGATTAAGCCCATGCCATAGGCAAAACTTAATAAAAGGGTCATGCCGTAAAATACATCTTTTTTAGTAAAAAGTACGGTCAGGATACCGCCTAACACCGGAGTGACGCAAGGCGAGATTATTAATCCTGAGCTTAAGCCTAAAAATAAAGTCGACAAATAATTATTTTTCCTGAAAATCATCGGCTTGGCCAAACTTGGCAGAGATAACTGAAAGACACCAAGCATAGACAACCCGAAAATAATCATAACCAGGCCAACCAGAATATAAGTTACCGGGTGAGCGGTAAACGAGCCAAAAAATTTTCCGGTTAAAGAAGCCAAAAGCCCGAGTATCGAATAAGTAATAGCTATACCACTGACATAAACCAGGCTTAAAGTAAATCCGCGGCGTTTAGAGCCGCCTGATCTTATCCCGATATAGCTGGCGCTGATAGGTATCAAAGGATACACGCAAGGCGTGAAGCTTAAAATAACACCTCCAAAAAAAGCAAAGAGGTAATCTATAGGGTTACCTGAGGGATTCATTTATCCAGTTTAAGTATTTTTTTTCGCCGGCAATTATCGGAAGAGCAATAATCTCCGGGACTTCATAACTATGCAATGATTTAACCAGTTTTATGATCTTCGAGATTTTAGTTTTTTTTGACTTTGCCACTAATAAAACTTCGCCGGCTTTGTCGATCTTTCCTTCCCACCAAAAAAAAGAAGTGATATTGTCAACCAGATTAACGCAGGCAACCAGCTTATTTTTTAACAACTCCGCAGTGATATGTTCCGCCTCAATCTTATTGGACGCGGTAATAAAAATTACACAGTGCATCTTTTCACCAACCTGGCTATCCTGCCGCCTAATCTCAAACAATTCTTAAGAGCCCTTGAATCAGGCGCGCCGATAGATACCGGCCCGTAATGATCTCCCTGAGGATCGCCCTGGATAACCATACCATGAATAAGCATAGCGTTTATAATATCCAGGATAGTGGTTTCGTTCCCTCCGGCAATATTAGCGCTGGAGGCAAATGCCGCCCCAACCTTTCCTTCTAATTTACCATGGAATTTAACCGTCTCATCCAAAAGTTTCTTGACCTGAAACGCCATGGTCCCATAATAAGTGGGAGAACCTATAACTATCCCGTCGTATTTAAGAAGTTCGTCAGCGCGGGTATCTATAACATCTTTTAAAACCGCATCCACCCCTTCTTCTTTAATCCCCCGGGTTATTTCTTCAGCCATTTTTTTTGTATTTCCGCTTTGAGAATAGTAAATTACCAATACTTGAGCCATTATAACCTCCTATTTCAACATCAATACTGACATCATTCTTCCGCAAGACTTTCCTTCCCGGCGAAAAGAGAAAAAATCATTTTCATTACAATAAGTACATAATCCGGAGTCGGATATATTAATATCATTTACTCCAGAATCTAATAACTGCTGCCGGTTAACTCCCGTTAGATCCAAGTAACTATTCTTCTCTCTGGAAATCAAACTCCCGGGAAATATGTCCCTGAACTCATCGCCTACCTGGAAACAGCAAGCGCGGATTGCCGGGCCGAAATTTACCCGCAGGTCCTCAGGCGAAGTGTTAAATTTATCTTGCATAAACATTACGGTTTTAGCTGTAATATCAGCCTGTGAACTACGCCAGCTGGCATGGACTAAACCTATAGCATTATTTTTTGGGTCATATAAAGATACTGGCAGGCAATCAGCGGTAAAGATAGCCAGAGGTACTGATTTTAGGTTAGTGACAAGGGCATCGGTATCTTCAATTGAGGAATCATAAAAAAGAGCGCCTTTGCCTGAATCGTTCTTATTTACAAAATAAATGTTATTGGAATGGGTCTGCTTAGCGCAGACCAAATCTTGGTACTTGATTCCAGCTGGAGTTAGAAAATCACTGCGGCTGGCTATTGATCCGCAGGTATCCCCGTAAACTAACGACATGTTCCCATGGCTGCGCCAGCTAAAAATTGCGATACAATCTTTATTAGATAAAATCTGAAAATTTTTATTCACCGCGCTAAAACACTCAGCCATTAGATATCTCAACTAATTTATCCCGGGACCTCTCTCCCTTGATAATCTTAACCTGGTATTTCTTTACCTTAAAATAATTTGCCAAAGAACTAATCAACTGTTCATTAGCCAATCCCCCATAAGCAGGTTTAGTCAGGTAAACCTTTAAATTATTGCTTTCTTCTTTAACTAAATTTCGACTGGACTTGGGAACTACCTTGATGTTTAAAATCACCTGGCCTCTGGTTTACTTATTATTCCAACTGGGGATTTTGGATAACCGCAATTAACCGATTATTGAATTGCTCAAGCCTCTTAGCCGCGTCTTTATATTTAGCGTCAGCCCCGGAAATATGTTTACCCAGGGTATTAAAATCGTCCTGGAATTTGGAAAAATCCATTTGCATCCGGCTTAACTCGGCAAACACCTTCTGAACGTTCTTCTGGATATTTATCCCTCTTAACCCGTAAAGGATGGCCTGCAGATAAGCGTAAAATGTATTCGGCGAAACAAAAACAACTTTTTTTAACTTAGTATAGGAACTCAATTCCTCATCTTTGCTGATATGATAATACACTGCTTCAGCCGGTATATACATCAGGGCAAAATCAAATGTCCCTTCGTCAGTCAGGATATATTTGGAAGCTACCTCGTCTACCCGCTTCTTAACGTCCCGGACAAACACCCGGTAAAAACTGTTCTTTTCATCTTCGGTATCAACCTCGGAGAATTTGCGAAAATTCTCAAGGGGAAACTTAGCGTCGATACAAATAAGGTTTTGCCCCACCACTATCGCGGCATCAACTATATCCCCGGTCTTAAAGTGATGCTGGAGTTTGATATTTTCCTTAGGTAGGATATCCTCTAATAATTTACCTAATAAAGTCTCCCCCATCTCTCCCCTGAATTTCGGAGCCCGCAACAGGTCCTGGAGGCTTGAGATATCCTTGCTGATATCAATTATATGTTTATGGGTCTCTTCCAGCCGGCCTAAACTCTTCTGGACATCACCGAAAACGGTATTGGCTTTATCCAACCTGTCACCGACAGTCTTATGGGTATCCAGCAAGGCCTGAGATGTTTCCTTTAAACGTTCGTTAACCTGCTGGGTAATAGAATTTAACTGCAGGTTAACCCCATTAGTCAACTTCAAGACTACTAAGATAACCACCACCATACCGGCTATAAAAATACCTATGACTAACCAGATCATACTTGCTCCAATTTTACTTACCTATTGATTATACTACCAGTTACAGATTTATTAAAGCAGATAATCCTTTTTTATTCTTTTTAGGCTTCTAAATATGTTTGTTTTTACTTCCGGGCAGACCTTTTCCAGCTCTTTAATCATCTTGCCAATCTTGGTGCGCTGCGATTTAACTGAATTCGGACACGAGCATTTATGATGAGGAAAATCCAGGGTCTTGGCAAACTTAGCTATCATATCCTCTTCAACATAAGCCAGGGGCCTGATAATAGTAATCTTGCCATCAAAAAGTACCTGCTTCGGGGACATAGCTGAAATCTCCCCTTGAAAAAACATATTCATAAGAATCGTCTCAACAATGTCATCCTTGTGATGGCCTAAGGCAACCTTATTAAAATTAAAACGGTCAGCCGCTTTAAATAAAGCCTTTCTTCTGTTCCAGGAACACCAAAAACAGCTGATATCTTTACGGCTTTTCCCTTGCAGTATATCTATCTTCTCAACATGGTATTCTACTCCCAATTTCTTAAAATATTCGGCTAAGATCTTAGGGTGATGACAGGGATAACCCATATCAACGTGAACTGCCATTATCTCGTACTTTACCGGGACAAAACTCCTGCGGTCGGCCAGAATCTTAAGCAGAGAAAGGCTGTCTTTCCCGCCGGATACAGCCACTACGATCTTATCGCCATCCTGAATAAGGTCATAATCGCCTATAGCCCTGCCCATTCTCTTTGATATATAAAATTCCGGACCCTGTATTACTGACATATACTCCCTTTTTTATTTATTCCCTATTTAACGCTTATCTTGTAGAAATGGGGTCAGAAATGGGGTCAGAATTATTTTTTATTCCCGGTGCTCGAAAAAAATAATTCTGACCCCATTTCTTTTATTTTACCCGGCAGGATTGTTCGATAATGCCGGTGATTTCTTCAAGATCATTAACTACTATATCTGCCCGGCACAGGTATTCCTTAGGCAGGCTGGTGGCTAAAGCTATACAAAACATTCCCGCCCTTTTAGCCGATTCAATTCCGTAGGGGGCGTTTTCCACCACTAAACACTCTCCCGGCCGTACTTTAAACATCCTGGCCGCCTTTAAATAGGGATCAGGGTTGGGCTTACCCTTCTTAACATTATCGCCGCCAACAATACCACTAAATAAATCCCGGATATTTTTAGAAAGGATCTTTTTTACTTCAGAGGTAGGCGTTCCAGTAACTAACCCTAAAACATAACCCTGATTTTTAAGGCAGAGCAAAAATTCCTTTACTCCTTTAAAGATAAACCTTTTAAAATAACGTTTGAATATTTTCTGACGTTCAATAAAAATCTTATCAATAATCTTCCGCGACGGCTCAATATGGGCCCGTTTTAAAAAATCTTCCAATGATTTCTGCCAACGTTCACCTTCTTTAGAATAAACATCAAAACAAGTCACTCTAACCCCGTAGGAACGCAAGGCCTCATACCAGGCCAGATAATGATAAGGCATAGAATCAACTATAACCCCGTCCATATCAAAAATTATCGCCTCCGGCTTGAATTTTAATTTTTTCATAATATTTTGGGGACACCTTCCCGATTAGCTGCGATGGTGTCCCTAGGAGCGGACGGAAAAAGCTATCATCTCTTTGATTTTAGAAGATACTGGATGCCCCGCTAATTCCTCCAGCGAAAGAGGAATGACTAAAGACCAGTTTTTCTCGCCAACGGTCCCGGGAGTATTTATCCGATACTGGTAAGTATCTCCGGAAAATATATTATCAAGATAGAGCAGGTCAATGATCAACTGAATAGAGAATATGGCCCTGGATTCCAAAACAATTCTTAAAACAGCGCTCAGGACCTCAGGATCATACTTCTCCCTCATTGGCCCGGATAGATTAAGCTGTTTCCAGAGTTTTTCTTTTTCCAAATAAGTATTCTTATAAAAATCAATGAAATCCGCTACTTCTTCTCTTTTTTTGCCTAAAATATTAACCAGGGCATCAACCGAATTAATATCCTCTTTCCAACGCAGCCTTCCGTGTTCTGACCTGGCGGAATCGAACAATCTTTCTTGGGCATGTTTTACATCTATGCCCCGCTCTACGCATCGGCGGTTGAATAAATTCTCATCCATTGTCCCGGCTTCATTCTCCCACCAGGCCGGCCAATTAGTTGTATCGTGGGTAGATAAAACCGCGACTGAAAGCATCCGGTATTCATCTGACGGTAAAAAATCATGCTTGGTTTTCCAATCTTTTACCCAGCGCTGGACATCATTTCCAGGAATTCCCAGTTCTTTCAGGGTATCAGTGCAAACTTTAGGAATAACCCCCAGATCCTCAGCGCAAAGGAACATGTCGGTATTCCCCAGCATCGTCAGTAATATATCCCGGCCGTGTTTTTCCCACTTCTTTTCGTCACCCGGATCAAAAAAACCATTCAATCCCTGGTTTTCAATCGGCTCATTATAAGGTATGCTCCAGATCCGGAATAATCCCACCACATGGTCTATCCTTAAGATATCGTAGAAATTCTGGGAATATTTAAGTTTCTCCTTGAGATAAAGATAGTTGTCAGCAGCAATCCTCTCCCAATTATAAGTAGGGGTTCCCCAGCGTTGTCCTTTCGCGCAATACATATCCGGCGGGGCGCCGGCCGCAAAATCCAACTTAAAAAATTCAGGATGGCTCCAGACATCCGCGCTATCCCGTGAAACCAGAATCGGCAGATCGCCTTTAATCAGGATGTTCCTGGCAACAGCGTATTCCTTAACCTGCTTAAACTGCCTGTAGAGCTGCCATTGCATCCATTTTTCGAATAAAACCTCGCTGGCATGCTGCTTTAAAAATTCATCCAATTCCGGTTTATTGCGTTTTTTATATTTATCTTCCCAGTCATACCAAGCTGCCCCATTATAATAATATTTTAACGCTTTAAATAAAGCAAAATCGTCAAGCCAATATTTATTATCTTTTTGAAACAGTAAAAACTCATCATTTTTAATATAAGCCCCTTGAGAAAATATCCCCCATAATAAGTCAACCTTGGCTTTTTTTAAACTATAATCCACGCGCTGCCTGGGCATAGGGAACATTTTTCTTATTTTATCTATATCCTTTAGAATATTTAACCCCAACTCAGAGGATAATAAATCCAGGGAGATATAGAGCGGCTCCAGCCCAAAAGAAGTCACGGAATCATATGGACAAAAAGTTGAACCGACATCATTCATCGGTAAAAGTTGAATAATAGAATTACCGGTATAAACGCACCAGTCAATAAGCAATTTCAAGTCATTTAAATCCCCTATCCCTGTGCTATCTTTAGAAAATACCGAAAATAAAGGCACCGTAACACCAGACCTTTTTTGCTTACCGATCCTCTCCCATTTTTTCTTCAAAACAGTATTAGAAAATTCCTTATTCGTACCGGCTTTAGTCATATGCGCTCTCAAGTTTTAATGAAAAATGTATTTACATATCTCTGTATTTTTTCAAAATTATTCTCCCGGAAAAAACAGCTTAGAAATGAACAATCAGACTTGCATTTTCTCATCTCTTTCCTTTTTAATCGGGTTTCTTCCGAACGCCAAATATCATCGATAGCCGTAGAAGAAATATTCCCAATCGGATCCGACAACCAACATATCTTGACTGCGCCATCCGGTAAAATAGTCACTGCTTTATCATACGCCCGGCACTCCAAAATAGGACTGCTCAGACCCAAATAATATGATTTCAGCGCCAGTAAATACCTGGTTGAGCTTCGAATATATGGGCTTTTCTTTTTCCTCTCAATGATTCGGTCGAATTCGCGCGATATTCTATCTTTGTCTTGCGGAAACAACCCGTTATCGGCTAAAGCTGAAATATTCTTTCCGTCATATCCTTTGCAGATCAATCCCTGAAATGATATCCCCAGACCGTTTCTTTCAGAGAATTCGATTAAATCAAGAAGCTCAGCCAAGTTTTGACCGGTAATAACCGTATTTATCTGCGTCCTTATCCGGCCCTTAAGTTCAGCGATAGCCCCCATTGTATTCGCATAGGCTCCGGGGCCTCTTAGCGAATCGTGAGTTTTCTCTTGAAAACCATCTAATGAAAGAGCGATAATATCTAAACCGCTTCTCTCTAGCTTATCAGCTACTTCGCTATTTATCAATGAACCATTTGTATTCAACATAGTTACCAGGCCCAAATTGAACGAAAAATAAATTATTTCAAATAGATCCTGCCTTAACAAAGGCTCCCCCCCGGTTATTACCAGAGGAAAACATCCCAGCCATTTTTTTAGGTCCATAATAACTGCTTTCCAATCTTCAGTGACAAGCTCCTCGCCTTCGTGCCGCTGAAGGCAATGGCCACACCTCAGGTTACATTTATGATTAATTCTAATATCTACTCTCTGCGGCTTAGAATTTATACCAAAAGTACTAAAACTTACCAACTGCCTGAAAGCATCGTTAGCGCCGGCTAAAAAAATATTTTTTTTCTTTATGTTTAATTTCATAATCACATACCAATCTATAAGCTATGCCTCGGATAAATTATCAAGCAACCTGAAATCCGAAAAATTATAGAGCTTTTGCTATATATTTAATCAATTTTCCGGCCATAAAGATCTATAAATATTCCGTCAAATTCTTTCCTATCCAAAACTAAATAATCTCTTTGAATCCATTCTCTTATTGCAGCTTCATGAAATCCTAAATTATTACCTCTTGACCATGTCATAGAAATCAACCATAACCTTTTGAACTTTTTATTTTTGAAACGTTCCGAGGATCTTTCATTATCTAAAAATATAGGTACGCATCTGTTTTGTGTATATCCCCTTAAATACTTACCCTTAAAATTTTTCCAATAAGGTCCGATTTTATTTAGAATTACAAAAGAAAAAATATCTATATTTTTGCTAATTTTTTTTTGAATGTAGTATGATATTGTACTGCCAACCGGGCCGGAATAACCGATGGCATCACCCTCGATAAATCTTTTACCGATGTAATCTACCGCTGGCTCAACCGGCTTCTTCACATATACACCTATACTATGGTATCGGAATGCGGGCATATTATAAGTAAAATAGTTACGTAAACATAATACAACCGATGACAATATAATGACGTAAACAATAATTTGCAAACTTTTTAACCTGATTTTTTCTATGCCAGCAGCGATTATTATGTAATAAAATGGCGAGTATAAAATTAGGTTTCTATCAAGATAAATAGGGATTAACTGTGAAATTAGAAATGTGAAAATAATGGGTGAGAATATGCAAAATAAGAGAAATGCCAGCACTTTTTTTCTATCTTGCCACCAAAAAAAGACTCCCAAAATAAACAACAAAAAGAAAACTACAGAAGTAATAAAATATACGCCCGGGGTTGCGTTATATCCGATATTAAAATTATCCAACGTAATCCCGATGGCGCCTAAATTAGGTTTTGACACCCAAAAACTACTGCTTAATTTACTGATATATCTTATTAAACTGGGAGCTAATAATAGAAAACCCGATATAATAATTAATATATATACCAAGCCCAACTTAAAAATATATTTATATCTTCTTAAAAAAAGAGCAATAGACGTGAGGATAATTGCGTAAAAACAGAAATAATTTATGTATATCGATATAAGTGATGATAAAATTAAACCGATCCATAAATAAACCTTGCTCTCTTTTAAAACTCTGATAAAGAAATATATTATTAATAGTGTGATAAAAATTGACAGGCTATAACCTCTCGCTTCCTGTGAATACCAAACGTGAATTGGTGAAATTGATAAAAGAAATGAACCTATTAAGCCGACTTTGGTATTAAACAATAACTTCCCAATTTTATACATAATTGGCACTGACACCACCCCAAACAACATAGACAAAAATCTTAAGCTAAATTCGCTCATTCCAAACCAGAAAACCCAAAATTTTAATAAGATATTATATAAATAAAATTGTTCGCCGAAAATCTTCCGGGTAATGTCTCCATAGGTCAATGTCGTCATAAAATAAGCATAAACTTCATCATACCAAAGATCAGCGTCTCCTAATTTATAAATTCTTATAGCTATTGCGAGAGTCAGAATTAACCATAGCATTAATGCGTTCTTTTGCTCTTCACGCAAATGGGTTAGCGAATTTAATTTCTGCATAGATAACTTTTTCGATCAATCACCAACATGCCTTTTGAATTAAAAAACACCCGACAATAAAACTTTAGAAGTTACTGCGCAACATACAGCCTCAGAGAGACTTTCCATATATTTCTCTAGATATAACTTTCCAAAATCAGCCTTCTTTAATAAAAAAGAATCGCATTCTTCGAACTTCATTGATATAACTCAATGTGTTTAGATTCTGCGCTTTAAAATTAAACTTTACCTGGATAGAGGCTTTATCGTTTGATATATTTGGCTCCTCAATATTTAGATCACTTATAGATATATCAATCATCCTTTCCAATTGCGATTCAATATCTGCCCTGAATTCATCATATGTCGTAACACTGTTATCACTTTTTATTGTATAATTTTTTGAGACTTGGTCCATCATAGAATTTATATCCCGCCCTACAAAACATTGTAGATATGTTTCGACCGCTTTTTTTATTGCTACAGAATCTTTTTCCTGCGTTACGTTAGATGATGAAGGTTCCCCCTCGCCGGCGCATAAAGGTACTGTCCCATATAGTAAATGAATTGCTAAAATTAACCCTAAAATCGTAAACAATCTTTTCATATCAGCCTCCTATAGGTAGCCCCAAAATATAATTAATTATCGTTTAGCCAGCCGCCCGAAAAAAATCTGTTAAAATTCTAAAAGGCCAAACGCTTTTTTTAAACATTCAACTTACTAATTACTTATTTTTGGTTAAAAATCAATGAGCTTAAATTTTCCTCCATTGGTTATATTTAATTTATGGACATATTTTATCACAAGTTTTAACGCTGGATCAATTCTTTCTTTAAATTTTTCGGCTATTCGTTCATCCAATACGTTATCCTGTAAATTCCTTCTAACAATATAAGCCTCAATCGTTTCGCTATCTTTTTGTTTAAATTGACATTCTTTTATACCCTGAATATCGCGCAAGATAACAGATAAGGTCGAGGGATAAATTATTTTATCTTTAAAAAAAAGTTTTTCTGCAGCCCTGCCTTCTAATATAAGAAAATCACTGCCCCGGTTACAACGACATCGGCTATTATGCCTAACACCTATATCTCCACTTTCATAGCGAATAAACGGCATAGCGTAATTAAACAAATCCGTCCCTAGTATTTTGCCTCTTTCACCGCAAAATAGCTCATTGCCCCTTTCATCGGCAACTTCCATAATACAGCTCTCTTTTTCTTCATGATAATTACCATATTCGCAACCAAAGGCATTTACGGTTCCTTCTCTATTCGAATAAGCTGAGTAAATAAGGCATCCAAAGGTATCTTTAATTATCTTTCTCTGATGCGGCCATAAAGTTTCATATTTACTTATAAATACCCTGAATTTTAATCTATGTATTTTATTTTCGTTGGCTAAACAGGCAAATTCCAATAATAATGATGGATTCCCGGTAATACTTACCGGCTTGAATTTACTTAAAATACTCAACTGCTCCAACCTGCATCTTCCGTTAAGCGGCATCGTCGAAACATACATAATATTACTGTCCGGAATAAAACAAGCGATACTTTTATGCGGCTTATAGTTATTCTTGGACCACCATCCATTTTTTGCATCTTCATCATAATTATAGAATAATTTTCCATCCATACTGGCATTATGGTCAGTGCCGCTAAAAGGCACTGACCATAATTGAGCGGTTCTAGCTATCGGCGAAATCCCCATCCATTCTAACCTGCGCTTAGAAATAATTGTCCATATTAGAATACGCTTTAGATCGCTGTATAATATAAGCGGTTTACCGGTAGTGCCGCTGGTGTAATATTTCTGCGCCCTAAAAGAATCTTTATATTTCAAAAAATCATTACTTATAAGCTGCTCCCTATAATTTATAACATCTTCCCTGGTTAGGGGAGGAATATTGCGAAGATCGCTTAACGAATTAAAATCTCTCCCAGGATCAAACCCGGATTTACGGAATAAATTATTGTAATAAGGAACCTTGGCATAGGCGTAATTTAGAAGATTATACAATCTCTTAAAACGATATCTTTTAATTTCTAAATCGTCCCAATATTGCGATCTTTTAAAAACATTATGCTGATAGCACTCCCATGCAACCCATTTCAAAGGCCTTTTAAAAATTATAGACATCAAATAATGATACTCCCGGTTTTTTATTTTATCTTCACTGATAGATAAAAACCATAATCTCCATGATTCCTTAACACTTAATTTAAACCCCCGCATATTTTCTAATTCCTCGAAATATTTAAATCGCATCATGAATCCCACGCTTATGTTTAATTATACGCGCACTTGGAGCCCATATCAGAGAATGACTTGCGTATAGCCAAAACAAGTTTTTTGTCTTTAATAATTGTAACGAGATAATAGACCGAAGAAATAAACAATAAAATCAACAGTGTTTTAGCGTCCCGTATCCCTATAATAAATTTAACCGAAACTATTAAAACAAAAACTGGCGAATAACGCACGATGCCCTGAGTTAAATAAATAAAAGCTGTCCGGGAATAAAGGCCCGCGATCGATAATAGCCATAATGATGAAAATAAATAGGCCAATGCGCTTATTATCCCGAATATGGTGATAGCGAATAACGCGTCTCTTGTCAGGTATCCCGCAACCAATAATGATAAACTAGCCAACAATAAAACAAAATTTATGGCTAATCCTCTGAAATATTTTTCCTTAACTCCTAATAATCTGCTGAGTGGCCAGAACGCAAATGAAAAAAATGCCTCTAATGATAAAACCTGTGCATAAACTCCAGCCTCAGCAAAACGGTTTCCCAGCAAGATCGCAAAAATATCCTTGCCGATAAACAACAATAAAAAAAATGGCAATATCGTAAATCCGGCCATCCTCTTGTATGCCGCTTCTACCAGATTTAGCAACCCATCCTCCCGGTATTCCGAAGCTTGTTGGAAGAAAACCTGCGAAAATCCCCTGCCCACAAAATTGAACGGAGCATTCAGCACCATCCTGCAAATGACATAGTATCCGACTATGGCTGGATTAAAAAGGGAGCTCAGGATCCAAAGTGGTAATTTAAGATTGATCTTCTGTATCAATAAAGACCACGAAGTAAATACCAAAAGTTTATTATACCTGGATATCCCAAGGAATATCCTTTTCCACGAAATATATTTTTTCAGAACATCCATATCATTCCTTAGTAGATGATTTAACTGTATAAAAATAGATGCCATCTTGCCTATGATATCCCCGGCTATGAACGCCCATATACTGATATAGCCTAAATATGCGCATAACAATTTTATTATTCCGGAGATAAAGCAGGACATCACCATACAAACAGCAAGATGCCCAAAACGATTATTCCTGGAATTCCACATTAAAAATACCAGGAGTATACCTTCTATTGCCGCTATAAAAGGGATAGACCAGACATACTGCCTTAAATTCGAGATATTAAATACGCGCATTATATTATCACCGAAAAATAAAACCAGTAATATGCTTAAAACTGTGGAAATCAAAACAAAACACAGGCTAGCCGCTGAAAGATTAGCGGCTTTTTCATCTGTTTCAGAGATCATAATAGAAATATCATAAAAAAAACAAGATAGGCTTCCGACAAAACTTCCGATGGATATAATTAGAGCGGCGATCCCGATTATTTCAACATTATAAATCCTGATGATAAAAGGCATCATCATAATATTTATAATAGCTACCGCTAAATTACTACTAATAAGCTTTATAGCTCCGGATGTTAATTTTAAGTAGTTCATGTTAAATACGGCTTGAATACAACGTTATCAATCGTACACCACTTAATTTTATGCGTCAAAAACATCTTTGCATAGAACGGCTAAGTCCGAGATACTCCTGATTAGATTACAAAGGTCAACGGCATATCCTCCGCGGACAAAGGCTCCCTTGAGCACCGCCGTACCATACTGCGGAAAATAGATAAAGGAACCTGATTCTGATAATTAGGAGATACAATAAGTTTTATCTCATCCATTTATAACCTTCATGCGTTAAAAATACATTTTAATATTCTTAAAATTTCGGCTTGAATACCTTGATTCTTTCTATTTATCCCCAAAAAAGTCATTATGCGGACGAAAAATAAATACCGGGAAGGCGAACCAAAAGGCTTATTAATATATTTAGACGCTGTCCGGAACAATAAACTATAATAACCATGGTTATAGCTGCCGCGCCTGGCTGTTATTGGGCTTAAAAGTTCGTATTCTATATTTCCCGCCCTATCATTATCCTGCCGGCCGCTCATCTCTTTATCGCAAATCAACGCGCCCTTATTTTTTCGCAAGATCCATAAAGCCAGTCCGCATATATATTTTTTACATCTGATAATAAACTCATTAGTTGATTTTATATCATTATCTGATTCACCATCTATTCCCAGCATAAAATGCGCGTGCGACTTTATGCCTATATCATAGCAATTCTTTAAAGTCTCCTGTGCCTCCAAAACGGTATGCGATTTACCCAGGATTTTCAATATCCGGTCGGAACCGCTTTCAATGCCAAAACGCAGATACCTGTTCCCGGACTTATACATTTTACGCAACAAATCCGGCTTTAGTCGTTTCGGGACAGCTAAAGCCATCCAGTAAATATTTATATTCTCGGATATCAGCCTATCGCACAATCTTTCCAAATACCCCACATCATCATTGATTGTACTGTCAGTAATAAAAAAATACCCCGTATTATGCTTTTCTTTTAAAAAACGTATTTCATTTATTACTTTATCCAATGATTTATATTCTTTCTTATCGGATACCCTATGTAAACAAAATATACATTTACCTAAACACCCGCTGGCGCACCTATAGGGTATTATAAATTGTTTTTTTTCTTTATTTATATAATAAGGCTCAAAATCAAAACCATCGTAATCCGGGAGGCCTTCATCTTCCAATCTGTAATCCTTTATTTCATTAATAAGTAACTCATTGTTATAGACGGTCTCCAGATTAGGGACTTCCTTTATACCGATATTTCCTTTCTCGTAATCTAAAAGCTTTAATATAGGCTCCTCGCATCTCCCCCTTAATACATAATCTATATATTTATATTTTGTCACAATCGGCTGGCTATAAAGATTAATCAACGGTCCGCCAAGAACTATCTTTGCCTTATATCTTTCTTTTAATCTTTTAGCAAGAACAAGGGCGGGTAAAAAACATGACTCTGAGCTGACTGAGATACCGAATATTCTGGAATTGTCCGGATAAATACTATCTAAAAGATGGTCTACCAGCTTTTCTACGGCCCTGTCGTTATCCCCCAGATAATACCTGATAAGCCTATATTTATATGACTTACCTCGCAAGAGCCGGCTGAAACGGTTTCTTGTCTCAAATAACCGCTGCATATACATAATTAGATTACAAAGGTCAGCGGCATATCCCCCGCGGATAAGAGATCCTTTAAGTATCGCCACGCCATACGGCAATATACCATACGGCAAACCCCGCATCGCATCCCCATGAAGCCAATAATTTGGCGCTAAAATTAGTTTTATCTTACCAGACATAATTTAAAACTTCGGATTCCACACGCACTCCAGATCAGCCTTTTTTGTCATCTCAACGATTTAAGCATAAAGATGAAATTTTGCTTTTTAGCCCATCTACCAGAAGACTAATTCTACTCTTTGGCTCAAGAACCTGGCTTAGCCTGCGATATGACCTGTCTATCTCCTTGACTTTATCTTTCCATTTCAAGCCATTGATCTCGTCAAATTCATAACACCATTTTACCGGGTTCATAAAATTTGGCCTCAAGATCCTGATGCCATACTTGGCCGGATTTAAGAAAATATCAGTGCCATACTCGACCCTAAAATGGGCTATCTCGTAACTGGTTATGTAAAATTTATTCCTTTTTATAAATTCCAAGGTGGCCTTAATATCATTTTCGCTTTCATGCGGATAGCCCGCAATAAAAAAGAGTCTTGTCTCGATCCCCGCGTTGTGTGTCCAGCGTATGACTGATTCCATCTCTTCGGCTAAAAAAGGCTTATTCATGTTGCGTAATAATTTATTGCTCGCGGTCTCGGCCCCGAAATATAACGAATGGCAGCCGCTCTCTTTCATTTTATCTATTAAATCCCGGTCTAAACGGTATGGCGTGGCGTAGGAATGCCAATTGATGTCTATTTTACTTCCAATAATAGCATCACACAAATCATGCATATAATCATTGGAAATATTTATTTCTGAATTCACGAAATTGATCCAGCGCGAACCATATGTTTCAGTCAGCAATTTGATATCATCCACTACTTTAACTATTGATTTTATCTCCAGGGGATGATTTTTGCAAAAACCGCAGAAAGAACAATTAAAAGCGCAGCCGCGGGATGTTTCATAGGGTATGCGAAAACCAAAATGCGGGCCGATACTGGGATGCCTCGGAGCATTATAAATACCCGGATCAAGGCCCGAATAATCCGCGTTAGGTATCCGATCGATCGGATAACGTTTTCGGGTATTTGAAAACACCCGCCCATTCTTTCTATACATCAAATTAGGGACGGATTCGATGGAACGCCTGCCTTGCATACTTTCCAATAAGCCGTCGATTGGCGTCAAGGCGTCTGCGATCAGCATATAATCACAGGCTATTGATTGCTTAAAAAAAATGTCCCCGAACAGGATCAGGTACGGCCCCCCCATTATTATCGGAACAGAAGTTGATTCTTTTATTATCCGGCTCATCAGGCTTGCGAAGAGAAAGGAGGAATATGACTGGATAGAAAAACCGACCAGGTCATAACCGCTCCATTCCTGCCTCAGAACCCACTTCTTAAATGCATGGTACAGATAACCGCCTTTTTTCTTAATATTAAGGCAATATTCGATCTGACTATTATTCTTTAGAGCGCCTATGTCAACGAATCCCTTCTTTTTGGCGTACATCCGATCGCTTAAACCATTATTAAAAACGCTCAGGTCTACGAAATCCACAATATGCCCGCCCTTTCTCAAGTGAGCGGCTAAAACAGCCGCCCCGTAAGGAAGCTTAAACGCGGCTATCCCGCATACAGTGGGCGGAATTATCAATTTTATCTTCATTTAGCGCCGGTCTCAAACTGGTTATTTAAATCAGAAATAATGAATTTAAATTTACCGGAGGGGTCCCTGGGTATCGAGTCCACAAATCTGACTTCTATTTCTATATCGTCTCCGATCAACTCTCTTAAAAAAGCCTTAAACTGCACAATAGTATCATCGGGAGCGCAACTATCCAGAATAACATTGATTAACAATTGTGACCCGGATACCTGGACAAACTGGCACTCTTTTATCTTTTTCAATCTTGTCAACAGCTGCGCGAGTGTCGCGCTGTAAATATATTTATTATTATAAAAAAGCTTTTCATTGCTTCTGCCTCTTAAAAGATCTATGGTTTTTAACCCTCGTTTGCATGGACAAATTCTCCCGGAAATCGAGGCAATATCCCCAATATCATAGCGTATCAACGGCATTATATAATTATGCAAGCCAGTGGCGACCAGACTGCCGCATTCGCCATCGGCTAATTGTTTACCTTTCTTAACTATCTCTACTATTCCATTCTCCATATCTATGTGTAAATTACCATATTCATAGCACTCGGTAGCAGAAAATAATCTCTCTTGCGTACCATAATAATTAAATACCCTACATCCAAACTGCTTCTCAATGAGATCCTTTTGATAAGGGAATAAATGTTCAAAGGCACTCAAAAAAATCCTAAACCTTATTGAACCGATATTTCTTTCAGATGCACAACAAGCAAGCTGATAAAGTAATGAAGGATTGCCGTATACATAATCCGCTTTAAACATCTCCATCTCTTTTAAATATACGGGCAAAACTTTTCGATCTTGAGGCAAAGTAGATAGAGATAGAACCATATTATTTTTATGATACAACAGAATCTTGTTTCTATTTTCGTCTTCGAGAAACGGCCAGCACCATAAATTGACCCTTTTATTCAGCCGATTAATACCAAACCAATTTTTCCTGCGGGAATTAAACGCCCTGAAAATATAATAATAAAAACTTTTATCAAAATATAGATCCAAAGGCTTACCGGTAGTGCCACTAGTGGTTTTCTTAACGTGTCTTTCTTTATGATATTTTTTTGAAATCATTTTATCAAAGTTATTTATCAGACTATCTTTGGTTAAAACCGGTATCCTCTCCAAGTCTTTCAGCGAACTGAAATCTGCGATTCTTAACTTAATCCTGTTGAAAAGCTTGGAATAATAAGGAACATTCTGGCCAGCGTACTTCAATAAATCTTTTAATCTCCTTAATTGATATAGCTCTAATTTTTCTATCGGATACCATTGCGAACGCAGGAGAAAATTGTAATATCTATGCTGAGCTATACAGCCCCACGGGTCTTTCTTGAAATTAATCCCCGGAGCAACAATAATCCTGATCATATTTCTCAATCTACCGATATATCCCTGCATCAGTTTTGCGCACCCGCGCTTTATTTAACTTAAAAAATATCCCGGCAAATGGCTAATATTTGATATGATCGTTTTATATTTGCCTGATCTGCTTTTAATAATCTCTGTTACAAATTCATAATGTAGTTTTATCTTATTTCCTAGAAGGGCATAACATTTACGCAATAACAAATCTGTATCTCCTTCCTTAAATGCTTTATTCCTTACTATCTTAATCGTAATATTGTTATCACCGCCTTGTTCGATCTGATACTGTGCTATTCCCGAAAAACCATCTATCAAGTCAGTTAAAGGATAGTAAACGTTAGCTGCTCCTTCGGACAACTTCAACAATTCTACCTCTCGGCCTATAATCCTTTTTAACAATTTAGGATTTCTACCGCAAGGGCATTTATTAAGGGTTAAAATTCCCCGATCGCCTATTTTATATCTTATTAATGGCATAGTATATAACGAAAGGTTTGTTATCACTATGCTGCCCTCTCCTTCGTTTAAAATATTTCCCTGATCATCTAATGTCTCAAGTATCAAATTAGAGCTGTTTATATGTAAACCGTTATGAGCCCGGCATTCCCAGGCCATCATGCCGGATTCATTCGAAGCATAATTATCAAACACCTCAGCCTTAAAAATCCGGGTGATCAATTCCCTTTCTTTTTTCCCTAAGACTTCAGCGGTAGTAATTATCTTACCCACCTTGATCCCGTTTAAGCCGATCTTCTCTATTTTTAAAGCCACCTCGATAATATTAGAAACGAAACCCCTGATCACGGTAGGCCGAAAAGAATAGATTCTATTCAAAATCTCATCAGCATCACAATATACCGATATATAACTCTCCCTCATTGCACCTAAATAACTGCATAATTTCTTTTCTTGGAAATGTCTCTCGCCGGTAATATATAATATTTTATCCATAATTGAACAGCCATTTTCAAAGTTTACCATCTGATTGAATAGCCCTCTGAGGCGGTGCTCCCTGGGATTTACGAAAATGTTTAAAGGCACCCCGGTAGAACCGCTAGTAACAAGATTCTTATATTTACTTATATTCTCTCCTTTGGCCGTAATATCCCACACATCATATTGAGATAAATCCGTCCTGCTAGTTATTGGTATTTTTATTAAATCCGATATAACCCTAATTTGCTGAGGTTTTAGACAAACCGCGTCAAAGGTCTTCTTGTAATAAGCTACGTTATTATAAGCATGGATTATCAGCGACCTTAGTTTTCTTTCCTGGAGTTTCTTTATCGCTTGATCATCAAGATATAGCTCATTATGTAACCTTGCTAAATCATACAAGTAAAATGGGGCAGTCAAATAATTTAATATCCGAGATAGCATTATTAGGCTAATTAATAGCAGTATCGA
>JAHKAP010000011.1 GCA_018825985.1 Candidatus Omnitrophota bacterium
AACACCGATTCTACCCTGTCTTCCCGTGTCCTTGAGGCCCAGGTTGAAGAAACCGACGAATACCTAAAACCAGGTATCTATGAACATTTTAAGATCTTTATCCAGTTATATCCGGATAAATCCGCGCTTGAAGATATTCTATCCAAGATAAGGATAAAGAAACAGCTTGAAGAAGAAACCAGGCGTAAACAAGAAGAAGAACTTAAGAAAAGTGAGGAAAATAACAAGAGATTAGAAGAAGTTGGGAGCAGGATTTTTGATTATTTCAAAAAAAATCAGTTTGATCTTCTTCCTAGCAAGGAAAACTATGTGTATTTATACGGAGATTATGAGGAGCTTCATGATAAGATCAGCGGCGTACCCGGTGATTTTAACATGAATATAAAAAAAATAAAAAAGATTGCGGGCAAGGGTATTTTTTATATCGGCGTCTCGAGATATAATTTTTTCTGCCTGCACGCGGTTGCACAGTATGCCGCGACGCTTATGGGTGAGCGTATTGATTTACGTAGCCTTGGCATAACTTTCATGCCAGTATCCAATCTTTATTCCAATTTTGGAATTTATTTGCATGAACTTAACCGGCGTTTAAGCCAGCACAAGATACATTTTTTTCTGAAAGATACCGGGCTGCCGGAGCTATTATATACCGTGTCTTCGCAGGCTAATCTTTATAATGAGAAAGATTTATTAAGATTGTTGGGGGTTATCTCGGAACATCCTTTTATTGGCCCGCAGACAATAGTCCTTGATACATATCACCAATGTAATACTGATTGCGTCCACTGTTGGATCCATACGCCTAAACGCAAAGATCCAAACAGGCCTGGAAATCTTAAGATGGATATTAGTATGTATAAAGGAATTATAGATGATGCGGCAAGAATATTTGTCGATGAGGTTATTATTCAGGGCGACGGAGAACCTACGCTTGATAATAGGTTTATGGAGATGATTAAATATGCGAGGAATAAAGGGTTAAAGGCACTTTTTTTTACAAATGGGATACTTTTAGATAAAAAGAAAGTGGCTGAGATAATCAGCTTAGAGGTAAATGAAATATTCTGTAGTATGCCCGCGGGGACGGCAAAGACATATGCTTTGATAAACTCAAGACAGACCGGCGAAACATTCAATAGGATAGGAGTAAACTTGAAGAATCTTATTAATGCGCGCAATAATGCCGGGAAAAACAAACCGTTGTTACAAATGACCCATGTTATGCATAATTTAAACTATCAAGAAATGGAAGAAATGGCCAGATTTGACGCATCTATCGGAGCTGATAAGGTTAGATTTTATCTGGTAAGGCTGGATAAGAATATCAGATTTTTAAAATTAAAGTCCAGGCACATTAAAATCATGCAGGAATCTCTGAAGCGGGTAGGGCCGTTTCTTGAGTCCAAGGGTATAGAGTTACAGGATAATATTTATTTTCAGCTTAAGTATTATAATCCGGAAAATGGTGATTGGTCGGAAAACGCATTTTCTAACATCGGCTGTCCTGTCGGGTGGTTTTTTTCGCTCGTATTGTCCAAGGGAGAATTAAGTATGTGCTGCCATTTGCGTATAATCGACATATTGAAAGAGAAAGGTTTCTCCCAAATCTGGAATTCCAACCGTTACAATGAAATCCGGGTTTATGCGAAATACCTTATGAAACATAAAGATAAGCATCTTATGAATGGAAATAAATTATTTGATTCTTTTTGCCGGCATTGCGATACACATCAGGTTATTTTAAGGATCAATCAATTGATGAATAAATACCGACTGGAGAAATTTTATAACGAAAGTTTATTATGAGGATAGTTTTAGTTAATCTGCCTTGGTATAATTTAAGCGGATCGGGAGTAAGGGCCGGGTCGCGCTGGCCGCATTTAAGGGCCAGGCATGAGCAGGGCTATCTTCCTTACCCTTTTTTTCTGGCCTATGCAGCGGCATTATTAAAGAAAAATGATTTTGAAGTAATATTGATCGACGCGATAGCCGGGCTGCTCTCTTATAGCGGCTGTATTAACAGGCTACGCAGCCTTAAGCCCGACCTTTGTGTTTTCGAAACGTCGACTGTAACTTTGAAACATGATGTCGCCCTGATAAAAAAAATAAATAAAAATATCCCTGTTGTTTTGTGCGGACCGGATGTAAATATGCAACAACCTTCTTTTATCAATAAAAATCCTTTCATAACTTATATTATTTTTGGTGAATATGAATTCACTCTTTTAGATTTAGCCCAACATATAAGGGATAAGAGAGATGCAAGCGATGTCCCCGGATTGATTTATCGCCATTATGGTAAAACAATTTTCAATCAAGCTCGTGAACTTACCGATTTAAATAAATTTCCTTGGCCTTTACGGGAAGGCCTGCCTATGACTAATTATAATGATGCTCCCGGGAATATGCCGCTTCCTTCTGTGCAGATGGTCGCCAGCAGGGGTTGCCCTTACAGCTGTAAATTTTGTCTATGGCCGCAGGTTATGTATCAGGGTAATAATTATAGGTTCAGGGACGTGGAAGACGTGATAAAAGAAATGAAATTTTTAGTCAACAATATGGGTTTTAAATCCGTATATTTTGATGATGATACATTTAATTGCGGAAAGCCCAGGATGCTTGCTTTTTGCGATGAAATAAAGAAACAGAATTTGGCAGATGTTCCCTGGGCGATCATGGCCCGCCCTGACCTAATGGATGAAGAGATGCTGATGAGAATGAAAGATTCGGGATTATATGCTGTCAAATATGGAGTTGAATCGGCAACCCAGAGTTTGCTCGATGGTATAAGCAAAAGTATGGATCTTCGGAAAACAGAAAAGATGATCCGGTTCACCGAGCAACTAGGGATTAAGACCCATTTAACATTTACTTTCGGCCTACCGGGAGAAACCAGGGAGAGCATACGTAGGACAATTGATTTTGCCATCAATCTTAATCCTAACTCCGTGCAATTTTCAATAGCTACGCCGTTTCCCGGTACGGAATTTTACCGGGAAATTGAAAAGAGCGGGCGTTTACTTACCAAGAAATGGTCTGAGTATGACGGCAATAATAAGAGTGTTATTTGTTCCGATAATTTAAGTAAAAAAGAACTAGAGAAAAGCATCCGGGTCGCGTACAAGCGATGGCGCAGTCATTATTTGAACAGGCGCTATCTTAGGGGGCAAAGGCTGAATATATCTTTACCCGGACTGATTTTGTTTTCTTTGGAAAGGCGGGGTATCTTTCTAACAGCAGTTAAGTTGTTAAGTTTTGTATGCCGTCAAGCCAAGGCATCGGTTCTAATAAGGGTCAATTATCTAAAGGAGCGTTTTAAGAGAAGACCGGAACGCGTAAATTTTATAGGCGCAGGAAGGGCCGCAATATTTTTTGACGCGACAGGGGCACACCTTTTCTGGGATAATATAGAGCTTACCAGGCAAGGCGGTTTTACAAGTTGTTTTAATGGAGCAAAGGAAAGCAAAAAAAATAAAATTAGCACAATTGTTTTCTCGGATTTTAAGAAAGATACAAATTACCGGATTTCATTAAAGAAAAAATATGGCGATTCCAATATAGAAGAGGATTGGAAATTTGATATCCTTGACGAAAAGCAGATAGATTGGAGCGTTAGGATACACAACGGGCATGTAGAGACGCAGGCCGGCGAATCAAGGTTTGGGCTTATTTTATCGGATGAATATCAAAAATGGGTGGATTCTTGGGGAGAGGGCGGTTTTTATCCTGCTTTTGATAATTTGGAAGTAGAATTACGCAACCCAAAAACTAAACTTGTGGGGGTAAGGGGCCGGAAGAAGTTCAGGAGACAGATACCGACAATCTTATTAGATGCTACTTCTAATAATAGCGCAGCTGTTTGCGTGCGAAACAGTCCTGTTTTAGGGGCCAGGATATTGGAGGTTAAACAGACAGGAGATGTTTTTTCCGGCCGGATCAAGATTGTGGAAGAGAATCTTAAGAAGCGCAAAAGATAGCATAGATAATTATAAATAAGCGAAATGATGATGAGAAGCATTATTAATAAGTCTTTGAAGTCTGTTTTTTCCAGGTATCTGGATATTTTAGGTGTTTTAGATGGGTCTTTCGCCTTTAAAGGCCCGGATTCCGCCCAGATAGACCTTACCAATAATTGCAATAATGATTGTATCGGGTGTTGGTGCAATTCTTATCTTTTAGAGGAGAAAAAGATACCTCCTGAGACAAAGAACCAAGCCATTCCTTATAAACGGGTGATTGCGCTGGTAGATGAATTATCCCGTATGGGCACCCGCCATATTTATTATGCCGGAGGAGGGGAGCCTTTTATGCATCCGCAGATAATGGAGATTATCAGGCATACCAAAAAGCGGGGTTTAAAATGTTATGTTAATACAAATTTTACCCTGGTTGATGAAAAACGGGCTCGAAAGCTTGCGGCAGAAGGAGTGGATTCGTTGACGGTGTCTATCTGGGCAGGAACTCCCGGTATGTACGCGCTTACACATCCCAGTAAAAATGAGAGCGTTTTTTTAAAGATCAAGGATACTTTACGCTATCTCAATGAGATTAAAAAAAAGCGTCCCTTCATAAAGATTTACAATGTTATTTTTAATAAAAATTATTCTGAGTTAAAAACCATGGTTGATTTTGCATTGGAGACTCACTCAGAAGCCGTGGAATTTACCGTGATCGATACGATACCCGGTAAAACAGATTCATTACTTTTGAATGAGTCGGAAAAACAAACATTGCTTGAGAGCTGTTCCAGGATAAAGAAGCAGTATGATAATAACGGGCTGGCAAATAAGATAAAGCTGCTTAGTTTTGAACAATTCATGCGCAGGATATCAAACGATAATTCAAAATCCGCTGAGTATGATTCAGATATCATCGGTAAAATGCCCTGTTATGCCGGATGGGCATTCGTCCGGATATTGGCTGACGGCAATGTTAATTCCTGCTTGAAATCGCACAGGTTCCCGGTCGGTAATATTTTTAAGGCAGATTTTAAAGCCATATGGAATAATAACCTTCAGAGGCTATTTAGGGAGAAGACGATTAATATGGACAAGAATGATCCTTTTTTCTCCCTGATTGGTAATGACCCTGATTCCAAGATGGGATGTTTTAAGAGTTGTGATAATGTGGGGCACAATATGGATCTGCACGGTAAAATTGTCTCTTTGAGGCCGGCGGAAGCCAGGGTATTAACTGGGATCAGTTCTATGATAAAACGGTCAAGGAGAAGTAAGATAAAGCGGGGGGGGTAATCTATGGCGCAGACAAGTTGGCAAAAGTTCATAACGCACTGTAAGAACGGCGGGTTATTTTACGCTTTTTACAGGGGTTTTAAATATTTGGCCTGGCGTAATCAGTGCGCGCGTAAGAAAATCGATTGGAGGCAGTTCAGCAGGCAATAATCCTGTTGACATTTAACTATGTGTTCACTGCGGTATATAAAAGATATCGGGAGGACTGCGCGGGAAGAGATGATGTCGTTCTTCCCGTTTTTATCTAAACCTGTTTATACGCCTCCTGATTTTGTTTGCATCGGTATTACAGATGCCTGTATGCTAAAATGCAAAATGTGCCAGAAATGGAAGGAAGATATTTTTATAAAAGATAAAGCAAATGAACCTACGGTCGCAGATTGGAAGCGCGCCATATCGTCACTGCGGACACTCTCCGGAAATTACTTACAAATTAATTTTGGCGGCGGAGAACCTCTTTTAAAAAAAGAGATTTTTGAGTTAGTCAGTTTTTGCAGGCAAAACAAGTTTAAAACGAATATCGCTACCAATGGCTATTTGATAAACGAAGAAATGGCTAAGCGAATAGCTGATTCCGGATTGGATAGTGTTATTATTTCTTTGGATAGCCTTAGTGAGGAGACTCACGACTACTTACGGGGGAAAAACGGCACATACCGCCAGGTAATGAATGCCCTGGAGCTGCTTGATAAATTTTGCAATGGGCTTTATAAGGGTATATGCAGTGTAATTTATCAGAAAAACATGGAGGATCTCCTGGGTCTAGAAGCCTGGGTAGAGAAAGATTCCCGGATTAATTCGGTCTATTTTATGGCAGCTATGCAGCCTAATAATACCATCCCTGATTCGAGATGGTATGAAAAAGAAGAATACCACCAGCTCTGGCCAAAAGATCCTGTTCGGGCAAGCGCGATTATTAGCGAGTTATTAAATATAAGGAAAGGGAAATCCAAGATTACGAATCAGATATCTCAACTGGAAGCATTTAAACTTTATTACCAATACCCCGCTCAGTTTGTAAAGGCATCTCAATGCAATATGGATGCGGCCTTGCATTTTAGCTCCTTGGGAGATATCTTTCTTTGTTACCGCTGGCAAGTCCTGGGTAACGTAAAAACCGATGATGTAGCTTCTGTCTGGAATTCCCGCAAGGCCAAAGAAGCGCGGCAGGGTATAGCAGGTTGTAAGGATAACTGTCATTTTCTTCTTAACTGTTATTTTAAAGAAGGCTATCCTTTTAAAATATAACCGTGGCTGATAAGTTATCAGGATAAGAAAGGAAGTATTATGCAGAGTAGTTTAGAGAAAAAAGCCGATTTAAAGTATAGCGTCAAGACCTTAAAACCTGGTTTCTGCTGTATCGGAATTGTCGATACCTGTATGTTGAAGTGCAAGATGTGCCAGAAGTGGAAAGAGGATCCTGGCACGAAGGGTATCTCTCAACCGACCGCAGAACAGTGGAAAGTTTTTATCCGGCAGCTGCGCGATTTGGTTGATAATGGTTTTGAGATCGATTTTGGCGGAGGCGAGGCTTTGATGCATAAAGATACTTTAGAATTGGTTAGTTACGCAAAAGGCCTGGGTTTTAGGACTACGATTGCTTCTAACGGGTATCTTATCGACGAAAAAATGGCAAAAAAAATAGTTGATTCCGGATTGGATAGTTTAGTGCTGTCTTTAGATAGCCTCAAACCTGAGGTTCATGATAGCATGCGAGGCGTATCGGGAGTCGCATCCAGGGTTTTGAAGGCCGTTAAGTTTTTGCGTAAATATTCTGATAAAATACATATCGGTATCTGTACGATAATAATGGAGCAGACCCTTGATGGTTTGGTCGATCTGGCGCAGTGGGTCAACAGCAACAGAGATGAAATGAATTCTATTCTTTTTATGGCGGCTATGCAGCCGAATAATACCGAGGTTAAAAATGATTGGTATGAAAATGGACATGATCATTTCTGGCCAAAGGATATAAAGAATGTAAACCGGGTCATTGACGAATTGATCCGCAGGAGAAAAAACGGGGATTGGATAGGCGATTCTGTGGTGCAGCTTGAAGCCTTCAAAGCCTATTTTAAGGACCCCTCAAAATTTGTCAAAAAAAACCCCTGTAATCTTGACCGGGCAGTGCACGTCAGTTCCATAGGCGATATATTCTTATGTTATCGTTACGCGCTGCTGGGAAATATAAAGAACGGGGATGATGTAAGGAAGTTATGGTATTCTCCGGCAGCTGAGCAGGCGCGCCAGGATATCCGCAGTTGTAAAGATAATTGTCATTTTCTTTTAAACTGTTTTTTTGAGGGCGATTACCCTTTTTCGGTAGTGGCCTAAATGCGCAAATAAAAGGAGTTTATAATGGCTGATCTATGTGAGGCAAAATTACACCAGGCAGAAAGTGGCTTTAAAAACGATATGAAGCCAAAATTCTGTTGCGTTGCCGCTACCGATTACTGCATGCTGAGGTGTAAAATGTGTAATAAATGGCATGAACCGCTGCCCAAGCCTGAAGAATTGCCGACTATCGATGAGTGGAAACGTTTTATATCCGGGTTCCGGGAGCTTGTTGATGAACAATTTGAAATGGATTTTGGCGGAGGCGAAGCGCTTTCAATGCCCGGGATCCTGGATCTGGTCAGACACGCAAAGGATCTGGGTTTTAAGACTACCATGGCATCAAATGGCTATCTGATCAATAAAGATATGGCTATTAAAATTGCGGAGTCAGGCCTGGATGCGGTCAGCCTTTCTTTAGATAGCCACCGGCAGCAGTTGCACGATAAGATGCGCGGCGTGGAAGGCGTCTATCAGCGGGTCATGGATGCCATAGATAATATCACTAAATATTCTAAACATACGCGTAAAGGGCTTTGTTGCATTATTATGAACGAGAATATCGATGATATATTGCCTCTTGTGCGGTTGGCCGATAATCATCCCAAAATCGACTGGATATATTTTATGGTTGTGGTCCAGCCCAATTACAGCGGCCCGTTGACCGATGATTGGCGGGATGAATATAAATACCTCTGGCCCAAGGATAAGGCAAAAACCATTGCCCTGCTCGATGAATTGATCCGGCTGAAGCAGAAAGGTTCAAAAGTCAGCAATAGGGTTGAGCATTTACGGGCCTACAAAGCCTATTTTAATAATCCGCAAAAACTGGTCAATAAAGCGCGCTGTATTGTCGGCGGTAAGGCCATCAGCGTAAATTCTTACGGATTTGTCCAGCTTTGCCTTTTTAAAGATTTTATCGGTAACATCCGGACCCAGGATATCCGGGATATCTGGCGCTGCCAGGATGCAGAGGCGATCAGAAGGCAGGTAGACCAGTGCAAAACCAACTGCCACTTACTTCTTAACTGTTGTTACATCGAGGACGACCCATCGCTTTATTCCTCATAGCCAATTATAATGAATAACGACCGATTCTTAGAAAAACCGCGTTACTGTTGCTGGGTGCTTAATTATCGCTGCATGTTCCGGTGCAAGACCTGTTATATCTGGAATATCAACGATGACAAGAGCAAAGAGACAGCCCTGGAGCAAAAAAAACAGTTTGTAAGGTCTCTGCGGGGGTTTGTCGGACCCGATTTTGAATTCCACTTATCCGGAGGGGAGCCTTTACTGACCGAAGGTATAATCGAGCTGATCGATTTTATTTCCTCCGAAGGATATAAAACCAACCTGGTGACCAACGGTTTTCTGGTCAATGATTCCATGGCCAGGTCGATTTGCGCAAGCGGCCTGGAGACTATTACTTTTTCGCTTGATGGCAGGAATGCCTCTACTCATGATTTTATCCGTGGTATCGACGGCAGTTATGAAAAGATAATGCAGGCTATCGGGTATATAGATAAGTGTCGTAAGGACCGTAAGCCCGCGATATCCATACTTACTATTATTATGGAGCGGAATCATAAAGAGCTATTAGATCTGGTTGAATGGGTTAATAACGACGAGCGCCTGGAGATGATCAGTTTTCAGGCGATTACCCAGCCGTTTTGCGAACCTATGAATAGCGATTGGTTTTTTGATAAAAAAAACAATTTTCTCTGGCCGCAGGATCCGGCTAAAGCCGTGGAGATTATGAACAAACTGCGGGAATTAAAGCTTAAAGGCTATAAAATAGGCAATAATCCCAATCATTTTATCCATTTCAGGGAATATTTTAAGAATCCACATCAGTTTCTTAAAAAGATCAAATGTAATCTCGGGGATTATGAATTTCACGTCGATCCTTACGGAAAGGCATTCTTTTGTTGCCTGACTGAGCCGTTCGGCAATATTAATTCTGATGCTATACCCCAGATATGGGGGGGAGTTTCTACGCAAAAAATCAGAAAAGACGTATATAACTGTAAAAATAACTGCCATATCATGGTCAACTGTTTTTACGAAGATGAGACGATTGTCCGCGATAAATAGAGAAACTGATAACCCGGGGAATATCCTAACAAAAATTTTCCTGGTGTTCTTTGGGATTATTTTTTTGTTGTTTATTTTGGAGGTTTCCTTAAGATTATCCGGGGGAATCTATACCAAAATCAACAACCGTCAGAGTTCGCCCCTTACCCAGACCAAATATTCGTCTGGTGGATTTACTATTTTATGTTTAGGCGATTCTTATACATATGGTTTAGGTACAACATATGAGAATAATTATCCCTTCCAATTAGCCAGGATATTAGAGCGCAGAGGACAGGGTAATTTATTTTCCGTGGTCAATCTGGGCAGCCCCGGGGGAAATACCTGGCGGACTTCAAAGATATTTAAAGAGTCAATCAGTAAAAATAAACCAGATCTTGTTATCGTTATGGCCGGGCATAATAATTCATGGAATATGGAAGGGGAGCCGGATTCTGATTTATATCCACCCTTGAGCAAATTAGAAAAAATTATCAGCGGGTTACGTGTATATAAGTTAGGCCTGTTTATAGTAAGCGGCCTTCAGGATAAGATCGCCAGGTTATCCGCAAAAAACATGATCAATAATACGTCCGGTACAGAAATCAAAAATCCCTCTCTTGAATCCAGGCAAGAATACGGTAAATTCTACGATCCAAAACAGCAGGTTTATGTCCCGAAGGCCGAGTGGGAAGATCTGGCAAGAAGTATAATAGAGTATAAACAGACAGCCCAAATCAGTTTGGCCATAGGCCGGATAAAAAAACTGCTTGATAAATATCCCGGGTCATGCCAATTAGAAAAAGAACTCATATGGCTGTATAGGGAATCAGGGGATGATGACGCAGCAATTAGATACGCCGATCACGTCATTGACAATTGTTGCACAGATCAAAACGACAGGCAGTACATACATTTACAATTACTTTATTCTTACAGGGCTACAAGGTCCTGGTTGGCTGCCCGGAAGGAGATCGATTTATTGCTGGAAAATGCGCCAGCCATAGGTGAGGTTTTTTCAGAGCTTCGGGCGATATGTAACAATGAAAGCGGTATGAATTTTGGAGAAGAAGCCCGGGAAGTAAGAAATTTAATAGATAAGCTTTACGGGAACGAGATGGTAGTTAAATTTAGTAGATTACAATATCTTATGTCGCACCAGGATAAACTTAGTGAAATTATCAGTGCAGACCTTTTTGGCATGGTGGCTACCGCCAAGAATAACGGAATCAGGATAATTTTAATGACCTATCCACATCATTCATTAGCTAATCCGGCTATCAGAAATGTCGCGGAACAAAATAGGGTGGTTTTGATAGATAATCAGTCTATCTTTGAGGGTATTACGCAGAATGAACGTTTGTTTGCGGCGGATAAACATTGTAACGCAGACGGGTATAAACTGATTGCCGAGAATATTTTTAATACGATTGACCAGGCAGGGATACTTTCTTATGCGGCAGACGCGAGGACTGAAAATAGAAAGGAAAAATAATGGTAACTGATAAAAATAACCGCTTGTTGCCGGTTTTTTGCCTTTTGGTGGTTTCCAAGGTATGTAACTTCCGTTGTAAAATGTGCAATATGTGGAAAAACCGGGAAAGAAAGATCGACCGTAAAGAACTTACTATCGAAGAGATCCGGGGATTTGTCGATGATTTAAAAACTGTCACTACCGAACCGATTTTTATACACCTTATTGGAGGTGAGACGTTATTGCGTCAGGACCTCCCAGAAATAATCTCCTACATCAAGAATAGCGGCTTCAACAGCTCTATTACCACCAATGGTTATTATATTGATGAAGAGATGGCCAAGAAGATCGTGCAGTCAAAACTTACCGGTATTTTTCTTTCTCTTGATGGTTTCAAAGAAGAAACCCATGATTATCTAAGGGGGGTTAAGGGGAGTTATCGCCGTGTTATGGAGGCAATTGATTTATTAGACAAATACAGAGGGACCGGTAAATCAAACAGGCTTAGTATTGGGATCACCATGACTATGATGGAAAAAAATTTAGATGAGATCATAGATCTTGTTGAATGGGCAAACCACAATGAAAAAATAAATGACCTATTTTTAAATGCCAGCCTGCAGCCGTTTGACTGTGATGACCAAAAGAGAGAATGGTTCAAAGAAAGCAGGCATAGCGAAGTCTGGCCCCAGGATCCGGCTAGAATCCAGGATATCCTGGAAAAATTAGCGCTGCTTAAAGAAAAAGGTTATAAAATTTGTAATCCTCCGGAGCAGTTAAGACTGATAAAAGGATATTTTACCAACCCCTACCGGTTTATCCACGATCAGAAAGTCAAATGCCCGCGCGGGGACCTTGCCCCGGAGGTGAATGCCTACGGGGATATCAATATCTGTTTCTTTATGGAGCCGATCGGAAATATCCGGGAAAAAAAGTTTTCTGAAGTTTGGTTTTCTGAAAAAATGAAGCAGGCGCAGTATCAGATAAATACCTGCAAGAAGGATTGCGATATCGCAGTGAATTGTTTTTACAAGATCGAGAACATTATCGATCATGTATAAGAGTATTTAAAGCGAGTGCGTGTAATTATGAAAGATAATGTTCCCCGAACATGCCTTCTTACGGTAACTAACAGTTGCGTTTTGCGCTGCAAGATGTGTAATCTCTGGAGCCTGGATACGCTTGATCAAGAGATCAATGTTCAGGAATGCAAAGATTTTATTGATTCACTGGGTCAATTCTGCCCTGATCCAATGGAGATCCACCTTATAGGGGGAGAGTCACTGATTAAAAAGGGAATATTTGAGTTAATCAAACATATAAGTTCTAAAGGTTCCCGTACGGTAATCACTTCCTGCGGCTATACTATCGATGAACCGGTTGCCAAGGCCCTTGTAGAGTCCGGTTTAAGCATGCTTAATATTTCGTTAGATAGTATTGATCCTGTCACTCATAATTCGCTGCGGGGAAAAGAGGATTGTTTCAGCCGGGTGATGAAGGCCATAGAGCTTTTGAGTAAATATAAAGGCAGCAGGATGAAGTTGGGGATTAATACCGTTATTTCTGCCGCAAACCTGGATAAAATAGTACCGCTTATTGAATGGGTAAGCGCGAATAACAATTTAGATTCGATTTATTTTATGGCGGTTATGAGGCCGTTCGGCGCCCCGATTGATTGGCAATGGCACAAGAAAAATGAATATAAATTCCTTTGGCCGCAGGACCCAGGAAATGTTAACGTGGTTTTAGATAAAATAATCGCGATGAAAAAACAAGGGTATAGTAAAATCGAGAATCCCTATGGCCAGCTTGTGGACTTTAAGTCTTACTTTGCCAGCCCTGAAAAATTCATCAAAGCCCGCAGGTGCAGCCTTACTCACAGCGCCATTAATATTAACGCTATAGGCGATATTTATCTTTGTTTTTTTATGGAATCCCTCGGTAATATCCGCGACGGAAAGATCCATGAACTTTGGTTTTCAGAAAAAGCTGATAAAGTCCGCGAGAAAATGTCGCATTGTCAGCAGAACTGTGAATTGGTAGTTAATTGTTATTATGGCGATTAATATGAACATAAAAAAACCCCATTCGTGTTCTATCGTTCTTCTCACCAAATGTCTTTTTAAATGCAAGATGTGCGAGATGTGGAAATCGAACGAAGAAATTAATGCTGTTTCTACTGATGAATGGAAAAGTTTTATTTCTTCGCTCGAAAACGTTTTAGATGGGCCCCGGGAACTTGTTTTCAGCGGTGGCGAGCCGCTCTTAAGAAAAGATATTTTTGAGCTTATCAATTTTGGTTCAAAAAGGGGGTTCAAGACCTTAATGCCTTCCAACGGTTACCTGATAGATGAAAACGTGGCTAAACAAATAGCTGAGTCCGGGTTGACCGAAATTTTTATATCTCTCGATAGTATCAATCCCCAGACTCATGATTTCTTGCGCGGGATGCCTGGCGCATATGAGAGAGTTATGCGGGCCTTTGATAATTTGCGTAAAAATTGCCCGAATTTACGGATAGGGATTATCGGGGTAATTTCTGGCGTAAATCATAAAGAAATCGTAGAGTTGGCCAAGTGGGTAAAGAGCTCCGTATTCTTAAGCGGGATTTATTTTCAGGCTATCGCCAAACCTTTTTTTGTGGCTCTAACCGATAGCTGGTATAAAGAAGGCAATTATGGCTTTCTCTGGCCAAAGGATATCCCTGCTATCCACCGGACTATAGATGAATTGATCAGTCTGCGTAATACCGGGTATCCTATCCATAATTTTCCAATGCAGCTTGAAATATTCAAGACTTATTTTGACCGCCCTGATATTCGCGCCCGAAAGGCAGCCTGCTATGCAGGAGATTACGTTATTAACGTTAATCCATCCGGAGATATATCTCTTTGTTGTTTTATGAAACCGGTTGGAAATATCAAAAAAGATGATATTAGGAAGTTATGGTTTTCAGAGCCGGCTGCTGAGATGAGGCAAAAAATGCATAATTGCACAATTAATTGCAACAACATGGTGAACTGTTTTTTTAAAGAAAATGAGGAATAGAAGTTGTAAGGTTTCATTTAAATAAGAGCAAATATTGCTTGAGTTGTATTAAGATAACCCGCGCAGAAATGATAAAGATATGCCTTTAATGATTAAAGAACTTTTTAACAGTAAAACTATTCTGCTTCCGTTACTTCTTCTGGCCCTATTATCCACCAGATTGTATGCGTTATTTGCGCAGGGTTGGCAATTTTATCACTTTGAAGGGCTGTATCGCGGCTATATGGCTAAAGAATTATTGGACGGAGCGGGCTGGGCAAGTATCTTTAATAATCCTTACCTCCCCGGCGAAGGCGGGTCCGTAGTTGTCGCATATCTTGCGGCTTTATTTTTCTTTATTCTTGGCGATAGCCTTTTTTCACTGGTACTTGTTTCGATCTTTTTTGCTGTACTAATATTTACGGTTTTCTTTTTATTACTGGAGAAATATTTCAATCGCTATGTCGCTATTATTTTTTCTGTACTATATATTTTACTTCCCGCTAATTATTACAGGTTTTCTATGTTTACTATCGGGTCCCACGCGGAATCTGTTCTGTTTAGTGTCCTCGGCTTATTGTGTTTCTTCGAAATTTTTTTAAATAAAGATAACTATGATAACTATCAAAGTAAATTCATCCTGAAGAAAATAGCTGCGCTTTTTACGTTTTTCGGTTTTATCTGCGGCTTTGGAATTTATTTTGATTATCAATGTCTTTTAATGGTTCTTACATTGATGTTTTTTTGGTTTTTGCTTGATAAAAAAATATTCTTTAAGGCCTATTTCTATATCTTTTTAGCCGGATTAATAATCGGCCTGCTCCCATGGATAATCTACAATATAACTTATAATTTCAATGGCTTAAAATTGCATAACTTGAATATTATCCAAATTTTGCTCTCAAACTCCTTCTCCAGGGCAGCGCATATGTTTGGGAAGATCATCATTGCACTAGCCGGAAAAACTAACCTTGGTTTGCTTTTGTATTTTATCGTAATTAGCGCTTTTATTACGCTCATTTTATCAAAGCGGAGTTATTATTTCCAGATTTGTAAAAAATTAATTTTTCATGGCGTAAAATTTACCCTGCCTGTAGACCATTTAAAATCACTTATTATAGTTGTCTATATTACTATGTTTATTTGTACGTGGAGCATGTTATATCTGCCTCTTGGCGGAAATTTCGTTTCAATATTGAACAGTAAAGAGGTAGGGGCAGAATATTTGTTGTTAGGTCTGGAGGGGCGTTTTTTCCATCTTTTTCCATTTTTATTTGCTTTAACGGCTATTA
>JAHKAP010000012.1 GCA_018825985.1 Candidatus Omnitrophota bacterium
AGAAGCCCGAGTAATAGAGGACATCTCTCTCAATCACCCTGAAATCAGGATTGAGGCTTTTGCCAAAGGTTTTTCTGACACGGAATTAGATGGATTCAGATTCCCTGTGAGGCAGGATAGCGGTATGAGCAGCCTTTTTAAAGTTACTTCTTACCCAAGTATTGCTGTTTTTAACAAGAAGAAGCAGAGGTATTTTCTCTCAGGCTTTATAGATAAGGAGAGGATATTAAAGTTATTTCAATGAAGAAAGTCCTTATATTATTAATTTTCATTTTGGCTCTAACACATACAAGCTATGCTGATATCTTTACAAAGGATGATATCGCACCCTATACCATTGATAGCGCTATATCCAAGGATAGATCTGGCTTCTATTACCGGGGAGGCGTTGACTACAGGCCCCAAGTTCCTCCTGAAGAGCCTGGTGTGGGTTATTCCATCTTAAGCGGTTCAAAAGGCTGCAGTGGTTTTGACTTTGCCTCAAGCTTTAACAGCGCTTTCTCAGAACAGATTTTGGCGGATTATCTAAAAGGCATATCCAGCTCGGCAATAGCAGCTGCGCCTATGCTGCTTTTAGAGTATGTTTCGCCTACCTTGGCTGATATCGTCAAGCATTTTAATGCCATGACCAATATGCGTTTGGGCTTAAGATACGCCCAGTGTGAGGATATTGAGAAGGCAGCCGGCGAATATATGGATAAATTAAGGAAGAAAAGCGAAAGTGAATGCGTCAAAGAGAAAGTCTCTACAGGTTTGGATATCGACAACGCGTTAAAAGCCTGCAAAGAGGGCAAAGACCCTTTTGCCTTTCTGAAGAATGCCGAAGGCATTCCCTTGGCACAGGGAGGCAAAATAAACGTGCTTTCAGATATCTTTAAAAGGATAAATATCCCTCAAGAAAGAAAGGAATTCATTGAGTCTGTTGTTGGCGAGACCACAATTACCGCATCCCAGATTGAAAACAACAAGGGGGAGAAGTCAATCTACAAAGTAAATGAGGAATTTAGAGATGAGACTTCCAAAAAGCTATTTTCTCTTGTGGATGAATACATCAATTCAAAGAACGTATCTTCTGATTCTTTAAAAGAACTCTCTTTGCCTAATAATCCGGTGACAGAAGAGCAGATTAGAAACATTACCTTAATGCCCAAGGCAAAACAATACATTGCTGTTTCTAAGATCGCTTCCGATATAGCTTACTTTAAAACCATCTCTAAATACAGGCAGGCTATGGATGATCTACTGGAGGCAATGCGCGCGCCCGGATTAGATGATGTGCAACGAGGCGTACTCGAAAGAGATTATCATTACCTGAAGGAAAAACTGGAAAGATTCAAAGAGGAAAGGCAGATCTACAAAGACTACAATGAAGCCATGTCCGGTATCTTATCAGAATCAGAGAAAGAGAAACTCAATACTATTATCAACGATGATGGAACTACTTCGTATTTTGATGATAGTGCTGAAACGCAGGATAAGAAGGAGATGTATTTGCCTATTTTAGAAGAAAAGGAGTAATGCAAAATATGAAAAACTTAAATCAGGAGTTTAACCTATTAAATTTAAATGAAACGAACTTTGGTGCTACTATTAGGAAGCTGCGCGAAGAGCAGGGCTTAAAAATTTATGAATTGGCTGAAAAAACAGGGACTGACAGAACATATATTACTAAAATTGAAAAACATAACAAACTTCCTTCCTTTTTTGTAATGAAAAAGATTTCCGATTTACTTCACAATCCCGGATTATTAGAAGCTTATATTAAAATAAAATGTTCATCCTTTTTTGGAAAAGGAGTAAAGGTCAAAAATGCATTAGAAACCCAAGAGATCCAAGGGGCACCTATAAGGAAAGGCTTAGCTGTTGGTGGCATAGGTAAGGAATATTTATTAGAAGTAAAAGTAGGCGAAGGCGATATTATTAAGAAAATATTCGGAAACGACCTAGGCTATAATGAAGTTTCCATCTCTTTTAAAAATAAAATACAAGGAATAGTTTTAGATCCAAAAATAGCCAAGGTAGACAAATTAGGCATAGTCATTGCTACCGATGGGCCTTTCCAAGGAGTTCCGCCGAATTTCGGATTTCATAATTATTTTATTCCTTGGAGCGAAATAAACTACATATATCAGTATATTGCGACTTGATCTCGTTTAGGTTATAAAGAAACAATACTCTACCGCTAGCGATGATAAGCGACGGCTCCTGGAGCGTTTAAAAATTAACTTTTAATTCTGGGATAAAACAGCTGCAACTCTTTTTATTGACTATTGACTTCCCTAGATATACAATATGGACTAATAGTAAGTATTTGAAATTGTATTCAGATGGTCAAAAACTCAAAAAACCAACACAGGTTAACCGTTATGGTAGACGATTTCAAAAAATATCTTAGCGTTAGAGATATTGCCGAGAAATTCGGCGTCACTGAAGAATGGATTCGGGATTTGATTCAGGCCAAAAAGATCAAAGCGACCAAGATCGGCCAATGGCGGGTGAA
>JAHKAP010000013.1 GCA_018825985.1 Candidatus Omnitrophota bacterium
TGTAGTAAATAAACAGCCTACTTACATCAGTATATTTACTGAAACGGGACAGTCCCCTGTCCAGCGTTCCCGTATAGCCTTCTACGGGGACAGTCCCTGTCTTGCACTTAACGGGACAGTCCCCTAATAAAGACCCTATAGTCGATTCGGGGACAGTCCCTGTGGTGCGGACAGTCCCTGTGGTGTCAATAATGTCTAGGAATTCGAGGTTGCCGGCTAGGGCGCACGCTGTGCAGCTGCCCAAGCGTTTCTGGTCCTCAACCACTGAACAATTCTTTATAAGGTTGATCTTTTTAGGCAATCGGACCTTGGGCTTTATAGCGCTATATAGATAATCCCTCTGGTCAGGGATATCCGGAAGCCAGCCATATTGTTTTGGATTAGTCATAAATCAGGCTCCATTAGTAATCCGTTCTAAATCCTGTTTTAAAGAGTTATATTCTACCTCTTTAATCTTCAAGAAAAGGTGCATAAGCTCAATTTTATGCTCAAATCCCTTAGCAGTAAGGATATAATTGATCTTCTTAAGTTTTCCGGGGTTATTTGAGAAATTGCTGGCTTCAATAAAGCCTTTTTTAATAAGCTCTTTTAGGAGGTAATTAGTCTTACCTAAAGAGATACCTATTTTTTGGGAGAGAGTTCGCTGAGTAGTGGAGGGATTATTCTCTATCTCTTTGATAATAAATAAGATTTCTTCCTGTCCAATATGTTCATTCATTGAACATAGTATAGTAAATCAAGGATAAATGTCAAGGATTTTTAGTGGTTAAGGAAGGGACTATTTATTAAGAAGAAGGTTAAACTTATTCTTTACGTAGTATTTCCGCATATCCGGATCCAATAATGATCCCAATGCTACCTTATATTCATTATCCCTAAATCCGTTTAAGATAACCTTTAACGCTGATAATTCATCTTTTGTGCAAGATAACGCAATACCTTGCCTTAAAAGAAACTCTATATCGAAGAAATCCCTAATATCTTTTCTATCTAACGCGGCCTTTATCTTGTTTTTCATTGCCTCTTCCAGAGTAATTACCCTTAAAACAACCTGATTAGTGCTGTATTTCGAGAAGGCGATCTTTTCCTGGGTATCACACGCCTTAAGCTCTTTTCTGATCTCGATTTTCAGCCGTTTGGGATAATTCTTACTGCGGATCTCAAAAAGCAAGGTATTGAACTTTAACTGCGCATCAGTAAGCTCATAAAACTCCCCCAGATAACTTTTAAGCTTATTAAAATAAGCTTTCGGGTGGGTCTTTTTAACGAACCAAAAATCAAGATCCGTGGAATAACGGTTCAGTTCATAACAAAGCCGAAGCATGGTCCCGCCGATAAATACCAGAGGCCTCAAAAAATCCCTATTTTTGAGTTTTTCCAGCACCTCTATTTCAAATACTTCATGCTTTCTTAAGATATCCATATTTTAATAACAGTTTCCTGGTTAAAAGCGGGTATTTGCCCGCCATCGAGACAATCAATTTCATATTTAATTTATTGAAATCAACAGATGTGATATCGAAATTATATTTCCTTAAGGATTTGAGATAAAAAGCATCTAAAAACGCCTTTTCCGCAGTGGCGATAAAAAAACCCTTAAGCTTCACGAACCCGAAATATAACTTTCTATTTATTTTGCTGTAATTAAAACTACTATCCATAACCTCAACAAGCTTTGTCCTATAATATACCACGGACTCAATAAAATCACGCTGGACCTGAGTGGTGGCCTCATAATAACTTAAAGCTGTCATAAGCGATATATAAGACGGGACTTGGATCAGGTTGGCTAAAATGAACCTCTCTTCCAGAGAAGAAGAATTCCATTTTTGGCTTAATACGTAGAAATTCCTTTTAATCCTGGTAAGATCGCCGCTTTTTACCAGCCGGGTGGCAGCAACACGGCTTGAACCAAGGGATATCCTAAACGCCCTTGAAATATCCCGGTAGTTGAAGTAAAGCTTGTTTAACTGTCTGATCTTTGTATAGTTCATCTGAGGACATTTAGTTAACAGTTTTGTTAACTAACTATACCTGATATTCTCTAAATTGTCAAGTATTTACTTTGTAATCCAAGGCGGGGACTTATTTATATACTTTTTTCCAGTAGTTTCTTAAATAGCGGACCTTATTTTCCAGCCAAGAGAGGTTGTTAATATACCAATTAACGGTTGCTTCTATTCCCCTGTCAAAGGCCTGCTCAGGCTTCCAACCCAACCTCCTGATCTGGGAAGAATCCAGGGAATAACGAACATCATGTCCGGGACGATCCTGAACGAATTTTATCAGGCTATGCGGCTTACCCAGGATATCCAAAATCTTCTTTACTACTTCTAAGTTCGTCCTCTCTTGGCCGCTGCCCAGGTTATAAACCTCGCCAATTTTGCCTTTTTTCAAGATAAATTGGATACCTTTGGCGCAATCCGAAACATAAAGCCACTCCCTTACGTTCATACCCTTAGCATACACCGGAACAGCTTCATTTTTCAGGGCTTTATAAATAACCACCGGTATAAGCTTCTCCGGGTATTGCCAGGGGCCATAGTTATTGCTGGGTCGGACTATAACCGCTGGAAAACCATAGGTACGAACATAAGATTTAATCAGCAAATCTGCCGCTGCCTTGCTGGCAGAATAAGGGGAATTTGGGATTAATGGCGAATCTTCATTAAATTTACCCTTTTCTATATCACCGTAAACCTCATCAGTCGATATATGAATTAATTTCTCAATTTTATATTTTCTGACGCAATCCAATAATACTTGAGTACCTTGAATATTAGTACTTATAAAAGGGCTAGAATCCTGGATGCTTCTATCTACGTGGGTTTCAGCGGAAAAATTAACGACAATATTGGGTTTTTCTTTCTTGAAAATTGATTCTATAGCTTTTTTATTACAGATATCAGACTTATAGAATTTAAACTCAGGGACAGTCCCCTGAGAACACTTAACGGGACAGTCCCCTAATAGAGACCCTATAGCCGATTCGGGGACAGTCCCTGTCATGGGGACAATCCCTGTTATCTGTAATCTTTTTAAGTCACCGGCGTAAGTTAGCTTGTCAACTACTATAATCTTTTTTAGGGACAGTCCCCGGAAAGCGGGGACAGTCCCCATTAGCTGCCGGACAAATTCACTGCCGATGAAACCCGCGCCACCTGTAATTAATATTTTCATATAGTTCTCTTTAGTTATAGATAATTCTAAGTTAGTTCCCAGGGGACAGTCTCCTGAGAATACTCTTGAGATCATCGGAGGCTGTCCCCTAGTAGTTAGAACGGAGGCTGTCCCCGCGTTTGATTCGGGATAGTCCCCTGACCAGCGTCCCCATATAGACCACTACGGGGACAGTCCCTGATTAATCCCCAAATAGCTGCGGACGCACTCATCCAGCACGTCGTGGATGTCCCGGACTTTAAAACCGGTTTGCTCTAATTTCTTAGTCGATAAAACA
>JAHKAP010000014.1 GCA_018825985.1 Candidatus Omnitrophota bacterium
AACATCGATGCCGATAAAAATATCGTATTCTTGTGGGGTATATACCATGCTTTCCTCCTCCTTAGAAAATGGTTAGACTATTAGCCTTTAGTTTACACCATTTCTGGGAAAGTTTGGCGCTCTAAACATATTATCTATTATGGTAGAAGGTTCAACCTTCATTCGTACCCCCTCGTAGCATAAATGGATAATGCACCTTTCCAGCTAAGAGGACGATGTGGGTTCGAATCTCACCGAGGGGGTATCAGAAATGGGCGTGATTAGGTCGGAAAGGCTAATTGCGCCCTCTAAAATTGCTTGACTAACTAAGTATTATTAGGTATACTTTATCTAGCTGGAAAGGTAGATTATGCTACGAGGAAAAGGCGCTAGAGAAATCAGCGCCTTTTTTGTTGGATTTATCATTGACACCTTGCCTATAAGGAGTAAAATACGCTTATGGGTGGAAAAATCCTCCTCCAATTCATCGCCTTAAGCATATACGTATTATTCCTCGGCTTTATTTTCTGCGATTATTTTAAACTTCACAATTTTAAAAAGATCCTCTTCTTTATTGTATTTTTATTTTTTGCTACCATTGTCATTAAAACCCGTAATGAATTTGATTTAAGTCTGATCTTACCGGTGCCGACAGCGTTAGCGCTGTGGTTAGGGATTTGGCAGAAACGTTCACTAAAGAAACAGTTTCCGTAATTTTCTATCGGAGCTTACTAAGCAAACTGTTTCTGAAGCCCGGATCTCTATATATACCTATGGTTCCAGAAAAGTGTCCCTATACAGATATCTGTCCGATGTTCGCCTATTTTACCTCTGATTTCAGTAAAGCAGGCTACAGGATTATTTATTGCCTACATAATTATAATAAGTGTGTTAGAAAGCCGATGAGGGATAAGGGAGAGAAGACGCCGGATAAGTTGCTGCCGGATGGTAGTATGCTGGAATGAGTACGAAGGGGGACTGTGCCCGCTAACCTCGGGGACAGCCTCCGTAGAAGGCTATATGGGGACGCTGGACAGGAGACTGTCCCCTGGGATTAAGAACAGGGCTGTTCCTTAATCGGTAAGCATTAAAATAATATGCTGACAATAAAATTATCTTTTTATATCTTGTCCCTGGTTTCACTGATTGTCGGGATTTTTCTGGCTTTTAATCCTGAACTATCAATAAATCTGCAGATAAAGTTCTACGCGCTGATAAATTGGAAAGTCGAGCCGATTTCTATACCTAAAGAGATAAGGAATACCAGGGCAATGGGGATATTTTTGCTGGCATTACTTTTAATCTACGTATTTTATTCAATTAATCAGCGCCTCATTCCTTAGTGATTGAGGAAACAGTTTCCGCTGTTTTCTATCTGAGCTTGCTAGGCAAACTGTTTCTGATAGGGTTTCCGTAGCACAGGGACTGTTGTTAATGCTCACTAATTAGGTAACTCTTTTGGTATAATATATAGCCAAAGGAGGCACCTATGAAATTCAGCGAGCAAGTGATCACTAAACGATGGAAACCTATTCTAGAAGAGTATGAAAAAATACTCTCCAAGGTTAATCCTCGTTCTTTTGAATTTGTAAAAGATCTTTGTCAGGCGCATCATATAAGCACAAAAGAACTAAGGCGCTATTATCATAAGTGGTTAGAAGGCAATAAACAGGATGAATCGCTTCTACCACATAAGCGGGGTGCTCGTCCCGGTTCAAGAAGAACGCCGAAAGATATTGAACGCAATATTGTCAAAGCGTACCGGAGATTCGGCTCTAACCGATATGAACTTGTTTTACTCTTTAAGCCGTATTATCTGGATAAGACGCCTTCTCCTGCCACGATGGACAGGATTAAAGCGAGATATCCGTTAAATGAGCAGGATAAACAGATAATCAAGCGTTATGAGAAACAGTCTCCTGGAGAACTGGCTCATATCGATATAACCAAGATACCTAAAGATATCCGCTGTTCTTTTAAAATCAAAGAGCTTTATGCCGGAGCAGTATGCGATGATTGCACCCGGTTGATCTATGCAGAGGTCCTCAAAGACAAGAAGGCCTCTACATTGACATATTTTATGTTCCGGGCATTATCCTGGTTCAAACAGATATACAACTTTGAATATGAAGCTATAATGTCTGATGACGGCCCGGAATTCAAAGGTTCGCTTATTAAAGAACATCCTTTTGAAACTATGTGCAATGAACTAGGGATAAAGCATATATGTACCAGGCCCTACAGGCCTCAGACTAACGGTAAGATAGAAGCATTCTGGAAAATACTTAAAAACGAATTCTTCTATCCTAATTCATTCAATTCCAAAGAAGACTTGATTATGAACCTTGGTAACTTCCTTTTTGAATATAACCACCTTAGAAGACACGGTGGATTGAACTATGAAACACCTTTTGATAAACTCCAGAAAGTTACCGAATTATTGAGCTAGTACAACGGTTCTGGGGTTTTTATGTGCTAGGGATGGGAGAAAAATTGACCCCTGGGGATTTGGGGTGGTAGATACGGGAAATGGGATTAAAACTTGGGGATGGGATGGGGGGGTTGATGTGGGAAGGTTGCAAAGATGAATAAGATAATTATTGCTTTAATGATGGTTGCTGCGGTTGTGGGTGGGGCGGAGAAGGTTGGTTTTGCGGCGGAGGGGGCTGTGTCCAAAAAGATTCTTGTCGTTTATTTTTCGCATACTGGCAATACTCGGGAGATTGCTGATCAAATTCATTCGATCGTGGGAGGGGATATTTTTGAGATTCAGGCTGTAAAGGCGTATCCTAATGATTACGATGCATGTGTAAAACAAGCAAAACAAGAACTTGATTCCGGTTACAAGCCTGCGTTGAAAACAAAGGTTGAGAATATCAGGTCGTATGATTTGGTATTTATAGGTTATCCTATCTGGTTCGGTACGTTTCCCGCTCCGATCAAAACTTTTTTGTCAGAATGCGATTTCTCGGGGAAAACCGTTGTACCGTTTTGCACGCACGGAGGAGGCGGCCCGGGACGCAGCGTTACGGATATCAAGATACTTTGCCCGAAATCTACTGTGCTAGATGGTGTTGCGATCCGAGGAAGTGATGTGAAAACCGCGCAAAACACAGTATCTGAGTGGTTGCGAAAGATCAAAATCACGAAATAAAACTAGGTGACGCTTCTATAGTTTTTCTGTTCCTTGAAAATTTGGGTTAGATTGAAGCTCTGGATTTGATGTTCCAAAATGGAACATCAAGTGAGAGGGCTAATTTTCAAGGTCACAAATTGTGGCCTTGAACCGTTGTCAACTCCAGAGATTGACACGGTTGTTTTAAAAAATTGGGTTAGATTTGGGCTCCTTTTGCGTCTATTATTAGTAGAAAGGGGGCCAAAATGCCTAATTTATTAGTGGTAGAAACGATAGCAGCAAGGATTTTTGAAATAAGAGGCAAAAAAGTAATGATTGATCGGGATTTAGCGGTGCTTTATGGTGTGGAGACCAGGATATTGAATCAGGCGGTGAGGAGGAATATTAATCGTTTTCCAGAAGATTTTATGTTTTCGCTGACGCGAAAAGAAATTATGAACTTATCACAAAATGTGATAAGTTCCAATATTAAGCATGCGCCTAATGTGTTTGTTTTTACTCAGGAAGGCGTAGCAATGCTTTCAGGTGTATTGAATAGTAAAAGAGCGGTACAAGTGAATATTCAGATTATGCGTGCTTTCGTAAAGCTACGGAATATCTTATCAGCTAACAAACAATTTGCAATCAAGCTAAGGGAGTTGGAGGATAGGCTCAATATGCACGACAAGGATATTAGTGATATTTTCGAGGCAATCCGGCAATTAGTGGGTATGCCGGACGCAAGGAAGATTATTAAGGGTTTCGCTCAAAAGTAAAACTAGGTGACGCTTCTATGGTTTTTCTGTTCTTTAAAACTAGGGGACGGTTCTGGGGTTTTGGTCCCGGGCTTAAAAGGGCTTGGGTTTTTTTGTGAGCGGAGTATAATATTGTTATGGATGAAGAAGCATATTCGCGGAAACAGGAAGAAGGGCGGGCTCGATATGAGGCACTTTGCAGGAGGTGCGGGGCCTGCTGCGGCGCTCTTGACGGAGACGCTTGCGTCAACTTAAAGATAAATGAATCTGGAGAATGTTTTTGTTCTGTCTATGACCATAGGATAGGTATGCAAAAAACAGTTTCCGGGATACGATTTGCATGTGTTCCTATAAGAGACCTTAGGCCGAATTTACCTTTAAAAAGCTGTGTTTATTTTTTTCATTCGTAAAACCAGGGGACGCTTCTGGGGTTTATTATGGCTAAGATAAAATTAGACTTACATGATATATTTAGTAATGGTAGGCAGATTGAGGGGGAGCTTAACCGGGTGATACAGGAGGCGGTGAGCAAAGGGATAGAGCTGGTAGAGATTATTCCGGGCAAGGGGAGCGGGCAGCTGAAGAAGGGGGTGTTGCGTTTCCTGGCTAAAGCCGCAGATAAAAAGGCTCTATCACCGGATTGAAAAAGACGATAAAAATTTCGGCAGGATATTTGTGCATTTCAGGTATTAAAATAGGAGATAAGGATGAAAAAACTATTTCTTTCGAATACAGACCGTAAGATCGGCGGGGTCTGCGGCGGATTGGGTGAGTATTATGAGATCGATTCCACGATATTCAGGATCATATTCATCCTTGTTGCTGTTCTCTCATTCGGGCTTGGTATCGTTGTTTATCTTGCTGTTTGGGCGGTGATTCCCCGGAAACCTAAAACATAACTTATTTTGCTGTCAGATTCGCTTCCATGGTGGCGGGTCCTGCCCGAAGGAGGCAGCTCTTGGGCCCCTCCGCCCGGTGTGGATCCTCCCAATCGCCGCCATCCTTCGGTCACCCGCTAATGACGTGAGCGAGTGCATAAAAAAACCATGTTTAAGGGGAAATCCATAATAAGTAGGGAGGTGGGGTATGGAGATATCGGTGCAGAAGTTGAGTCGGCAGGATTTGGTGAATAGGGGTATTTACAATTGGCCGATATGGGAGAAAGAGGTATCCAGGTTTGCCTGGTCCTATAGCAGAACCGAAGAATGTTATATTCTGGAGGGTGAAGTGACGATAGAGACGCCGGATGGCAGGGAGGTGAGTTTCGGCAAGGATGATTTTGTAACTTTTCCCAGTGGGCTTAGCTGCACCTGGATCGTTAAGAAGCCGGTAAAGAAACACTATAATTTTAAGTGATTTTAATAAAAGGTTCCTATTTTTCCGCTTTAATATAGTATCAATATTAATCAATATTACTTGACAGGGATATTCTTTAGCAGGACAATAAACTCAGCTAAAAGGAGTTGGTATGCAAGCCAAGGGCGTAATAAAAGATAAACACTTTGGCAGTATATTCAAATCCAAGCCTGAACAATTAGAAGCTGTGGTTCCCTACCTAATAGCCGGCCTGCAAAACCGCGAAAAATGCATATATATATATTCAGATAATTATCCTGACGAGGTCTGCGACCTCTTGGCTACTTTCGGCGTAGATATCGATAGGGTAACTAAGGAAGGGCAACTACTTTTTTTACCAAAAGAAGAAGCCTATATTCCCCGTGGTTTTTTTTCTCCGGAGGATGTCCTGGATTTCATCCAATACGCCCACTACGATGCTTTAAAAAGCGGGTTTGTTGGGATAAGGGGCTCTGGAGAAATGGAATGGTCTTTAAAAAAAATCCCGGGAATAGAAAGATTAATTTATTATGAGAATAGGCTTAATGAAATTCTCGGCAGATTAAATATTTCTTTACTCTGCCAGTATAACGAGACAAAATTTCCCGAAAAGACTCTCTTGGGCGTAATTTATACCCACCCCGACATTATTCTTTACGGACAGAAGAAGGATAACCCTTATTACGTCAGGCCGGATATTTTTCCGGAGAGGTTTGATCAATATACCATAAGCGTTTACGGCCAGATCAGGGATCGTATATTCAGCCAAGAGTTTTCCTAAAATTTATTATTGCGGTCAATTTTGTTCAATAGTATAATATATAACAATGAAATATCTGAATGTTGTGCTGACTACCATAGTAATATTTCTTACCGCTATTGCCTTAAGACTTGTCCAAATTAGTGTTTTAGTGGAGAATGCCAATGAAAGCAATCAGCTTTTTATTAATTCCCAGCAATCTTTGATCAGTTCCAATCAGCGCTTAGAGAGCGCGTTAGTTGATTTACGCAAGCAGGTCGAGGCTTTAAGCGATAAGGTTGTAAAGAAATAACTGCGCAAGGGAAAAGGATCGGTGAATAGCCTACGGCGATAAATTTTTTTAACCGTCAAAAAAGCAGTCCAGTTGACTTAACGAGGGCTGTTTTTTAATCGGAGGTGAGTATGACTGTAGGAGAGAAGAAAGGGATGAATCCTTATTTGGCCGGGGCTTTAGGCGGTATCCTGGCAGTGGTGTCGTTATGGCTGACCGGAAAATATTTCGGAGCATCAACTAGTTTTGTCAGGATAGCGGGGATGTTCGAAAGAATATTTGCTCCGGAGAGAGTGGCGAAGCTCGAATATTTTATTAAAGAGGCACCTAAGGTTGAATGGCAGGTCATGTTTATTGTAGGGGTGCTTGTCGGTTCGTTAATAGCTGCAATAGCTGCCAAAGAATTCTGTTTTAAAATTTTGCCGGATTTGTGGGAGAAAAAATTCGGGAAAGGAAATTTAAAACGGCTGATAGTTGCATTTATCGGCGGGATTATCGCAATTTGGGGGGCCAGGCTGGCTGACGGTTGTCCCAGCGGACACGGGTTAAGTGGCTTAATGCAATTGGCTGTCAGCGGGTTTGTGGCTTTAATATGCTTCTTTATAGGTGGCATTGTAGTAGCAAGGATAATCTATAAAGGAGGTAAATAATGAACATAAATTTATACGGATTTATTACAGGAATAGTTTTTGGCATATTATTACAGCGTTCAAGGGTCATCCGTTATGATAAGCAACTAGGGGCGTTACTTCTTAAAGATATGACCATTGTCAAATTTATGCTTTCTATGGTTTTGACCGGAGTGATCGGAGTCTATTTATTAAATGACTTAGGTATCGCGAAATTGAGCATTAAGCCGATGATAATCGGGGCAGTAGTGTTCGGCGGGCTTTTGTTTGGTATAGGTTGGGGATTGTTAGGTTATTGCCCGGCTACATCATTGGGAGCGTTAGGAGAGGGCCGTTTAGATGCTTTATCAGGCATCCTGGGAATGATCCTGGGCGCGGGCATATTTGCCGAAGCATACCCCTGGGTTAAGAAAAATCTTCTTACGATCGGCGATTATGGAAAAATTACCTTGCCGGGTATAACCGGGATCAATCACTGGATCATAATCATCACATTTTTGGTATTAGGGCTTTTGTTGTTCAGATGGTTTGAAAAAAAAGGTCTTTAGCCTATAAGGTCAAATAAAGGAGATATTTGGATGAAAGCAAATATGGGAGCGCTGGATAGGGTTGTTCGGTTAATAATAGGAGTTGTTATTATAGTTATTGGGATCAAATTTAGAAGTTGGTGGGGGTTGATTGGTTTGCTTCCGGTTGTAACAGCTTTAATTGGCTGGTGTGGTTTATATCAGGTATTGGGTATAAATACCTGTAAGATAAAGAAATAATTAAACTGGAGGTAGATATGTGCACAACATGCGGGGCACATAGGAAAAAGGCCAAGAAAAAGGCCAAGAAGAAATAGCTTTGTTTCGCGGGTCCCATCATACCTATTTTCTCGCTAGGGCTGTAAGTCTTATAGCTCTAGCGAGGCAGGCCCGCGCCGAAAAAAATTTCTCCGACCAAATAGGAGGCATAAGATATGTTCTCATTAAAGTTTTTCGTAACCTTAGGCTGTATTTTTTTAGCCGGGGCGGCAATCCTTAGAGGGATAGGTTTCATTAATCCGCCGGCTATGTATGTATTCAAACCTAGCAGCTTATTGATCCTGGCTAATATCTCGTTTGTATTAGCTATCTTGGCCAAGAAGTAAGATATCGCCGGTAATAAGATTGTATTAAAAGAAGGGGGGAGAAGTGGAGAATAAAAATACCTGCTTTATTAAGTCGATTTTATGGGTCGCGGCAATATTAATGCTTTTGGCTGCGGCCTTTGATATCCTGCCTGTCAGCGATAATAAGGTTATTTTTCTGGCCCTGTCTTGTTTTATCGTAGCGGGCGTGATAAAAATGGTTGAAAAGGGTGGAGGCTGTTGCAAGTAAAAAAAACTTGACAAACTATGGTATCATGTGCTATATTTTTGAAAACGGTTTCTTGTTAAGATTTAGAATCAAGAAGTAAGTTTTAAATCACCGGGTCTTGGAGGAGATCCGGGGATACTGCCACGAAATACCTAGAAAACAAGATTTCTAGCCGAACTGAAAAATTGGGTCAGTTCGGCTTTCTTTTTTGGGATTATAAAAATGTTTAAAAAATTACTTAGTAACATGAAGCACAAAAAGGAGGAGCGTAAAATGTGGCGTAAAGTCTTTTCCCTGATCATTACCTTAACAATGGTTATCCAGCAAGTAGGTTTTGCCTCTATGGCGGCAGAGCTTAACCTGGCCGGGCATTTATCTAAAATGTCTAGCAATATGGCCGTAGACAGGTTCAGGCCGGTGCATATAAGGTTTTTCTCCTTTGATATGCTTCAAGATAATATAAAGGTAATGCTAGACAGGGGCGACCTTAAGGCGATTACCAAGGATAAGCTTAGCCAATCCACCCAGGAGTTATTGAATTACTTCCTTGTTGGCTTAACTCTTCCCAATGATATGTTCTGGGTCAACTTACGCCCTGATTCAGAAAATGAGATCATTGATGATTGGCTGGCCAAGACTGATGTCGGCAAGATCATGCTTGAAGCTGACCTCCAACTTAAAAAAGACACTGCCAGATTTACTTCCCCTGAAACTACAGAAGGAAGAGCGTATTGGACTAAACTTTATCAGAAAGCCGAAGAGCTTTACGGCTATCAGGAAGTGACCATTCCTACCCTGACCCGCCCCTGGATAGTGCCGAATGAGATCATTGTCCGGGAGACCAAAGATAGCTCTTATATTTATAAGGCTACCTTAAAAGTAATGCTGGAGCAGGATGTGCTTAAAGGTTCACAGATGTATAGCTTTAAAGATGAGCGCTCCAAGGCCTTGAACGAATATTCATCCCAGTTGATCCGTGAACTCATCCTTCCTAAATTAACTACAGAAGTTAATCTCTCTAAGCGTTATTCAGCTTTAAGGCAGGTATATTATTCTTTAATATTCTCCCGCTGGTTTAAATCCAGGTTTGCCAACCAGACCGGTAAATATGCCTCATTAATAGACAGAAAAGACCTTACCGGCCTTACCTCTATATCAGCCTGGACCAAGACCTCTTTTTTTAACGCTTACAAGAAATCGTTTTCACAAGGCGAATACAATGTCAAAGAGACCGTTAGAACTCCTACAGGACAGGTGATCCGCTCATATTTTTCAGGCGGTATAGATGTTACTAATCCGGTACTTAAAGTAGCTGGAGTCAGTTTACCTGGTCAAGCCAGCAGCGCTATTACTAAAGTTCTTGCAACAGTCGGCTTAGAAACTCCGGAAGGGATGAAAGTAACAAGTTCGCCAGTCGAAGTTGAATTGGGGCCTTATGAAGCTGAATTTCCTAAAGTAGCAACATTTGCGGAAATTGGTAAAACTATAGATGTAAAAGGTAAAGTAGTATTGTTTAGCCCGGATGTTAATGCCCCTGTAAAAGGCGGCATTATAAGCGATCCTAATAACGGCCGTATTGTCGAAACCGGCCATTCCTTAAAAGAATTATTAGATGCAGGCGCCAAGGTAGTTTTAATTTTTCATCAGGGCCGTCCCGGTGACCCAGCTTTTATTGAAAATCCTGACCAGCATGCCGAGATCCTTAATAAATTGGTCGGAGGGAATAGGGTAACGTCAGTAAATGACCTTTTTGGTAAAGTAGCAATCGACGCTATTAAAAGACTTAAATCCGGACAAGCTGTTTTACTAAAGCAGGTGCGGGCAAAAGACAGCTCCACCGGGAAGACATTGGAAGAAAATCCCTGGTTTGTGCCTACGCTTAGGCCCTTGATTGATTATTTTGTACTGGGCGGACTTTCCGCGTTAGGCGGGGAAAGCAACCGGATCACCGGTTTTCACGGCGTTCCGACCCTTGCAGACCCACTTCTGGTACGTGAAATTCAAGACGGACGTAATGCCCTTAATCCATTGAAGCCTAATTTAGCCATTTTAGGAGGGTCTAAGATTCAGAAGACCGATTCCGTGATCTCTCAGCTTAGCAGTAATGTCGGCGCGGATATGATCGTTGTGGGAGGGGTTCCGGCTGAAGCAGCTTTGGTTGCCGCGCAAATGGAAAAAGGCAAAGATTATTCTGATGATGAACTTTCAACTTTGGCAACAGAAGTGCTTGGCCATTCCTCGGCGAGATCGTTGAAAGTCGCTGATGACGGGAAGTTTTTTGCCAGGCTCCCTGCTTTAGCAAAAGCGATACAGGATAATCCTAATAGAATTGCGCTCCCTAAAGATATGGCTTATGTGGATAAAGATATTGTTCATTCAGTTAATCTGGTTAATGGTAGGGTTCCGAAGGGGTTTGATCTTGTATTGAGCGGTATCGGCCCAAAGACCGATGCTTATTACGCCTCGATCATTAACCGCGCTGACAATCCTTTCCAAAGCGCTGAATGGGCTGGCCCATTGATCGATACACGCGTAGACGCTCTCTTAATGTATATGACAGAAACAGCAAAAGCAGTATCTAAGATGTCAGTGTGGTCGACCGGCGGTGGGGACACCGATGAAGCAATCAAAAGGCTCGGGTTTAAACCGCCTTTCCGTTCTCTTGCTGGTGGAGCCGGCCAAACTTTTAGAAATAGGAAACATATTCCCGGAATCGACGCAGCGATCCAAAACAGTCCGGAAGCGCTAAAAGGTAAGTCTTTTGTGCCTGCTACTGACGCGGAAGCGCATGCTTTGTCGCATACAACTGTTTTCAACTCCTTAGCCCAGGCTATGAAAGTAGCGGGCGGGAAGCTGGTTGCCCGTACGAGTATATTTAACCGGGGGCAGGCTGTTGGAAATATAAAAATATCTCCTATTCCCATGAGCACCGCGATTCGCCTATCTTTGGGTGATAATTCCGATGTGTTTGCCGGGATGGAGACAATGGAAATCGACGGTCAGAATCCCTGGATCGATTTCAGTATGACGACATTGCGTACACCCATGAATGACCGCAGGCAGATCAGCCTCGACGCCACCCGCCAGATCCTGGCTAAGGATCCGAATATAGCCCTTATTTTGCTTCAGGGCGAATACAATAAAAAGAAAGACAAATTCGGTGATCCCGGTGAAGTTAAGACTCAGTCAGTAGAAGAGCGTTTGAACGCCGTGTTGGTTAAAGCTTTGCGCGCAAAAGGCATTAATCCGGCTTCTATGCCCAAGGCCCAGCGCACTCTGCCCGCGATCGTGCAGGTCACTCAATCAACTATCCCCGGACAGCTCAAAATGGCTACTTTTGTACCAACGCCAATGAGCGATATTAACCGTCTGATGCAATTAGCTCAGGATAGCGGGATAAACATGAAAGAATTCCTGGAGCAGAGTAAAGAGGTTAATGACGCGGCATTTGTCGATCAGATGCAAGATATAAAGGCCTTGCAGCAGATCACATTATTGAAAGAGCCTCTGCCTCTTCCTCCGCCAATGCAAAAGGCGGCTGAAACTGAATTACCCGGCGTTAATCAGCTTGAAGGATTGACATTTGGGAATGGTAAAATCAATTTGAAAACCCAGACGATAATTTCAAGGGGATCAAGAGCGAATACTGGAACCGGCGCTTCATTTATCGATGATCTGCAGAGTATTATAAACCGGGTTGAACAGACCGGAAAGTTAGTAAGGATCATGGTTCCGGAAGACAGCGACGGGGTTTATGGCATTAAGGGCATGATAGACGCATTAATAAGGGATGGTTCAAAAGGCTTAACCGCCAGTATGCATTCAGTTGTCCGCGGTAATGAAAAATTCACCGCGTTTATCATTGCGCCCAAGGTTTCTTATGTAATAAACGGTTATGGTAATGAAGCAATCAAGGTTGCCCCGACGCTTGAGGCTGCCGGATTCGGTACTCCTGCCGTAGCGATAAATTCTTTGGATAGGATAGAGCGTGTAATGCATGCTTTTTTCATGGGGTATGATATTTACCATGCCGATCAGGTATTGGATGATAAGGAAACCAAAAAACAGGTTTTCTTGTATGATCAACAGCCGGGAAAATTAGCCGAGTTTGAGGCTAAACTTTATAAAGCGCTCGAGGATGCTTCTATCGTTAGCGCTCGTAATGCGCTTTTGAATGAATTGACTTTATCTGAGCGCAGCAATCCAGATAAGGTTAAGGAGGTAATGGGGAAAGCAAAAGCTATAGGAGAGAAAGAAGCTAAACAGAGGTTCGCTAATCAATACAAAGGGCTTTTCTCCGTTGCTTTAAAGGCAGGAAAGTTTCAGGTAGTAGTGGATGCTACCCCTGAAAAGATAGGCGCGCAGAATAAAAAGTTGCTCTATGAGTCGGCCTCCAAACTTCACCCCGATACGGTATTTATTTATCAGGGCGGAGAAGCGGAAAGTGTAGGCTTTTCTTTTAGCAATGTATCGGCAGATTATAACGCCATATTGCTTGAGAAGCATATCCGTCATGTATCGTGCAATACCACCGCGTTAAGCACCGAAGTTATATCATTGATGCAATACTTAGGCGTTGCTCTTTCGGTTGATAATACAGCTATCCGCAGGGTAGCTGATCCCGGAGACACTAAAGGCGGCGTTGCAGCTACTCAGTTAGCCTTTTCTTATCATCATGGACCGGATCTGATCCTGGTCACTCCGGACAATCTTAAAATTTCACTGCAGATCCCCGGAATGACAGATAATAAGGGTAATCCGTTGTATTATGTGAATACTGACGCAGCTCAAAGCGGCGGAGTTACCATGTACCATCATCATATACTTACCTTAACTCGTTTGGATGGTAAGGCGATTGATGTAAATAAAGTAAAGCAGGTTTTAGCTGCGCGTCCTGATGTCGCCTTGGTAGATTTTCCGCAAGGTGTGTTTAATACAGTGCGCATAGTTGAACTTTCTCACAACTTGTTACCGCAGGCTGTAAGGAATGCTCCGGACGGGGCAAATCATGTGTTAGTCCCTGTAGTTTATGTTAAGCCTACGGATGACCCGTCAGAAGTTATATTAATGTATGCGGTCCCGCAGGAATCAATCGTAGCCAGGGGCCAGGCCCACATTATACACGCATCATTGAATATGGCTAGCAAGGACGCGTCTACAGAGATAGTTCAGGATGCGACAGGCGCGACCGCGCTGGTAGAGGCTATTGAGTCGAGATTAGCCGTAGATCCTTCTTATATGTCATCTGTTAATGAAGAGACCTCAGCCAGCTCAGCGATATCTGCAGAATCTCAGGTTCAGATGCTGGGATTGGTTGATATGGCAAGATGGGGCAACGCGGAAAAGCAGAAAGCCAGTTTCGCTGAAATAGACCAATTAGCTAAAGAACAGGGTATTTATCCTGCTTCGATGTTTGATGTGTATAAGAAAATCGCCAGCGAAGAAATCAAAGGAGTTACGGTCCCGGCGATCAATGTAAGGACAGATTCGCTTGAACAGATGCGTATTATATTTAGGGAAGCCATTGCTAAGAATATAGGATTGGTCATACTAGAGTTGGCATTGAGCGAAAAAGGCTATACTGCTCAGCCTCCCGAGGTATATAAGGCAACCGCTTATATCGCCGCTATGATGGAAGGATACAAAGGCCCTGTATATCTTCAGGCTGACCATTATCAGACTAAGGTCGATGTTTATGCTAAAGCACCTGAAAAAGCGCGTAATGACCAGTTAAAGGCGATAGAAGAAGCGATCAAGGCCGATCATTTCGGCATTGACCTGGATACTTCAACCCTGGTTGCGATTGCTCAGGATGTTGAAGATCTGGAAGGTGTTGACGAAGATACTATTATTCAGCCTAGCGGAGATAAGGATAAAGATATCCGCAGGCTGGCTGTAAGAGGTTATGCTTCATGGAAGAGCGCCTTAGGCGAGGCAACTATGCAGTTGATCCAGGATAAAACCAAGCAAGCCTTGCTTCGTTATAATGAGAAGGGTTACTATTCTGAGATCATTAGTGAGATCGAAGCAAAGCTGAAACAGGTTACAGATAAAAAGCAGCAAGACAATTTAGTTGACTTGGCTACGCGGATGGTATTCTTTAAGCATCAGATAGATGATGCTGGCCAAATTGACGCGCTAGCAAAGGAACTGGTAGTTCAGCAGATCCTTAACGCCCAGGAATCTATGGTAGGCACAATACTTAGCCGCGGCCTGGAAACTAAAGGCGCTACCATAACTTTGGGTGGCGAAATAGGTGAAGTAGGCGGCAAGAATAGCGAGCCAGGTGAATTTGTCGCTTACGTTGAGTTATATAACGCGATGTTAGGCCATGCTGTCAGCAGGATTAAGGGAAACGGCGCGGATCATCTTTACAGCGTAATAGGTAATTACGGAATATGGAGCACAGAAGTTCTGGAAAACATAAAGGCGAAAGACAGTGTTGCCGGCCTGAGCAAAGTAGCTATCCAGACCGGAACCGCGCATGGCGTTGGCGGGGACATTGATTTCCGGGCAATTAAGACATTAGCGGATCTTGGAAGAGAGTATGGCGTGGTTGTTGTTCAGCATGGCGCTTCCAAGGTTAGGTTAGATAAATATGGCGATATAGTTGCTAACGGCGCCGGTGAAGTGCATTTGGCTACCGCGTATATGGAAATCGTGATCAATGCTTTAAGAAATCAGCCGGCTGGTTCAGAAGCGCGGGCAATATATGAAAAGCTCTTAGACTTATCATTAGCTAGGAAATATGCTAAGACTATGACTCCGGAAGAGATCCAGGCTAAGCGCGCTGAATTAGAAGCAGGATTACTTAATAAAATAGCTGATTTCAGGAATGACCTGAAAGCGGTTCAGCAACGAATAGATAATCTGCCGGCAGAGGCCCGCCAGGAAATGAGTCGTGAATTCCAGGTTATGATCGGGAAGACCTTTGAGAACCTGGGAGCGGTGGATACTCAGAAGTATGTGGCTACTGCAGCCAGTTCAGCAATCGAAAAGAAAGCCGGCGGTATTGATTTCCGCCCTGCGGCTATGCCTATTAATTATCAGGCAATGGGTAATTTCGCCAGCCTTAATCTGGACCTGCCAAAGTTAAGCCAGGAAGAGCTAGCTATGTTTGACGTGGATAAAGAACTAGCAGGCCTTGAGACTATGGTGGAAAGAGAGATACTTCCATCAGGGGAGAGGATCAAGGAAGCTTTAGCTGCCGCATCCCAAAAAGGCGAGATGGAAGTTAATAGGGATCGAATGATGGCATTACTGGTTAGAGTAGGAATCCTTGAAGAAACCCAGTGCTGCCTTAAGGAAGCCAGCCAGGGATATAAAGAAGCGTTAGTATTGGCTGATTCATTGAGCTAAAAACAGACAGGGACGGTTCTGAAAACAAAGCTAAAGTGTCCCCATTCCGGGGACACTTTAAGAACAGTTTTAGAACCGTCCCTTTTTTTTATTTTGAGGTTTTCTGATTTTCGGTTATAATGTAGGATATGAAATATACGAAAGGCTCTATAGGCAGGGTATTCCTGGCGAAGTTTGATAATGGCGATATACTAATTGATAAATTATCTGAATTAGTTCGGAAAGAAAAAATTAAAGCAGCGACTATGGTTTTTATAGGCGCGCTTAACAAGGGGGATCTGGTTACCGGTCCGAAAAAACCGGTTATACCGCCAGAACCCAATAAGGTTACTTTTAAGAATGGATGGGAGGTCATGGGTATCGGAACGATTTTTACTAATAAAATCGGGCCCCAGATACACATTCATTCAGCTATGGGCAAGAAGAAAAACGTACTTGTCGGTTGCGTGCGGGGAAAATCCCGGGTATTTTTGGTCATCGAAGCTATAATATTCGAATTGAAAGGTGTGAAGGCCGGTAAAGATATTGACCCTAAAACTGGATTGAACCTCTTAAGAATTATGTAATGGATTTATAATAAATCAAAGGAATAATTAATGAGTTTTGAATATTTACGTAAAATACCCAGTGTGAATGAAATTTTGCATGAAATGCCTTTATCGGAAAACATCAAAAGAATTAAGAGAGAGAGGGATAAGGCGATAATTGATATATTTAAAGGGGAAAGCGATAAATTTTTGATTATTATCGGGCCCTGTTCAGCTGATAATGAAACAGCAGTTTGCGAATACGCCTTGCGTTTATCAAAATTGCAGGAACAGGTCAGCGAAAAGTTGGTTTTAGTTCCCAGGATATACACTAATAAGCCCAGGACTACCGGAGAGGGTTATAAAGGGATGATGCATCAGCCTAATCCCGGCAAGAAGCCGAATATAGTGGAAGGATTAAAGGCTTTAAGAAAGATGCATATAAAGATATTAAAGGAATCGGGATTAAGCTCTGCTGATGAGATGCTTTATCCCGGCAATTATCCATATTTAGAAGATCTCTTGAGTTATGTTGCTGTAGGCGCGCGTTCAGTAGAAAACCAGGAGCATCGTTTAACTATCAGCGGCCTGGATATTCCCGCGGGGATGAAAAACCCGATTAGCGGCGACCTGAACGTGATGCTGAATTCTGTGCAGGCAGCCCAAACCCCGAATGTATTTGTTTACCGGGGCTCAGAGGTAAAAACATCCGGCAATCCATATGCCCATTGCATCTTAAGGGGGGCGATGAATAAGAACGCTCAGTATATCCCTAATTATCATTATGAAGATATAAGCCGGGTAATTGAAATGTACCATAAGCGCCTATTGAAGAACCCGGGGATAATTATAGATACTAACCACGCCAATTCCGGGAAAAAATTTGAAGAACAGCCCAGGATAGCTTTGGAGATTATGCGTAATATCAAACATTCCCGTTTACTTAAGGGGTATGTCCGGGGGCTGATGATCGAAAGTTATTTGGAAGAAGGTTCTCAGGATGTAAATGGCAGAGTATTCGGTAAGTCTATTACCGATCCCTGCCTGGGGTGGGAGGATTCCCGGAAACTGGTTTTAAAGTTGGCTGATTATGTTTAGGTTGAAACTATGTCCACCTTCGGGGTGTAGTTAAGGGGGGGGTAAAATGAAAAGATTAGCTATTTGTCTTTTTACTTTGGTGTTTTTATCGGGAATAGGATTAGTTTATGCTCAGACCAAGAAAAAAGATAAGGATGCCCAGAAAGTGGTCGGCGGACCGTGTCAATACCAGGCTTTTAAGGGCAAGTGCCGGGTAACTTCTATAGATATAACTGACTTTTCTCGTAAACAGGCAAATATTTCCGCAGGCCCGGGCTATGAGGGCTATGAAATTAGGTTTAGGTTCATCCCGCTACAGCCTCTGGAGGGGGATAATATCCAGTGGGCGAAGGCGGATATCGCCAATAAAAGGTATCTTTTGCTATTAGGTAATTCCTGGTATCCCGGCCTGGGGTATATCAAGAAATACGGCTTAGGAATTGAGAGGAGTTTTAACTGCGACTTAAAGATTCTGACTAAGGGAACCTGTACGCCAATGGGGTTTATTTTTAACGATATCAATGCCACGGATTACTTTGAGAGCCGTAAGTAGATAACGCCTTCCTGGCTTGAATTTTTGCCAAATATAGGATATACTTAGTAAAGGTTTAAACAATGATTAAGTTGTCATGGAGTAGGGTTTTTATTGCCTTTAGGGGTCAAGGCAAGGAAAAAGATTGTTTGAAAGGTGGCTTTTATATTTTATAAAGGAGAAGGATATGAATAGTAAGCAATGGATAAATGACCGGCGCAAGTTCAAACGCTTACGCGTGAATATTACTCTCGCTTATACAGTGGAAAGTCCGCCAGAGGTGAGTATTTTGTATCGGGGTAAAGAGATTGAGGCTACAATGCTGAGTATCTGCGAAGGCGGTATTGGGCTATTAAGTAAGTATAATATTCCTGCCCGGAGCATGATCGTAGTCAGGTTTAGTTTATTTAGAACTGATAAACAGGGGTTTATCGCTTCTTCTAGTCCCCTTGAGATAGTCTGCCGGGTGTGTTACAGTGTGGCTGTGGAAGACGGGCAATATCAGATAGGAGTAGCTTTCCGCGAGGTCAAAGATATAGCTAAATCTGAGATTATTACTTTTATGGAATTCGCCCTACATATGTAATCTATCCTCTTTTTTGTTTTCTCCCGTTAAATACTTATCTTGTCGTGGGACAGATTCCTGTCCAGCCTTCGTAGATAGCCTTCTACGGACCCAGTCCCTACTGGCAATACTTGAGGTGGGTGCAAACAAAAACCCCCTGAAATTAACTTCAGGGGTTCTTGTAGGTGATAGGCCTAGTTAGCTTAACGCTATCCGTGGACCTCCTTGCTGCATCACCATACTCATACATCTGTTTCTTTCTGCTACATTATAAGTATGCCATATGATCAAGCTATTGTCAAGGTCAGTATTTATGGGGTCGTGGAAATGATACCATACATCGTTACCCCCCTGCTTATAAGGGAAAGTTAACGAAATTGCTTTGTATAAGCAAAGAAATTTTTGAGAAATTAAGCTTAACTACGCGGGAATCTAATACCCAACAAACTGTAGCTAAGGATA
>JAHKAP010000015.1 GCA_018825985.1 Candidatus Omnitrophota bacterium
CTTAATCGCTTTAAATCTTCCTGATCCATCAGTAGCATATCCTCCTCTGCCATTAACCCTCCTTTTAAGGAGCATTATAGCAGTTTGTAAACCGGACATTTCTACTTTGCTAGATCAGGACATTATTATATTGCGATTACACTAAAATTTCAGTAAACTTTGGAATATTAAATAAATATTCAAAATATTTTTGTTTGTTGGTGATCAATATAAATATCTCATGTGTTTAATAATCCCGAGTGCGGATTAATACTCAGTTTTAAATAATCGGCATCTTTATATCCATATGACATTTGTTTTGGGCCGCATAATTTAATTGTTGATTAATTCTGATATTGCCGAACTTATCTTTATTGAATCAGTCAATGATGTACAGTAGTTTGTCCCGGAAGCCTAAAGCAATAAGCTTTTAAGGGCATCCTTTTTTAAGCAATATATACCTCTGACGGCAATTTATACTGTTATGTCAAACAAACTCTTCAAAGTATATACGTACCTCAATAGTATATATCTTATTCAACATTATAACACGCATGTAACATATTGAAATATAAAAGCTTACACTCGTGACTAAATTATGATTAAAAAATCTAACTGGTACTTGTCTCTTTATAACTGGCTATGTTCCGCTCTCCAAAAGAGGCGGTGAAGCTTTGCGTTAAGCTCGATTATTCAAAACATCTATCCACATTTATCGTTGTTAACAATAACCCCGGTTTTATTAGTTGGTTTAGGAGGTGAGCCAGTTATAGTTTTCGGTATCGCTGTTTCCTCATTGGATAAATAACGCTCTATTAGGGAAATATTTGTTGAAGATAATAGGTTGCTTTTTCTTGTTGAGGGTCAAGACTGATTATTTTCTGGAAGAGTTCTTTTGCCCCAATGTAATCTTTCTGTGACTAATTGGAATGGGCAGGGTTGTAGGGTTTTGTTTTTAATTAATCGGTATGATTTTATTTCTTGGCTTTTCCCTGGTTGGCAACCGAGGCCATAGCTTTCTTGATTTCTTCATCATCGCCTAAATAATAGTGCTTTAGAGGCCTTAAATTATCATCCAGTTCGTAGATCAGTGGAATTCCGGTGGGTATATTCAGGTCGACAATGTTCTCATTAGATACATTATCCAGGTATTTTACCAAAGCTCGTAAGCTATTTCCATGGGCGGCTATTATGATTTTTTTCCCGGATTTGACAGCCGGCGATATAGTTTCGTGCCAGTATGGCAGGAATCTGGCAACTGTGTCTTTAAGGCATTCGGTATGCGGGATATCCTGCGGGTTTAAATTTATATACCTAGGGTCATTTCCTGGAAATCTTAAGTCGTTTTTTTCCAAAGCCGGTGGTTGAATATCGTAGCTTCTGCGCCATATTAAGATCTGATCATCGCCATACTTAGCCGCTGTTTCGGATTTATTCAGTCCTTGCAAGGCTCCGTAATGCCTTTCATTCAGCCTCCAGGAGTTATATACCGGTATCCACATCAGGTCCATTTCATCAAGGGTTATCCAGATAGTCCGGATAGCTCTTTTTAAGACTGAGGTAAATGCTATATCAAAGATTAATCCTTCTTTTTTTAAAGCCTGGCCGGCTTTTTTAGCTTCACTTAATCCTTTTTCCGACAGATCCACATCAGTCCAACCGGTAAAACGGTTTTCTTTGTTCCAGACGCTCTCTCCGTGCCTTAAAAGCGTAATTTTGTACATTTATTTCCTCTCCCCTTCCCCGTTTTATGTTTTAAAACCGATTTTAAGCGTAAAAAAACGCGTGGACTGCCAAGGCCAAATCATAGCAAAAGTTTGGCTATTATTCTCGTATTTGGCGTATAAAATCTGTCCTTTGATGATTCCGCCAAATTTATCGATAGTTTCTTTTACTCCTTTTTGGATCTCTTTATCCGAAGGCCAGGCCGGTAAGCCGAAATAGCGGTTTAAGATTCCGGATATATCCGTAATTTTTTCGCTGTTAATAACAACTTCCAGATAATCATCTCTATCTGCGCGGGTCTCTTGAAGCGGTATATTTTTTATTTCTACCTTAAGTTGGTTAAAGTCCATAGTTAATAATTCTCAGCCAGTATTTCATAGAAACTCTGCGGGTGTCTGCAGGCCGGGCATTCCTTGGGTGCTTCATCTCCTTCATACACAAAGCCGCAATTAATGCAGTGCCATTTAACCGGAGAAATTTTTTTAAATACCTCTTTGTTTTTAATATTATTAATCAGTTTTCTATAACGGGATTCGTGGAATCTCTCTACTTTGGATATCTGTTCAAAAGAGCGGGCAATCTCTGGAAAGCCCTCATTTTTGGCAATCTTGGCAAAATCGGAATATAAGGCTGTCCATTCCATATTTTCTCCGGCAGCTGCTTCTTCCAGATTGGATTTAGTCTCTTTAATTATTCCGGCCGGATATGAAGCGGTGATCTCAACATCTCCGCCTTCCAGGTATTTAAAGAAAATCTTGGCGTGTTCTTTTTCGTTCTCTGCGGTCTCTATAAAAATATTGGCTATTTGTTCGAGCCCTTCTTTTCTAGCCGCGCTGGCAAAATAGGTATAGCGGTTTCTGGCTTGGGATTCCCCGGCAAAAGATTTAAGCAGATTTTGTTCTGTTTTTGTTCCTTTGATTGATTTACTCATTTTTATTCCTCCTTTTGATATTTAATATTATCAACGCGGAAATATAAACGATAATTCCGGCTAAAATACTTAAGATTAAGTAACCGATGGCGATCGGCAGGACAGTTTTTAGCAGGGAAGTTTTAAGCAACTCCTGCCATTGGAAATTTTTTAAAAGTTCTATCCACTGGTTATATATGCTATGCCATTCAAGGTTCATTATAACAGAACCTATTTTAACTGACAATATGAAAGTTAGGATGCTTAACCAGGTATTACTGGCAAGGCTTGCGATTACCGCGCTGGCCCGGTTAGCCCGGAATACAAAAGCCAGGAATAAAGCGACTAACAGGCCCATGCCCGGCATTATTCCCGCGAAGACTCCGAGACCTGCGCCTAGGGCGATCTTTTGGGGGGTATCATTTATAATAAATAATTTACGGTGGAGCGTTCTTATTAATTTTGATATATACATTATTAAAATTAAATATTGCGTTTTATGTTTACACCGGCTAATCTCTCCAGGCCACGGGATTCTTGCGTCCAGCCGTTATAAAGATGATATTTTTGCATTATGTTTTGGGCTTCTTCATATTCCCGGGTATTTATCCGGCGATTTATCTTGGGGTGCTTATCGGCCTTATAATAAGGGATATATTGGCTCATTAAGCTGATGTAAGTATTTTCTGATAATTCTTTAGCGATAAATTCCATGATCTTTTCGGTTCCCGATAATTTATTTGGTAAAACCAAGTGCCTGATAATCATTCCTCTGGTTATTATACTGGATTTGTCGAATTCCGCAATACCAACTTGCCGGTGCATTTCTTTAACCGCTTCCCGGTTATATTCGGGATAATTCAAAGTATTGGAATATTGTTTTGCTGATTCATTATCAGAGTAACGCATATCCGAAAGGTAGATATCAACGATCCCATTCAATGATTTTATTATCTCAACTGATTCATAGCCCGAAGTATTATAGATAATCGGTAGTTTCAAGCCTTCGGGTATGGCGATTAAGAGGCTTTTTAATATTTGGGGTAGTACATGGGTGGGAGTAACTAAATTCAGGTTATGGCAGCCTAAATCCTGCAATTTAAGCATAAAGCCGGCTAATTCGTCAAAATCTACCTCCCTCCCCTCCTTTTTTTGGCTAAATTCGAAGTTTTGGCAGTATACGCAAGCCATATTACAGTTACTGAAGAATATCGCGCCAGAGCCTTTAGCGCCGGATATAGGTGGTTCTTCGCCATTGTGGGGCATGAAATTAACCACTTTAGGCAGGAGCCCGGTTTTACAAAACCCCTTTTCTCCTTTTATACGGTTTACAAGGCAATTACGGGGACAAATGGAGCAGCTCTTTAGCATATTGTATAGATGATCAGCTGTCCGTTTGAGTTTACCGTTTTCGTAGGCTTTGAGGTATGAAGGATACAAAAGTTATTTCCTGATCTGGAGATTGTAGATTTCTCTTATTTGATTGAATATCGCGATATATTCCTGGGATTGATAATCCCGGTAAGTCCAGTTCCAGGGTCTAAAACTTTTACCCTGATAAGTTAGCGTGATTTCAGCAAAGATGCCTTTGGAAAGGTAAATGCGGTGGTTATAATCTTTGGTAGTGGCCAGGACTAATTTTGCCAGGTCTAGATACCCCGGATCGATATTAATCCGGCGTAAATTTTTAGAGGATAATCTATCTTCGATTTTATTGGTAGTAATTTTTATTGCGCTTAATTGATCCGGCGGGATCAGTTTTTTGAAACTAATGAATTTGCGCTTAAGCCCTAAGCCAAACTCTTTTTCGTAATAATCAGTGTAATTGAAATCCAGGACCGCGCTCTTAAAATCTATTTTTCCGTAAAGCTTTATTAAGGCTATTTCAATTTTTTTTAAAAGCGGCCCTTCCTTAAAAATAACGCCGCAGATCAATTTAACCGGATCAGTTTTATTGATTTTTCCCATCTCTTGAAATTTTTAAGATGTTTTAAGGAGGGCGTTGGAGTATGAGGGTACGTACCGGCTTAAATAACGGGAAATCTTATGTTTAGCTGTTTCATTGATCCTATTGAAAAAAATTGCAACATTAAAACCTCCGGCAGCCTCATCTTCGCTTCTGACTATTACTCCGCTGCATTCAACAGTAGAATTTTCTTTACCGCTGCGGCTGATAGGAAGATTCATTTTGATATTTACCCGGGTGAACGGCGGAACATATTTCGGTATATGGCAATACGCGCCTACGCAGCTTACATTGCGGGTAATTGTGGAGAAATCATATCCATTTACCGCTACTTTAAGCGAAAGCCCGGCTTCGATCCTGGGGTGTTCTCTTCTCTCCGCTCCTTTAAGGCGTCTGATCATTTTTGTTCTTCTTTTGGTTTTAAGAATTTTTTCCAGCACTTTTTGCTGCAAAAGAATTTTTGGTTACGGTAATATTTCTTTATCTTTTTCAGGGGCTTATTGCAGCCTAAACAATTGGTCTGTTTTTCTGCCGCTGGTTTTTCCGCTGTTTCCGATTGGGTTTTAGTTTCTGTCGCCACTTTTATTTGCTCCTTATAGTTTAAGCTGCCTTTAGTTGAATGTAGTCGTTTAAGTATTTCCTATCTGCTAAATTAAACTCCTTAAATTCGATTCCGGTATAATACCTGTCAGAGTGCGGTATAGGGATTGACCGTTTGATCATCCCAACTGAATTTAATACCTTGGATAATATATTTATCTTTAGTTTTAACGGGGTATTCATAGGGATAAATCTGTCGTTTACAAAACCTATTCCGCCTATGCTGATATCGTTGCTGAGAGCATTATTAATTTCACCGGCGCCTGGTATCTCGAAACTTATCGGATGTGCCAGTTTTAAGCGGGGATGTTGCCTCTTTTCAATCAATCTGTTGATCATGCTTCCTCTAAAATTTCTATCGAGGAAACCGTGGCTTTTTTCCCTCTCTTATGCATAAATATAACATATATATACGTTATTGTCAAGAAAACGCTTTCTTTCCAAAGACTATTCGATCTCAAAAGAGATAATTACGTTAAAAGAAAGTTGCGGGTACTCGGATAACTCTTTTGGAAATGCCGGGAACGGCGAAGCCTCTCTAATACTGCGCATTGCTGTTTCTCTCAAGTATTGGTTGGCCTGGGTCTTATTATCGATCAGCCGCATCTGCCTGATTTGGCCATCGTTTGAAATAAGAAAAGAAATATAAACTTCCCCTATCTCGGCACGGGAATAATTCTGGTAAGCTGACCGGCGAATCTGCTCTCTGACCAGTTGGTAATAGTTCAGATAGGAATGGTTGCTGATCTTAGCTGAATCTACCGGCGGCAGGGATATTTTCTTTTTTAAGGGGACTACCGGGGATTTGATAAAATTCGGTTTTAACATAGCCTGGTTCCGGCTATACATTCCAGGAGTTCTCTTTAGCGGTTCAGCTTCTACTTTTTCTATGAAAGGCGGCGGAGCAATAGCTTTTTCCAGGCCGGGCTTTTGTCCTGCCTTTGAAAAATTCAGAGCTTCATTCTTCGGTAATTGTTTTTTAACCGATTCCAGAGTTTTGATATAAGTTATCTCCAACTTTTTAAGTTTATTCTCTAGCCTGACAATGGATAAATTGCTGCGATAAAAGAATAAGAAGCCAGCGTGAACCAGCAATGAAATGATCAGGGTGATCTGTAATATTTTTTCCGAAAACATATCAGAATTCGATCCCTCTCCTTGCTTTTATCCCTTTGTGGAAATAATGTTTTACTTCTTTTATTTCACTCACCAGATCAGCGCAGGCAATAATCTCCTTTGGCGCGTTACGGCCGGTAAGGATAATCTCTATTTTTTTAGGGGCTTGTTTTAAGAGGCGGCAAATAGCTTCGGTATCTATTAGCCTAAGTCCTGAGGCGATATTTATCTCGTCCAGGATTACCATGTCATATTTGCCGGACTTGATCGCTTTAGCGCAATTAATCAGGCCTTCTTTTGCCGATTCTATGTCGGCCTTGCCGATCTTGCGGATAAAGCAACTTGTCCCAAACCGCTCTAATTTGATATTTTTAATTTTTTTCAGGGCGACCAGCTCGCCGCTTTCCCTGGCTTTGGCAAACTGGCAGATATAAACTTTGAGTCCTGCTCCCGCGGCTCTGATTGCCAGGCCCAGCGCCGCAGTAGTCTTTCCCTTCCCCTCACCCGTATATACTTGTATCATAGGGACACCCTTCCAGCTAATCGGGGGACACCCTTCCAGCTAAAGCTAAGGGTGTCCCCTTCTCTATTTAGGATACGCGAACTTCCCAATCAATGGCACGAATACGCAGCCGCAGATTTGTTTATATTCCATATTATTATTTATCTTCCAGCCAAGAGTCAAGGTTTGGCCAGAATTTTCTCCTAATGGTAGTATGATTTTGCCGTTTTCTTTTAATTGATCGATCAGAGGCAAAGGGATATAAGGCGCGGCAGCGGTGATTATAATTTTGTCAAAAGGAGCTTCTTCCTGCCAGCCTAAGGTTCCATCTCCTATTTTGGTATGAATATTCATATAGCCTGATTTATTCAACGTTTTTTCTGCCGCGAGAGCTAATTTTTTGTATCTTTCTACGCTATAAACATCTTTAGCTAATTCCGCAAGTATCGCGGTTTGATATCCTGAGCCGGTTCCAATCTCCAAGACCGAATCATTTTGGTTTAAATCCAGGTATTCGGTCATTAACGCTGCAATATAGGGTTGTGATATTGTTTGGCCCTCTCCTATTGATACCGGAAAGTCGCCATAGGCATCTTTCTCGGGATTTATGGATATGAACTTGTGCCGCTCTACTTTATAAAACGCGCCCAAAACCCGTTGGTTATGGATCCCTCTGGGTATAAGCTGCTCATCCACCATTTTCTTTCTTAAATCTGGATAGTTGTTCATCTTTTATATATTGGGGACACCCTGCCGATTAGCTGAGAGGGCGTCCCTGGTGGTTATCCGTAAGGATGTTGAGAATAAATTTTATGAATCTAAGGGTGTCGTTGAAAGGATTGATTTGGCTTTTTTCTCCCCGGTAGATACTTTTGACAGGTATTGAGCCGATTTTAAAACCCTCTCGCGCTGCCCGGATCAATATTTCCGATTCAGTTTCATATCTTACGGTGGATAATCTTATTTTTTTTAGCACCTCTTTTTTTATCAGCCTGAATCCGCATTGCGTATCTGGGATGTCTTGGCCGGCAATACTGGAAATCAACCAAGACATAAATTTATTGGTAATTACCCGTGTATAAGGCATTCCCTCCCGGTTGAACATCCGGTTGCCTACTATGATATCATAATTGCCATTCTGGTAAGCCCGGATAAATTCCGGGATTTCTTCGGGAAGATGCTGGCCATCTCCATCCATAGTGATCACTGCGTCAAAATCGCGTTCGATCACATAGTTAAAACCCCGGATCAATGAAGCCCCTTTGCCCTTATTTACCTCATTCCTTAAAACTTCGGCTCCGTTCTCCCTGGCGATCTGTCCGGTATTGTCTCGTGAGGCGTCATCTATTATTAAGATTGCTAATTGTTGGCCGCGGATCTTAGCGGTTAACTCCCCTATATCTTTGGATTCGTTATAAGTAGGTATGATTACGCAGGCTTTCATTGTTCAACCCAGAATTGACGGAACATATACCATTGATCGGGATATTTACGGATATAATCCTCAAATATCAGTTTGTAAAAACCCATCAATTTTTTAAGATCTTGATTATTGTCTCCGGTAGGGGTGAATTCAATCGGTTTTTCCAACCTAAAGGTGAATGTATCGTCTTTGTTTCTAAGCATAAATATCGGGACTATCGGAGCGCCGGTTTTTAAATGAAACGCCGCCGGTCCTTCCGGGAATATGGTAGGTTTATTAAAAAGATCAATTATTGTCCCTTTTTCGGTAAAATCCCTGTCGCCTACCAAAGCAATTAGCTGGTTTGCGGCAATTACCTTTAAGCATTGCTTAACGGCTTTGCCCAGGGGTATTACTTTTAAACCTTTGCTCTCCCGCTGGGTAACAAAAAAATCATTTACCTTTTTATGCGCATGCACAAAAGCGACCGCTGATGTGGGGTAGCCTAAAAGAGGGACCGCTATCCCTCCTAACTCCCAATTTCCCAAATGCGCGCTTAATAATATCCCTCCCCTGCCTTCATTTAATACCTGGTCAAGATAATCGACATTTACCAGGGTAACGTTTTTTTTGATATATTCCTTGTCAACAATGGAGAAACGAAAAAAATCCACCAGGTATTTGGCGAAATTCCTGAACATCCTTAAACGGATAGTCCGGATCTCTTGGTCAGGCTTATCCGGGAATATTGCTTTCAGATTGGCATACGTCCTTGCCCGGTCTTTATCGGCGAAAAAATAGTGGATGTCGGAAAAGAATATGGCTATTCTATAGGCTGATTTGACCGGTAGGGATAAGGCTATAAATTGTCCGATTCGGTAGAGTATATAACTTAACATATTAAAAAAGTTTTATAAATTTAAAATTAGTTTAGCTATATCAAAGCTGGAATCCGGCTTACTTATGCTTGCCGATGATTCTGAAAGTTGTTTTAATCTTTCCGGCTCACCAAGCAGGCCGTCTATTACCAGATTTATCTTTATCAAGTCATCGGCCATAACAGCTGCTTTTTTTTCAAGAAGATAATTGGTGTTATTAGCCTCCTGCCCGGGAAGCGGCTTAACGATAACCATCGGAAGCTTTTTAACCAGGGCTTCGGATAGGCTCATCCCTCCGGGTTTTGTAATTAATAAAGTTGAGATGGCCATCAGCTCGTGGACATTATCGGTAAATCCCAGCAATAGGATTCTTTTCTTGAGTTTTTTTGTCTTTTTTTTCAGAAAATTGTAAAGTTTTTTATTTGCCCCGGCTATGATTATTAGCTGGATTTCGGGTTTTACTTTATCTAGGGATTTAATAATGGTGGTGATCGGTCCTAATCCATGGCTGCCGCCCATGATCAAAATAGTTGGTATGGAAGGATCTAAACCTAATTTCCGGCGTATTTTATCCGGCTCTACCGGTTGGTTGAATTTCGGGTCAATTGGTATACCATATGGCTTTACTTTTTCTGCCGGCACTCCCTTATCGATTAAGCGCTGGCTGATTTCCTGGGCCGGAGTAATAAAATAATTTACATTATCATAGATCCAATAGGAGTGCGGGGCGTAATCAGTAAGCACTGCCACCAGCGGGATATCAGAATTATGGATTTTTTTGTAATCCGCGACCATGCCGCAGGGAAAGGCCTGGGTACAGGCCACTACATCGGGCTTAAATTCATCAAAAAGTTGTTTGAATCTGTGATTATTTAGTTTATGGAGCAGCTTTTTCCAACTCTCCAGTTTTTTAACGATTTTCTGGTTGTCATAAAGATAATCCCATATGCCGGGGGTGTTTTTGATCACCGCCATATAGAGGCGGTTGATTAGTTTTTCAGCCAGAGGATTGGTGTAATGGAAGGCGTTGATATTTAAGATCTCTACGTCTTGGGATAATATTTTCAGGGTTTTTTCAATTGCGATGCTGGCGCTGCGGTGCCCGGATACCTGCGAGATATGCAAAAGAAGAACGCGTTTACCGGCCATGACTATATTTTGCCTTCTTTAAAAAGTTCGACGAATACTGCGGCTATCAGGGGATGAAATTGTTTTCCGATCTGTTTCTCAATCTCGGCCAGGGCTGTTTCTTTAGTCATTGCTTTGCGGTATGGCCTGTTAGATGTCATAGCGTCATAGGTGTCAGCCACTGATATTATAGCGGCGATCAACGGGATATTTTCGCCCTTTAAACCGCTGGGGTACCCTAAGCCGTCATATCTTTCGTGGTGATGTTTTACTCCCATTATTGCCTCGTTCAGTTCGTTTATCGGTTGAAGGATGGTAACCCCGATCACCGGGTGTTCGTTTATTTTTTCTCTTTCATCCTCATTCAGCGGCCCCTCTTTGTTTAGAATATATTCCGGGATCCCGATCTTTCCGATATCATGCAAAAGGCTGGCGATATGCAGATCATCCATAAATTTTTCGTCAAAGGTCTTTTTATTTTTTTGATTCATTTTTTTTGCTATTTCCAAACAGATCGCGGTTACCCGGTTAATATGCCCGTGGGTATAGTGGTCTTTGGCATCCACTGCCGCGGCCAGGGCCACGGTAGTATTGATAAATAAGCGGCGTTTCTTTTGCAATTCCTCCTCTAATTTCTTAAATAGTTGGGCGTTGCGGATAGCCATGGATACATCCGAAGCCAGCGCGGTAAAAAAATCCAGCTCTTCCTGTTCAAAATCCTGGTTGTCGGTTTTTGCGCCCAGTAGTAATAAGCCTAAAAGATCATCCCGAAAATAGCTGGGGATGCAGGCTATAGAGTCAAAAGTCTCCATTTGATACATTGCCTGGTTTAGGAGCTCTTTTAATTCCGGAGGATACCTGTAATTATCCATAATTTTCTTTATCTTGGGGTATATAAAAGAATTGTCCTCCAAGAAAGGATTATTTTTATTTTCTTTAAATATCCGGATCAGCGCGTTATCAGAGTCTATGCGGGCAAAGCCAGCCGGAATCTTTATCCCTTTGGCCCCGCGGGAGACGTTTAAGATATAGCTATCCTGCTCTTCATTATGAAGTAATATTCCCGCATGCTTAATTCCAACTTTCTGAACAATAGTCCGGGCGATCATTTTGATCAGCAGGTCAGGTTCATGGACCATGATCATATTTTTTGCCGCCAGCTCAAGTTCTTTTTTATAATTGATTATCATTACTTATCCTTATTTAACATCGCAGAGGATTCTCAAGACTACTCTTTCTAATTCATCTAATTTAAGCGGTTTATGGATATAATCTAGCGCTCCTAAGCTCAGGCATTTTTCCATCGCCCCATCAGCCATCGGCGCTTTGCCGGTTACCATGATTACTTTAATATCTTTATTAATCTGGCGCAGGCGCTCGAGGGTTTCAATTCCATTGATGCCTTCCATCTGAATATCCAGCAATATCAGGTCGGGTGAATCTGCCCCTAATCTATCCAAGGCCTCTTCTCCGCTGGTGGCAGTAGAAACATCTATCTTGCGCTTGCGGAAGAAATTAGCCGCGAATTCCAGCACGTCATTCTCATCGTCAACAATCAACAGCTTTGCCATTTAAGCCTTTCTCCTTTTTTTAAGAAAGCTTACCTTGTGTATTTATATTGTGAGCACAGATATACAAGATATCTCTATTTGGGGTAATTGTCAACTCTCTTAATCCAGCGGCAGTTCCAGGGTAAACCGGGTGCCGACTTTATATTGGGATGCGAAAGCAATCTTTCCTTTATGCCCGTCAGTGATGATTTTATTTATTACATAAAGCCCCAGACCAGTGCCTTTGCGGGATGACACCTTAGTGGTAAAAAACGGAGTAAAGACCTTTTTAATATTCTCTTCTTTTATGCCCAGGCCGTTATCCTGGACTACAATCTCTATTACTTTGTCTTTAGTCGCAGCTGAAATTATGATCTTTCCCCGGTAACCCGGCTCTTTTAGCAGGCCGCGGCGCTCAACTATGGAATCATAGGCATTATCTACAAAATTAAAAAAAACCTCTTCCAACTGCACTAGATTAGCTTTGAACATTGGGAGGTCTTTAGGATAACTCCGAATAATATCGATTTCAGATAGTTTGACCTTATATTGAGCCATTTCCAGGGTGCCGTTAATAACTTGGTCCAGGGATAATAATTCGAACACTGCTTCTTCTTTACGGGTATATTTTAAGATACCCTTAACAACTTCGCTGCCTTGTCCGACATTGGTCTGGATGCGCTCTAAGGCGTGATTGATCTGGCCAACCATTTCTTTTATTTCCGGAGTGCAATTGGCAATATCAGTATTTTTGATGGTGTCAATGCTGTCTCCGGCTATTAATGAAAGGGCGTAAAAGCGGTTATTTATTTGATGAGATAGTCCATCAGCCAGGGTTCCGATAGTGGCCATTTTTTCAGCCTGGGCGATCTGGGCCTGCATCTCTTTGGCTTCTTCGATAAACTTGGCGTTTTCAATTGCCAGGGCAGCCTGGCTGGCAAGCACCTGGAACACATTTAGATCATCAAGGGTATAGGCGTCTCCGGACATCTTATCCCCCAAGACAATAAAACCCATGGGTTTTTTCTCGAGTAAACTCGGTATAATAACTGATGCAGTCAATAGCCGCATATTCTCTTCGAGTAATTTTTGAGTATCATCGTTGATTTCTTCCGTCAGTCGCTTGACTTCTTCGTAGATTATGGGTTGGCGTTTTAAAATTAACCATTTAATCAATGGGTTGTCAGCCGAAAGCTTAGGAATTGGTATTCTTCCTTTATCCCGGCTCACCTGGAGTATGTATTCGTCGGCCTCTTCATCATAAAGATAAATCGCGACATAAGTAATTTTGACAGTTTTAGTAACAATATGGGCGATCAATTCCAATAATCTCTTTAGGTTGCGGATACGGGTCATCCCTATTGATGCCTGTTTTAAAGTATTTTGGTAGCGTTTCTGCTCACGTAGCAAAGCCTCTTCTGCTTTACGATTGAGGTATATATAAATAAATGGGCCTATAGTAGCCAATAATCCCATTAATACAAGTGGTGATATCCACCAATTCCCTCCGAATATAGTGATCAGTCTTTCTTTAAATATTGTGGCTACAGCAAATGGTATGCCTAAGATTAAGGTATAAGTGACTAAAAAAATGCTAGCTCGAGTAAAAGCTATAGTGATATCCATTAATCTATATTTAAGTATAGCGTATACAAAAATTAGAGGATAAATTCCAATCAGAAAATTTGAATAGGGATAAATGTTTATACCAAATACAGGTAAATAGTCTCCGTGTGGGCCTATCCATGCAATCAGGGATCCAACTATGAAATACTTTAATTGATTACGCAATATTCCTTTCGAATTTTTGTAGGCGTTTATAAGAATTAAAAAAGCATATATAAGCAGGATCCAGTAGAAGAAAATATAAAATAATAAGTATAAAATATTTCTGTTCTCTGGCCAGTAATGGATAAAATACCGATCGTGAGTAAAATATAGCCTTATCTGTCCGAGAAATATGTTGCGCGAGGGCAAGAAGGTGAGTATTAATAAAAAAAAGCCTATTATATATAATGCATAAAGAAGTAATTTTTGATATTTTTTATTTAATTTTAAGAAAGCGTAGACAAAATGATAAAATAAAATTGGCATGAATATAACAGTTATATGGGCCACTCTCCACCATATTAAAGCAGTATTTTCGGATGCTGTTGTTGAAAATCTATAGCCACCGAATCCCCATATAAATAAAAGTATGCATATTATTGTCCACAGGTAACTGATTTCTTTATTTCTACCCTTGAAAATTGTAATTATGCCAAGCACAAGACTTGTAAGGCATATTGATATTGAAGAAATGGTATAAATATTCATTATTTAATTATAATAGGTAGTCACTTAAATACGACTTCATGGCACATTCTTTGAAGATTAGACTGGCTGTTCTTCTGCCTGAGAAAGCCACTTTAGGAATTCCTCCCTGCCCGCTTCCTACGGTGCACCAATGTCCGGCAAGAAACAATCCCTTGATGGATGTTTTTGCAGGAGAAGATAAAGGGTTAATTTGTTTAACTGTTGAAGCCCAGCCAAAAGCCGAGCCATTGCTATTTGAAGTATATCTATAACAGGTAATCGGAGTAGCGCTCTCTTTGAAAACAACACATTTTTTTAAGGACGGAAATATTGTTTCAGCCTCCTTTATCAATCTATCAGTTAGTTTATCTCTATTTTTAGCCCAAAATACCTTTGATTCATAAGAAGTTAATGCCATTAATTGCATTGTTGGTTTTTTGCAATTTTTATAAGTTATATCATGGGAATAAGGAAAAGTAATTAAGCTCAATAATGGTTTTCCTATAAGTATAGCATTCTTAGAATTGACCGGAGTTTTGCCCAGGTTATAGGTTGAAAAAGGCCATATATTACACGGATCATTTACCTGTTTTATGAAATTTTCATTTAAGCCAAGGTAAACGATGAAAGACGATGGCGCAATATCCATTCTTTTTATTTTCTTTAATTCTTCCGTTTTTTTATAAAGCAATTTATCGAAAGTTTCTATGGCATCGGCATTAGAAATTATATATTTAGCCTCAAATATATTTCCATTTTTAAGTGTTATTCCATAAGCGCTGTTGTTTCTAACCATTATTTTATCAACTTTTTGGGACAATAAGACATTTCCACCGAAATCCTGAAATCTATCCAACAAAGCATCTGGAAATTTCTGTATTCCGCCTTGAGGATAATATCCGGGATCAAGTATGTATTCTCTTAAGAATATTATAGTTGCCAAGGCTGATGCGTCGTTTGCGCATAATCCGATATTCCTTAAAAGAACATTAAGGGTCGTTTTTAAAGCCTGGTTTTTAAAGAATTCATCTAAGACATCTTTAAATGTCAACTTCGATGTTTTTTTATAAATATTAATAAAATTATCATGTTTTACAAATTTGAAGAATGCATCAATGTTCTTTTTTTCTGATGGAAAGTTTTTATTAAATTCCTGGATAGTGTCTTTGGGATTAGACCTAATGTATGTGGTAGCTTTTGGGGTGATTATTTTATCAGTAGGGTTAAATTGCATAAAATTAATTCTTTCTCTTAAACTTAAGTCATCAAGAATAACACCTAAGATACCTTTTTTTATTCCTCCAAAATAATGTACTCCAACATCAAATTTATATCCCTGCCTTTCAAAAGAAGTGCAATATCCTCCTGCCTTATAATGTTGCTCTACTATCAGAACCTTTAAGCCGGCCTTGGCCAGATAACAACCACAGGTTAGTCCACCGATTCCAGCTCCGATTATAATTACGTCATACTTATTTTTCATTTAAGATATTTAACCTTTTCATTTATTGGTTTTCTTAATGATCGTTTTCCTTCTTCCGCCGGATATCCCACGGTTAAAATAGTTAATAGACTATTATTTAAATTTAGAATTTTATTAATTTCTTTTTCGCAGAATACGGGCAATACCGTCCAGCAACTTCCAATGCCAAAGCTTTCCGCAGTTAGAACAATATTCTGAATAGCCCCACTAATAGCTTCTATTTCAGATAACTGAGCAATTTTTACATATTCAGCCCTAAATTTTTTTGCAAAATTTACAAATACCTTTGTGTTATAAACTGCGATAATTGTTGGTGAATTATAAATGGTTTCAGCTGTTGAACTCATCAGGATGTTTGGTCCAGTGCCTATAGATTTTGATTTATTGCGGAGAATACTAGCAATTTCTTTAATTTTGGATTTATTAGTTATTACTGCAATCCTCCAGGGTTGAAATCCATGAATTGATGATGCCCATATTCCTGATTCAACTATTTTTTGAATTATCTTTTGGGGAATAGCCTTTTTTTTGTATTTTCTAATAGTTCTTCTTTCCTTGATAAGTTTTAATATATCCATTTATTTCTCAAGAATATTCTTAGCAAACCATTTGGAAATGGCGACTAGGATTAAGATTGGCGGAAAACCGGGAGCTTCTGGTAATACGCTGCAATCACAAACGTAAAGATTTTTAATTTTTGTCTCTAGGCTGGTATTTACGACTTTTCCTATAGCAGCGGTTCCTCCGGGATGCGCTCCTCTGGGCAAAGTAATAAATATACTTTTAGGATTAACCCCGCTTTTAATCAGAATTTCTGTAGCAATTTTATTGCCTTTTTTTAATTTTTGCCAGTCATTTTGGGTAGGCGTCTTATCAACTGTGCCATTGGGATAAACCCGGCCAACATTATCATCATTAATTTTATTCATTAATCCCATCAGGCTATTTAGCTTTAAAGCGTAGCCGGCGTATTTAACGTCAACGCAGGCCAAAAGCCCGATCGAACTATCAATAAAAGGTGAAAGTATAAATCCCTCTTCTTTATGAAATTTTGTGCAGACCACCGACATACTTATTTCTTTAGCTTGGTTAAATTCTTTATTAATCCCGTATATATCGGTGAACAAATCCACAAATAGATTTTTGCCAGCCTCTTCTACTCCTGATTTTTGCAATATAATTGGAGTACCGATGCCTCCGGCAGAAAGGATTATTTTATCGGCAAAATATTTTTGGCTTGAGAATGCATTATTCTTTCCTTCTATTCCTACCGCTTTACCCGCGGAGGATATTACCTTTTTAACTTTAAATCCGGTAATTATAAAAACATTTTGATTATTAATATCTTTAAGGTATTCTGCGGCGGTCCATTTTGCCTGATGATCGCATCCTAAAATACAATTCCCGCAGGATACGCATTTTTCCAAACCGAGTTTTGACATTAACTGCATATCGTATCCTAATTGATTAGCGGAATCCATTATCTTCATTGAAGCTTTTCCAATTGGATGTTTTGTGGTTTGCCGGCATTCTTTCTTTGCGGCATCCAATTCGCCGCGGAAATCAATCCCAATCCTTTTTATTACTTCCTCAGGAAATTCTACGGCATTACCGCAGCTGACTATACTTGTGCCTCCTACCCCAAACGAACGTAAAATAATAACTCCCTGCCTGCTTTTAGAAAGAGTAAATTTATCATAAATCGAAGCCGCGTAAATTAAATTGCCAAATTTTTTAATAAAGCCGCCTTGCTCCAGAACCAGGACTTTTTTGTTCTTTTGGCTGAGTTCTTTGGCCAGGGTAAGGCCGCAGAGCCCGGCTCCCACAATTATGTAATCAAATTTTTCGGTCATGGTAGATACCCCCGATCCGGATATTCTGTCGGAAATATTCGATATTC
>JAHKAP010000016.1 GCA_018825985.1 Candidatus Omnitrophota bacterium
CTTGGCAGTTAGCCAAGGAGAAAAAACCTGATTTAGATAAACGGCTATTGATGACTCCTGCTGTTGACCTGGATTTACTGCTTAACTATTATCTTACTTTTTTTGCTCAAGGGGGTAAGAATGTGTTGACCGATCCCTTATATTTTACTTTAACATTCAATATCATGCAACGCTCCCATCTGATCACCATATATGCAGCTTTAATCTGCCTGCCCTTGATATTTGCTTTTTTTCATTTGATTATCCGGCTGGCTTGCGGCGGAGATTATCCGGAAACGGGGTTATCTTTAAGGCTTCTTTTGATTGGTGTATTTTTTGTTAGCGCCAATGCTTTCCGGGTGCAATTTTTACTGGTCTGCGGCAAGACCCGCATCTATTCCCGGATCCACGTATTTATGGCTATGATCGGCCTGCCTCTTATATTTCTTTTAATATATTCTTTTTCTTATACCGGAGCAGCAATCGCTGCTATAGTTATTGAATCCGGGATCTTCGCTATAACCTATTTCACCGTAAAAAAACTCTCCTATTCCTAAAACAGCTTTAGTAAAGGGATGTTCAGCCGACGACGGAAAGTTTCTCCTTTCAAAAGCTCAATTTTGCGCCAGGCAAGATTATTCCGGGGATGGGAGGCCTTCTTTGCAATTATGTTTGAGGCGGCAATATGGATCGTGTGTTTTCCAAAAGCCTGATTTATTTCATCCACTGCAGCACTCACCCTTTGCAACTGTTCAATCTTTACCGGGTCTTCAAAAAGATCATGTTCGTCAAACCCGCCTTCCTTAATATCACTTAAAATAACTCCGGTTGCCCTGTAGACCGCGCCCGGCTGGAAAACCTCGTCAAATATCCTGGAACATATAGAGGTAAAATCCAGGGTTGATGAAGAATGCCGATTGATTCTTCCCTGCATCCCTTCCGCGCTAAAATCAACTTTCTTTAAATAAACCGTCAGGTTGCGCGCGCTCAATGAATGCCTTCTTAATTTAATAAATGCTGATTCGAGATTACGCATTAATTGGGCCATTACCAGTTGTTTATTTCCTGAGGCAGGCATAAAAGTCTTAGTCTTGCTTATACTAAGGTATTTTTCTTTTTTATCGGTTGATACCGGATATACTGATACGCCTCTTAATTCCAGCCATAATTCCAGGCCGATCTTACCCAGGATTTTTTGAGCGAATTCTTTCGGCCGGCGTATATAATCTAAAACTGAATTTATCCCGTATTTGCCTAAAAGCGCTACGGTATTCGGGCCAAACCCGCAAACCCGTTCAAGAGGAATGTTTTTAAGATAATCATGGAGTTCATTTCCCGGTAAAGCCTTAAAACCATCCGGCTTATTCTCCCGCGAGCATATCTTAGCCAGAGTTTTGGAAAGACTCAAGCCCACTGAAACAGTTATGTCCAGTTCTTTGCGGATCGCTTCCTTGATCCTTACGGAAATATCCGGATAAGAAGAACGGTACATCCGGCGCAATCCGGAAAGATCGCAGAAAGCCTCATCAATAGAATACTCTTCAACCTGGGGAGTGAATCTGCGGATTATATTAAAGAGCCTCTCTGAGTATATACTATATAATTCATAATCGCTGGGGATGATTATTAAACCCGGATATATCTTTTTTGCCTCAGAAAGGGTGATCCCCCGTTTTATTCCTAATGCCTTGGCTTCATAACTAGCCGCTGAAATTATCCCTCTCTCCTGCCCGGTAACTAAAGGTTTGCCTTTAAGGTAGGGGTCGCGGGCCTGCTCGCAGGAGGCAAAAAAAGCGTCGCAATCTATATGCGCGATAGCCTGCGGATATGAAGAAAAGGTAATAAAATCAGTAGTGCTATTTATACTTACGGACATTAGCGATAACTACACCGGCAATAACCAATTCTTCTTTTGGTTCTATTGGAAGGTACTTCTTGTTCGCAGCCCTTAACCTAACCTTGCCCTTAAGTTTCTCAAAATACTTAAGGGTCCATTCTTTATCCACACAAGCCACTACAATATCCCCGTTTTTAGGAGTAAGATCTTTCTGGACCAGGACTAAATCTCCGGGATGTATGCCGGCATCGAGCATGGAATCTCCGCTTACCTTTAATAGATAAGTTGCCTGAGGATTGGAAATAAGGTATTCATCCAGGCTCATTAAATCCACAGTCTCTTCTTCTGCCGGTGAGGGAAAACCAGCCTGGATAAAACCCAATAGCCGTACCGGCCTCTGTACTCCAGCCGGGATCAGCCTTCCGGTCTTATCTTTAGCGAATAAACCAAGTTTTACCAATTGATTTACTTTCTTAAACACCGCGTTCTTAGATCTAAACCTAAAGACCTTAAGCATCTCAGAATAAGAAGGCATTCTTTTATTCTTCAGATAAAACTCCTCCAGCCTAACTGTTTGTTCTTTTAAATTATTCCTGTCCATAGCAACGGCATTATAGTAAACGAATGTTCACCTGTCAAGAAAAAAAATAAAAGGGGACACTTTGCACTTTTTTTATATTGGTAATATCTTATAAAAGTGCAAAGTGACTAGGTGGAAATTATTGTATCATATAATGTTAGAGTAAAGGGACCTGTCCCCATGTCTGAGTAAAGGGACCTGTCCCCATGTCTTGCATGTCTAGGAGATCTTGATATCAACTATAGGGTCTGCTTTTAAGGTATTGTGGACCGGGCAATTCTTAATAAATCTGAGCAAGCCTTCTTTTCTATTCTCTTCAAGCTTAGTTCCCTTAAAGTCGACTAACACATTTATCTGCTTGAAACAATAAGGCGGCTCTTTAGTAAATTCCGCATCAGCGCTTATACTTAATTGCTTAAGTTCGATCCTTGCTCCTTCAGCATATTTACGTAAATACACTCCCACGCAAGTACCTAAAGAAGCTAATAACGCGTCCGGCGGAGTGATCCCATTTCCTTTTGTATCAACCACAAACTCATAATCGTTCGACTTAACTTTAAATGCTGAATCTCCGCTATTTATAATATCTACATGATACATATCTTCCTCCTTTTTACCTGATTATCCCACCGGGATTGGACAATATTAAACAATTTAGCAATGACAAGACTGCCAGAATTAGAACCTATTAATCAGATCTTTGGCAACTTTCTCCCCTGCCAATAACATACCTCCGAATATCGGCCCCATACGAGGCCCGCCGAATACCGCATTGGCGCACATGCCGCAGGCATATAAACCAGGGCAGATTTCTTTTGAATTCTTTACAATCGTATCTTCCCCAACCTGAGCCCACATTGATTCTTCGCCCATTGTTTTGCCGGTCTTGGTTTTAAGCCGAATACCGGATTTTCTCTCGACTATACGCGCAACCTCCGCAGGGTGGCCGGTTGCATCCACCACAAACTTAGAGCGCATAGTAATAGGATCGACGTGCAGATTAGCCATCTCAACAGCTGTCCAATTTAAGACTAACCCCGTAACTTTCTTATTACGAACCATCACATCCTCAACACTCATCAAATTAAAGATCCTCAACCCTGCTTTTACCGCCTTAGAGCAGATAGTTGACACCGATTCAACAGAATCAGCTAAATAATATCCTTTTTCATATAGCCTGTTTTTTATCCCAAATTCATCAAGCAATCTTTTAGCTTTATCCTGGACCACGATTTCATTGAACATTATCCCGCCTCCCCACATCCCTCCGCCCACTGAAAGCTTCCTTTCAAAAAGAACTGTTTTCTTTCCTGCTTTAGCCAAATAATACCCGCAGACCATACCGGCAGGCCCTGCCCCGACAATTGCTACATCAACATCCAAGGCATCGATAAGTTTATTATTATACGATTCGATGATCGCTTTAGAAATCTTAATCTCATCTAATTTCATCAGTCTTCTCCTTTCTTTAAAAACAAAAACCCTTATGCCGCATGCATAAGGGTCAATTAAGGCGCCAAATCCTTCCCTCCGCTGGCATTATCCAGATCAGGTTTAAAGGGTCATCCGCTTGTTTCACGGATATCTCAGGCTGCACTCACAGCCTCCCCGATACATACTTTTATATTAACTAATTTTTAAAATAATGTCAATACTTTATAATGTAAATGGGGTCAGAATTATTTTTTTAGTCTGTTTGCTAGTAAAAAATAATTCTGACCCTATTTCTTTATCTTATTTTCTTATACAATCCGATTAATTCGGCCTTATCTATAATATGACCCTGCATCGCTGCTTCTAATTCCTTCTTACTGATCCCCTCTTCCAGATTAAGCATCGCATCCAGGGCGTATATTTTGAAGAAATACCGATGGGTGCCTGATGGCGGACAAGGCCCGTGAAAATCCCTGCTTCCATTACTGGTTGAACCCTGTTTACCAGGGATGCTATTTTCTTCGATTCTATTGATCAGCGGAATATCAAAAACCACCCAATGCACCCATGTACCCATCGGAGCATCAGGATCGTCAACTATCAAAGCCAGACTTTTAGCATCCTTAAATATGCCATCAATAATAAGCGCGGGATTGATATTTTTGCCTTCGCAGGTAAATTTAGACGGAATAGACTGGTTATGATCAAATTCAGGGCTGGATATTTCCATATTTGACTCTCCTTCCGCAATGGCTGCGCTAGTAAAGATTATACAGCTAAAACAAACTGATAAAATTAAAAAAGCCCCGCAAATTGAAGGATTGCCTTTAGATTTTTGCATTCTATAACCCATTTACCCAACCTTTTGTGGCTATCAGGGGTAATTATATCTCTAATAAAAAGCTTATCAAGATAATTTAAATAAAAAACCCGTAACTAATTGTTGCGGGTTTTTATTATACTTATACTATATCAATTTTGTTTTTGCTGGCGCCAACTTATACCTTCGTTCTTTTCCCTGCGTTGCTGGGACCGGCCATCTTTAGCTTCTTTATGTTCTTCTATCAACTGCTGAAACTTGACAAACTGTTCAGGGGTCAAGATCTCCTTAACCGCAAAGATTCCGTTTACCCTATGTTCGATTAGCTGGGACTGCAACCCTTTGATCTCGTTTGCCAAAGGCTCAATAGCCGCCCTAGTAACCGCGGAATTCTTAAGCTCTTCCTGCAATTTCGCCATCTTTTCTTTCATTGCGCTATGCATCCTGATCGACTCTTCCCGCTGAGCCTCGCGGTTAGCCTCTAGCAATGTATTTTGTTCAGTGGTCAAGTTCAACTCTTTTAAAATACTTGCTTTCGGCACATCGCCTTCCTTGCGGCGCTCACCTTTTGGCTGGGCGTATACAACTCCTGCCATCACAAAAAACACTACTAAACTTATAATTACCATTTTTATCTTATCCATCATACATCACCCCTTTCACCTATTTAGACACACAGGAATTCTAAAAAGTTCCCTAAAAAAAATATTGTTCTATGTTTGTGCCCAAGCCATAAACCAAATCACTATTCCCGTTATCCAGACTATATCCTAAGATACTCTCTCTGGAATTTACCTGGACCGGGGACTGCCTCTCCTGCATAAAAACACCGGTAAAAATCGCAATACAAAGTATAAGCGTAAAAACGCTAGCCAAAGCAAATGCCGGACGCTGGCCCAAGAATAACTCCTTTAGCCGCGAAAGGACTCCATAACCTGCATTCTCTTCCTGATTTAATTGTTCCTTAATAATAGCTTCCCGAATATTCTGCCAGAGGCTTTCCGGGGCATTTTGCAGCTTTTCCTTCTGGAATAAGACACGCTGAGTACGCAATTCTTCTTCTAATTTACGGCATTTACCGCAGCTATCCAAATGTTCCAAAACCTGCCGTTGATCCCTCTGGCTGGCTTCGCCATCAAAATAATCCGCCTTAAGCAAATCCTGTATTTCTTTACACTGCATCTCTCATCAACCCCTTTCCTGACTCTTCCAGAAGAGTTTCACGCGCCCGTTTCAAACGGGAACGCACGGTATTTATCGGAATCTTTAAAGCAGTAGCGATCTCCTGATAACTTAACCCTTCGATCTCCCGCAATATCAAACAAGCCTTATATTCCGGGATTAACTTATCCACTAAGCCATTAAACCTGGCTTCATTATCGCTTTTGATAGCCCCTTCAGCTGTTGAGCGCCTATCGGGAATAGATTCGATGATACCGTCATAATCCAGCCTGTCTTTTGACTGTCTCGCGGATTTACGATAATAATTAATTGCCGTATTCACCGTAATTCTGTATACCCAGGTCTTAAATGCCGAGCGGAACTGAAAACCATTTAAGCCGTGGTAAATCTTCATAAAAACATCCTGACAAACTTCCTGGGCATCGGATATATTACGGGTTATTTTAAAAGCCAGGGTATAGACAAAATCGCTTGTATGCCCGTATATCTCTTCAAAGGCTTTAATATCTCCCTGGGAAGCCCGCTTTAATATCTCCTTGGATATTTCATCCATTTTATTTTAATATCAAAAATACAAAAATGTACATTATTTACCGTATAAAACTTTCAATTGCTCTATACTGGGATGTTCCGGATAATATTCACCCTGCGGGCCTACGTAACCATTATTACGCCTAACCAGAGCAACGCTGGTATAACTGCCGTTGGTATTAGGGACATTTATTGTAATTGTTTCGCTTAGTATTCCCTGATACTGTGTAACAGGTGGCACGGTTACCACATTTTGGTATACTGCAGAAGCAGGAACAACCAAGTATCCTGAAGGGCAATCCGCATAATAAATATTGTTGTAATGATAATACCTGGAGCCTCCCGCCACAATAACATTATACCCGAACGGAAGCGCCCTGACGATTGCCCCTATCGGAGGAGCAACAACAAAAAAATCCAGCCCGAAAAAACCCGGCCAATAGAATTTGCCGTCTCGGTAATGATACCTCGAACCCTTTACCACCACAACTTCACTCCTGGAAGGTATGCGCCTGGACTCGCCTCTGGCAAAAGCATCTGTTGAAAGTAAGGCAAGAGTCAAGCCGAGAATTATCCCTGACCAAACCTTGTTTCTGAAAATAATTTTGACCATTCTTCTCCTCCTTTTTTTACTCTCCTGATACTTTGACAAATCAAAAGGAGAAAAAGTTCCTTAAAAAATAACCCAGACTAACTATTTTTTATAAAAACTGCCGGGTGGGGAATCCGCTCTAATAATAGGATTGCGGCATTCATTATCAAAAGACTTAAGAGTTCGGTATCAAACCTGCCTGGAGATTGAGTCAGAATAAAAATCAAAACGGAAACGCCGGCTCCAAACACTAATTTTGCCGCTGGTTTCACGGGTGTTGTCCTGGGTTCTATCATCATAATAAAAATAAAAAAATAATTTATATATCCGAAGATGTGCCAAATGCTATTTTTTTGCCAGAGGGCCTGGGCAGCAAATAAACAAACAAAAACAACTGCGCAACTGGTAATAATCTCGATCTTTCTTATCTTATAAATAAAATAGAACCCGGCAGGTAAAAGCAGATACCACGAGTAAGCACCTTTCCATTGAGTAGATACATTGAATAAAAAGCATGATAAAAATATACCGAAGGCCGCGGGATTGAAAATATGTTTATTTTTAAACCGGATAAGATGTTTAGAAAAAACAGCTATTAGCGAAGCCGCTATAATAACCCCCCAGGCTATATTGCTCGAGAGGACAAAACCAATGATCAATCCGGTGATAATAGAGCTCTCGGTTATCTCAAATACATTTTTTTTAAGGAACAGGATGATCGATTCAGTTATCAGGCTTGAAATAACGGCAATTATTAACGCGGACAGAAATACCGCATCCTTATCTTTGACCGATAAAAAAATAGCCAAAACAGCCAAAAATAGGATTAGTTGAGTTTTAAATGATTTTAATTTCAACATTGAAATATTTACCGGTAATTGCAGAAATTAAGCGGCAGGGGAAAATCTAATCCCCTCAGATGAACGATAACCGTCTGCAATTCGTCTTTTTTAGGCGAACTAACTTTGATCTTTTCACCCTCGATCTGAGTCTGCACTTTTAAACCCAGTTTTTTTATAATCCCGACTAACTCTTTGGCTTTTTCTTTATCGATACCTGTGCAGATTTCTACCTGCTGGCGCAGATACCCCTCAAAAGCTTTTTCCGGTTCGCTGAATTTTAAGGACTTGAGCGAAATCCCCCTTTTAGCCATCCGGCTGGAGAGGATATCGGTTAAGGCCCGCAATTTAAAATTATCATCCGCTATCAAAGTAATCGTTTTTTCTTTACGGTCATAGGCGATAGAGGCCAAGCTATCCTTAAAATCATAGCGCTGGGCCAGTTCTTTATTCGCCTGGTTGACCGCGTTATCCATCTCCTGCAGATTAACCTCCGAAACAATATCAAAAGAAAAATTCGCCATTTTAGCTCCTCTTTAATGTTAAAAATCAGCCCGACAAATGAAAAATTACGAATTTATTTTACTCACCGTGATTACCGGTCGATTATAGTATTGGAGTCGGCTGGATCCGGGATTCATCAACCTGGGTCAGAGACAATGAATCTTTGATATTGAAACGCCCGATGCTTAATCTTTCTATCTGAGATACAAAACCTACGCAGCCTAATTTTGCGGCGATATCTTCTGCCAGCTGACGGACATAAGTCCCCCGGGAGCACTTAACCTTGAACTGTATATCCGGAAGCGAAAATTTTAAAAGACTAATCTCCTTGATCACGATCTTGCGCGGGAGGCGCTTGACTTCTTTCCCTTCACGGGCCAGATCGTACAACCTTTTTCCTTTGTGCTTCAGGGCTGAGACCATTGGGGGAACCTGCATATTCTCGCCGATAAAAACGGACAGGGCTTTATTCACGTTTTCTTCCGTTACATGGCCAAATTCTTTTTTTTCGATAACCTCTCCCTGGATATCTCCGCTGTTAGTCCGAGCCCCCAGAGTGAGTGTTGCCGAATATTCCTTATCCAAACCAAGGAACTGATTGAATAATTTAGTGCATTTACCGATCAGGATCACCAAAACTCCGGTAGCGATAGGATCCAGGGTGCCGGAATGCCCAACCTGTTTTATTTTGAATTTTTTACGCACAAAATCTACTACATCATGCGAAGTTATTCCTTTGGGCTTATTTATGACTAAAATCCCATCCCGGATCATTTTATCAAAAAATTATCTTTGATTACTGCGATTTTTAAAAAAGATTCCAACGATTAAAACTAAATCTCAGTAATCTGCTTTTTAATCTCTGTAATCAAATTGCAATCTTATTTATTTCTTAATATCTCTTCCTTTAAAGGATACCTCTTACAAGTGAATTGAGCTGATTCCGGGCAATAGCTTAATTTTACGCATTTAGCTCCGGCATCAGCAAATACTGCCGGGAGTTTATCCTGGCAGATCTTTAGCATCTCTAAAGCCAGGCCCCGGATCTCCCATTGGGCCCGGTTGCAGCAGCGCTGTTCAAAAAAATGGAGTAATTCCCGGCAGTTCATAGTAACCACAATCTTGGTTTCAGCTGCCTGGGGCAAAAGAAACCTGGCATCCTGGTTAACTTGCTCTCCGGATTCATCTTTTCTCTTAAAATGATCCAGTAAATCATTGTAACCTGTTTGTATCTCTTCCATCATCCGGATAAATTTACCCTTTAAGTCCTTGTTCTGTTCTATTGAAGGAGGAATAATATAATTAAAATTAGTGGCTTTAACATAACGCTGGCTCTGTTGGGAGAATGAGGCTATCCTGTGTCTGACCAGTTGATGGGTCAGGGCCCGGGATACGCCTTCAATAGCAAAAGTAAACTTTACATGTTCAATCGGGCTTTCATGTCCGGATGAAACAACCTTGCGCACAAAATCCTCCTGTTTCCTGGCATCTGATTTGACCTCTTCGATCAGATCACCGGCGAATTTAGGCGAATAACACTGCCTGCAGGCAGCGTAAATTATCGAGATCGCATCCTTAGTCGCATCCAAAATTTTTACATTCAATTTTACTTGCGGCATTGCTTAACCTCTTTCTTTTTAGTTATTTTAAAGGTAACTGTTATTCTTTAGATACCCGGCGTAATCTTTTACTCCCTTCTCCAGGGTGTAGAATTTATGCCGGCAGCCTGCCTTTCTTAACTTAGCCAGGTCCGCTTGGGTAAAATACTGGTATTTATCCCTGATAGCCAAAGGCATAGGGATATATTCTATCCTGGGCTTCTTTTCGCAAGCGGCAAATAAAGCACAAGCCAAATCATTCCAGGTCCTGGCCTTTCCCGTTCCCAGATTGAATATGCCTTTTTTGCCCGGATGCTCAATAAAATAATTTACCACCTCTACGGCGTCTTTAACATAAACAAAATCCCGCATCTGCTCTCCGTCAGCGTATTCTTTTTTGTAGGATTTGAAGAGCCGTATCCTCCCCTCTTTATTCACCTGTGAATAAGCCCTGGCAATTACACTCTTCATGTCCCCTTTATGGTATTCATTCGGGCCAAAGACATTAAAAAACTTAAACCCGGTAACTTTTGAAGTCAGCTTATTTTTGATCAGCCACTGATCGAACATATGTTTGGAGACCCCGTATAAATTCAATGGTTTAAGTTTTAAGCTGATTTTATCCTCATCGCTATAACCAAGCAAACCATCTCCGTAAGTAGCAGCTGAAGAAGCGTATAAAAAATGGACTTTATTTTTTAAGGCCCACTTGCACATCCTCTGGGAATAAAGATAATTATTTTTTATTAGGTAATTTTTGTCCTGTTCAGTCGTAGAGGTACAGGCGCCTATATGCAGAATCAGGTCTATCCTGCCTTTTAATTTATTGGACTCAAGGTATCCTAAGAATTTATCCTTATCTAAATAACCTTCAAAATCCTTACCCACCAGGTTTTTCCATTTTTGAGACTTCTCCATATGGTCAACTACAATAATATCCCTAACCCCTTTTTGATTCAGTTTCCAGAGAAGGCAGCTTCCGATGAATCCGGCTCCGCCGGTAAGTATAACCCTCATTAATGAACCCCCTTGATTAAATATTCTTCGGCCATATACGAACTGCGCACATAAGGATTGCTGGCTACATAAAGAAAGCCTAATTTTAAGGCTTCTTCTTTAAAAAAGTTGAATTTCTCCGGAGCAACATACTCACTTACCGGATAATGCTTTAAGCTGGGGGCCAGATACTGGCCCAGGCTTAAAAAATCACAACCGACTGCGCGTAAATCCCGCAAAACTCCTAAAACTTCCTGCCCGCTCTCGCCTAAACCCAGCATCAACCCGGATTTGGTATGGATATCCGAGAGTTTTTTGATAGTATCCAGAACACTTAAGGAGCGATGATAATCCGATCCCTGCCTGACCTCTTTATAGAAATTAGGAATGGTCTCCAAATTATGGCTGATCACTTGCGGCTTTGCCTGGATAATTTTTTTTAAACATTCGGTGTCTGCCTTAAAATCCGGGATAAGCACTTCAATATTTGTCCGGGGATTCTCACTGCGAATAGCCGAAATCGTCTTGACGAAAATACCCGCTCCTGCGTCAGCCAGGTCATCGCGGGTAACACTGGTGACCACTACATATCTTATACCCATTCTTTTAACTGCCTGAGCAATTCTTTCCGGCTCGCTCCTGTCCACCGGAGCGGGTATCCCTTTTTTTACAGCGCAGAAACGGCACTGCCGGGTACAGATATCTCCCAGAATTAAAAAAGTCGCGGTATTCCTGGCAAAACACTCATGAATATTCGGACACATCGCTTCCCTGCAGACCGTGTTTATGGAAAGTTCGCTTAATATATCCTGCACCTGGCCACTACAGTCTTTATTTATCTTTTTATTTAACCAATACGGTTTCTTTGGGGTATTTACGTAAGACATTCCACCTCGGATTCTGATATTTTTCTTTTCTTAACCTGTCTGCGGATTCTAATTCCTTAAAATTTAAATCCCTTTCTATTAATTCTACTCCAAAAACCTCTTTAAATGATTCTTTTAATAAAGTACCTAAATCCTTAAAAGAGATCTGTCTTCCCAAAGCCTCTTCCAGAGAGATCACTTTATCTTCTAAAACAACTATATCGTGGTTTAAAAAAGGCTTAAATTTATTAAAATCAATCTTAAAGGGTATAGAGCCGTGCTGAAAGATAATATTCTTTATCCTTCGTTGGCTGCTTCCTCCGAGCTTTTTCCCTCTAACCATAATATCATATTCTTCGCAGGATTCAAAGCAAAGAGCCCCAGAACCTCCTGCGGACCCTTGAGACGTAAAACCAGCATTCAACCCTAGCTTGCGGTAAGTCTCTAAAATAAAAGAAGAATTTATTTTAAAACTATCTTTTACGGAATTAAACGAACTAGCCGCTGGCCGGGGAAAGCTTAACGAATAAGTCAACTCCTGATCATGGAAGATTACCTCTCCGCCGGTAAACCTGCGCACGAAATGGGTCTTCTCCTTAGCGCAGCGGGGAATATCTAAAACCTTAGATGCATCCTGAAAATATCCCAATGAAAAGCTTGCCGGGTTCCAGCCATAAAAACGCAAGGTAGGCAACTCGCCTGCGACCAATTGCTCTCTGGCAATAGCCTCGTCAATCGCCATATTAGTATAGGGGTCATTAAAACGACTGGGGATTATTCGCCACTTGCGCATCGGTAAACAAAAGGATTTTAAAGCGGGTGCCACCTTAGATCCAAATCCCTGACTGCCTTAGCTTCATCGAGCCTTGAAACCTGAGTATTTTGAGGAGCATCTTTGAGCCTTTGAGGATCGCTGATCGCAAACGCGGCAGCTTCTTTCATCACTTTAATAAAATTATCCAGTGTTTCTTTGGATTCGGTTTCAGTCGGTTCAATCATTATCGCTTCCGGCACGATCAGAGGAAAATATATAGTCGGAGGATGAATTCTTTTTTCGATCAAATACTTAGCGATATCCAAGGCACTGACACCATTAAGCTTTTGCCTGGTAGCTGAAAACACACATTCATGCATACAAACCCGATCGTAAGGCAGGTCAAAATATTCTTTCAATTTTACCCGGCAGTAATTGGCGTTTAAAACCGCGGCCTCGGCAACTTCGATCAAACCGCTCTTACCTAAAAATAAAATATAGGCATAGGCCCTAAGCATCACCCCGAAATTACCATAGAAAGGAGCGATCCTGCCGATAGACTTAGGTCTATTAAATTCCGGCTTGATGGTCCCGTCAGCATCCTTAATCAGCCTGGGCACCGGTAGGAATTCATCTAATTTCTTGCTTACGCCTACTGGCCCGGATCCGGGCCCGCCTCCTCCGTGAGGAGTGCCAAAACTCTTATGCAGGTTCAAATGGACCACGTCAAAACCAAAATCCCCGGGCCGAGCCTTACCTAAAATAGCGTTAAGATTAGCTCCGTCATAATAAACCAGGGCATCTACCTTATGAGCTGCCTCGCAAATCTGACCGATCTGGGATTCAAATATCCCTAAAGTATTCGGGCAGGTCAACATTACCGCAGCTACATCCGGATTTAACTTTGACTTAAAAATCTCCAGATCCATAAAACCATTCTTATCAGACGGGATAACTACTACTTCGTAACCTGCGATAGCCGCGCTGGCAGGATTAGTACCATGCGAAGAATCCGGAACAATCACGTATTTTCTCCGGTTGCCTTTAGCTTTATGATAAGCGGCAATCAGCATAACTCCGGTTAATTCTCCATGGGCCCCGGCTAACGGCTGGGTAGTAAAAGCGCTCATCCCGGTTATCTCTGACAATAACCTTTCCAATTGATATACTACTTCCAGCGCTCCTTGAGCAAATTTTTCTCCTGCCTCAAGCTGCCAGATCAAAGGATGGATATCGGAAAAACCTTCCATCCTGGCTATTTTCTCGGTAAATTTAGGATTATATTTCATTGTGCAGGAACCTAAAGGATAAAAATTCGTATCCACGGAAAAATTCATCCGGGAGAGGTTGGTAAAATGCCTGACTATGTCCAGCTCCGAGGCCTGCGGTAAATCAGCTTCTTTCCTACGCAGATACTTAGCTGCTAATCCGGTCTTTATCGGAACATCCAACCTGGGCAGTTTAACTGCCCTGCGCCCAGGCTTACTCTTTTCGAATATTAACTGCATTTAGCACCTCTATTTAAGCAACTAGAACTTCCTCCAGTGCCTTAGCAAAATCAACAATATTATCCTTGGATTTAATCTCGGTGACTGTAACCAAAAGGTAATTATCCATCCCTTTATAATATTTACCCAGGGGAAATCCGGCAATAAAACCTTTTGCGGTCATCTTTTTAATCACATGGTCCACTCTTTTAGGCAAAACTATGGTAAATTCATTGAAAGTAGGGGAACTTCTTTTAACCTCTACCTTGGGTATCTTAGCTAAGAGTTCTTTAGCGAACTCGCTCTTCTGATAATTAAGCTCAGCCAGTTCTTTCAGGCCTTCTTTACCGATCAAGGAAAGGTATATTACCGCCCTAAGCGCGCAGAGGGCCTGGTTAGAGCAGATATTGGAAGTGGCTTTTTCCCTGCGGATATGCTGCTCCCTGGCTTGCAGAGTCAAAACAAAACCTCTCTTACCTTCTTTATCTAAAGTCGCGCCCACGATCCTGCCGGGCATCTTACGCACAAAGTCTTTTTTCACGCACATAAAACCCAAATAAGGCCCACCGAATGAAAGCGGCAACCCCAGGCTCTGACCTTCTCCAACAGCAATATCCACGCCCATTTCTGCCGGAGTCTTTAACATCCCCAAAGATATGGGATAAACCGATTCAATTACCAAACATCCGAACGAATGAGCTTTTTCAACAATATCCGTATGGTCATCAACCGCTCCGAAGAAATTCGGATTCTGAAGTATTATTGCCGCGGTTTTATCATCCAGGTATTTATAGACCTCCTCCCGGCAGCTCTGGCCGTGGACTACCTGGGTCTCTACGAATTCAATATTTAAATTGGCCGTATAGCTATAAAGCATGCTACGGTAAATAAAATTAACTCCGCTATCCAGTATTATCTTATTCCTGCCGGTAATCCTCAAAGCCATCATAGCCGCCTCAAAAATAGCTGTGCCGCCGTCATACAATGAGGCATTGGCTACATCCAGGCCGGTAAGTTCGCAGATCGCAGTCTGGTATTCATAGATCGACTGCAGCCATCCCTGGGATGATTCCGGCTGATAAGGCGTATAAGCGGTATAAAATTCCGACCGCCCGGCTAATTCATCAACAGCTGCCGGGATAAAATGCTGATAAAACCCCGCCCCCAGGAAATTTTTCAATCCTGAAGAATTTAAAGAAGATAGATTCCGGCAATATTCAACCACTTCTAATTCAGACAAGCCTTGCGGAAGATTAAAAGACTTTGCCCTTAATCCCGGTGAGATATCCTTAAACAGATCTTCGACCGAAGATACGCCGATCGCTTTAAGCATCTCCTGAATATCAGCCTGGGTATGCGGAACAAAATTCATTTATTTCAATCCCCCTAAATAATCCTTATAAGCTGCTGCATCCATTAAATTCTTCTTCTCGGCCTCGTTCTTAATCTCAACTGCCACAAACCAGGCTTCGCCATATGGAGATTTATTGATTGATTCCGGCTTATTTACCAGGTCAGAATTAACTTTAACTACAATACCTGATAATGGCGCAAACACATCGGATGCTGCTTTTACTGATTCTATTGTGGCAAACATCTTACCTTGGGCTAATTCAGCTCCTGCCTTGGGCAATTCCACAAAAGTAACATCGCCCAAGGCATGCTGGGCATGATCAGTAATTCCAAACGTAGCAAAGTTATCCTCAATCTTGACCCATTCATGTTCTTTAGTATAAAATAATCCCTCGCGGACCTCTTCCATTATAACCCCTTTCTTTAAACACGGATACACACGGATTTTCTCATATCCGTGAAAATCAGTTATTTAATCCGTGCTTATCCGTGTAAATTTTATTCTTACGTTGTATCCTATGACTTTAGGCTGCTGTTTTTATAAAATGGCTTATCAGCGATAGTCGCTTCAATCTCAACATTATTATCTTTAAGAATTATCTTGTCCCTAATTTTTACGCCATTCTTAACATAACCCATCCCGATACTTACCCCCAAACTGGGAGCAAAAGAACCGCTGGTAACAAAACCTATCTCCTGATCCCTGGACCAGATCTTATAATTATGGCGCGCTGACCTGCGGGAGACAGTAACGAAAGAAATCAAATTTCTTACTAAGCCGCTTTTCTTTTGTTTTAAAAGAGCATCCTTACCGATAAAATCTTTATTAAAATCCAGGTATCTCTCCATGCCAGCTTCCAGAGGAGTAATATTCAGGTCGATATCTTGTCCGTATAAACTATACCCCATTTCCAGACGCAGGGTATCCCTGGCCCCTAAACCGGCAGGCTTGACCGATCCATCCTTTAATAACAGCGCCCAAAGCTCTTTTATTTTAGGGTTAGAAAGGTATATTTCGTATCCCAATTCTCCGGTATATCCGGTGCGGCTGACGATATTCTTTTCACCTAAGATATCGAAATAATCAAATGTATAATATTTAAGCCTATTTATTCCTGAACCTATTATATCACCCAGGGTTTCCCGGGAAAGCGGACCCTGCAGATCCAATTTTCCGACTTTAGAAGATACATTCTCAAGCCTGGCTTCGTTAGAAAGATATTTCCTCAAATTGGCCTCATCACCATTCGTGGTAGCGGCATTAACCACCAGCATCCATTCATCCGGCTTGATCCTGTAGATGATCAGATCGTCGATTATCCCGCCCTTTTCATTAAGCATCGAGGTATAACGGCACTTTCCGCAAGGCATATCTTTTAAATTATTCGTCAAAATCCTGTCCAGCCCGCTTTTAACCGGGTCGGCCTTAAGCAAGAACTCTCCCATATGACAAATATCAAAAACACTAACCCTTTTACGGGTCCAGATATGTTCATTCAGAATACCGCTATATTGGATTGGCATTAGCCAACCGCCGAAAGGAGCCATCTGGGCTGCCAAATCCTTATGCTCTTGAAACAATGGCGTTAATTTTAAGTCCATATTAGGAAATTATACGGGAAAAAACAAGTTTAGTCAACACTTAGGTCTTCGGAATAAAAATATTGCAAAAACTATAGAAAAAAGGGTATAATTGATTGCGGTAAGTAAAACTTACAAATCCGGAGACTCTGTGAAAAAACAAAATTATGCTGCCCGGGGTTTTCTGTTTATTGCTCTCTCATTAACCACCCTTACTTTGGCATTTGCCGAAGAAACCATCACCATCACTACATACTACCCTTCGCCTTACGGAAGCTACTA
>JAHKAP010000017.1 GCA_018825985.1 Candidatus Omnitrophota bacterium
CCACCATTAGAAAGCGAAAGCGCCATGAGAAGACAATGAATAAGTCATATTGTCTAACACATGGCGCTTTTATTTTTTTGCTGCGCAATAATAATACTGGTTAATAAATTTAAAAAATAGAGGTAAAAATGGGTTTTAAAGCTTTTCTATGTTTATGTGCAATAGCCATATTAAATTCGCAGCCTATTGTTTATGCCACAGATTCGTCCCTGGATAAAATAAAGACCAAAGGATATTTGACTGTCGGTTGTAAACAGGACTGTCCTCCGTTTGGGTTTAATAAAAAAGGCGATATCGTGGGTTTTGACGTGGATATCTGCCGTTATATCGCTGAAAAGCTGGGGGTAAAATTGAAAGTTGTGCCTGTGGCTTCAGATATGCGGGTCAAAGCTATAACAGACGGATTAATAGATATCGCGGCTTCTACGCTTACCCATACCAAAGAGAGAGATAGTTTAATAGACTTCAGTATTCATTATTTTCGCGACGGCCAGAAACTCCTGGTCCGCAGGTCTAGCGGGATGAAAAGTTATTCTGACCTGACAGATAAAAGCATTTCTGTGCCGCGGGGGACTGCTACTGAGAATCGGATCAAGGAAGTTCAGCCCGATGCTAAAATAGTGGAATTTGATTCTTACCGGGATTGTTTCTTGGCTTTAAAACAAGGGATAGTGGATGCTTTTACCAGCGATAGCATGATACTTTTGGGGCTTAAATCCCAGGATGATAATCCTCAGGATTATGAAATAACTGGTGAATTCTTAAGCGATGAGCCTTATGGCCTGGGGATCATACATAATGATTCCAGATGGCGGGATTTTGTTAATGAATGCCTGATCGAGATGTGGAATAGCGGCGAATGGTTGAGGATCTATAACCGTTGGTTCGGCCCGGGTACAAAATATGAATATTCTTTTGAGCAATTAGATTTTGAAATGTGCACCTGGCCATTACAATAGCTTTGGCCGGGCTATAAATAAAACAGGATAAAAAACGATTAGAAATAAGCACAATAGTTTACAATATTGTTAAAAGGCGCAAATGGACTATTGAGGTCGATAGTGAATTAGGTAGGTGGACGCAGTTTAAGGGTATGCCTGTCTGCTGCTTCGAATTGACCTTTATCCGGGGTTGTGTTAGAATACAGCAATGTTATTAGGAGCGCATGTTTCTACTCAAGGGGGTATTGTCCAGGCTGTTGAGCGGGCTCATAAATTGGGCTGCAATACTATGCAGATTTTCTCCCGCAATCCTCAATCCTGGAGGAATAATTTTTTGCAGTCTGAGGATATAGAAGAATTCAACCGCCTGCGCCAGAAATTTAAAATAAGCCCGTTATTCATTCATATCCCTTATTTAATAAATCTCGCTTCGCCCAATCCTAAGCTTTACTGGGCCTCAGTCAGGGCCTATACTGAAGATATCCAGGAAGCCGAAAAAATAAAAGCGGACTATATTGTTACTCATATGGGCAGCCATAAAGATACTTCTGAAGATGCGGGGTTAAAAAGGCTCTCTGCAGCGTTAAATAAAATTATTACCAGGACTAAAGACAGCCGGGTAGGGATTTTATTGGAGAATACTACCGGTTCAGGCTCTTGGTTAGGTTATAAATTTGTCCATCAAAAGAAGGTTATCGGCCGCTTGAAAGATAAATCCCGGGTTGGGCTTTGCCTGGATACTGCCCATGCTTATTTAGCTGGTTATGATATCTCAACCAGTGATGGGCTGGATCAACTTTTGGATGAAATAGAGGAGAATGTAGGAATAAACCTGGTTAAATTGATTCATCTAAATGACGCTCCCGGAGAATTAGGCTCTCGCCATGATATGCATACCCACATCGGAAGGGGGAATATCGGATTAGAGGGGATGCGCCGGATCATTAATCATCCCCGGTTAAAATATATACCATTTATTTTAGAGACGCCAAAGGAAACTTTAAAAGACGACCAGGTTAATTTAAAGACAGTCAGAAAATTAAGGCAGAATGATTAACTTATCCCGCCCTTTTGGCGCGATCCTTTGAAATAAATACCAAAAAAGCGGGATGTCGCTGAATTAAACAAGCCAAAACCGCCTTGTTTAGAAAGTGTATTCCATGGACTACAATTTTAAGGAAATAGAAAAGAAGTGGCAGGATTATTGGCAGAAAGAGAAGGTTTTTAAGTCCTCGGTTTCTGATGCCCCTAAATTTTATTGCCTGGAGATGTTTCCTTATCCTTCGGGCAAGATCCATATGGGCCATGTCCGTAACTATACTATCGGCGATGTTTATAGCCGTTATAAATGGATGCAGGGTTTTAATGTTTTACACCCAATGGGGTTTGATGCTTTTGGCCAGCCGGCTGAAAACGCGGCTATTAAAAACAAAACTAAACCTGACGAATGGACCCATAAATGCATTGACTGGATGAAGATTGAGCTGAAAAAAATGGGCTTTTCTTATGATTGGGACCGGGAAGTCTCTACTTGTGACAGTGGTTATTATAAATGGAACCAATGGATATTCTTAAAGATGCTGGAAAAGGGCCTGGCTTATAAAAAAGCTTCGGATGTCAACTGGTGCTCTTCTTGCGCCACTACTTTAGCCAACGAAGAGGTTATCGAAGGGGGATGCTGGAGGTGCCATAATAAAGTTGAGTTGAAGGAATTAGAGCAGTGGTATTTAAAGATTACTGATTATAAACAGCACTTGCTTGATGATTTAAAGCTGCTTAATGATTGGCCCCAGCGGGTTATCGCTATGCAGACTAACTGGATCGGCAAGAGCCAGGGAGTAGAAATATATTTTAGGTTAAAGAGCAACAATCAGATAATTCCGGTCTTTACCACCAGGGTTGATACAATTTTCGGCGCTACCTATATTGTATTAGCTCCTGAACATCCATTAGTCAAAGAAATTATTAAAGATAATCCGCGGGAAAAAGAAGTTTTGAAATTTATCGAAAAGGTCGGCAAAGAAACTAAAGTTGTGCGTATCTCCTCGGATATTAAAAAAGAAGGAATTTTTACCGGGGGTTACGCTACCAATCCGGTAAATAACGAAGACGTTCCGATATGGGTGGCTGATTATGTTTTAATGGAATATGGCACTGGCGCGATCATGGCTGTTCCTACCCATGACCAGCGGGATTTTCTTTTTGCCAAAGAACACAACCTTCCAATGAGGATAGTAATTCAGCCCGCAGCCCCTGCCTGCCCGGCAGGCAGGCAAGCACAGTCTACAGATGAGATGACTGAGGCTTACGTTGGAGAAGGCTTTCAGGTAAATTCCGGCCAATTCAATGGTTTATCTAACCAAGAGGCTAAAATAAAGATCGCTGAGTGGATGGAAAAAAATAAATATGGCCAAATCCAAACTCACTGGCGCCTGCGTGATTGGTTGATATCCCGGCAGCGCTATTGGGGCACGCCCATCCCGGTCATTTATTGTAAGAAATGCGGAGCCGTGCCGGTGCCGTATCATGATTTACCGGTAGAACTGCCTAAAGACGCTCCTTTTACCGGAGAAGGCGGAAGCCCTTTAGGCAAAGTCAAAGAATTTGTTGAGGTTAAATGCCCGGAGTGCGGCGGTACTGGCCGCCGGGAGACCGATACTATGGCTACTTTTTTTGACTCTTCCTGGTATTTCTTAAGATTTTGTTCTCCCGAATTCAACAAAGAGCCTTTTAATGTGCAAGAGGCAAAGTATTGGATGCCGGTTGATCAGTATATCGGAGGTATCGAACACGCGATCCTGCATCTTCTTTACTCCCGTTTTTTTACCAAATTCTTCAAAGACCTGGGGATGATCGATTTCAATGAGCCTTTTAAACACTTGCTTACCCAGGGGATGGTTTTAAAGGACGGGGAGGTCATGTCTAAGTCCAAGGGGAATATCGTTGATCCGGATTCGATCATTGACAAATACGGCGCTGACACTTTAAGGTTGTTTATGCTCTTTGCTGCTCCGCCGGAAACTGAATTAGAATGGGATGACCGGGGTTTAGAGGGAGCCTATAAATTCCTGAACCGGGTTTTAAGGATAAAGAATGATCTTAAAGATAAAGCTGATCATGGTCTGGTCAAAGTGATGCATAAGATCATTAAAAAGGTTACTGATGATATCGAGTCGTTTAAGTTTAATACCGCTATTGCCAGCCTGATGGAGTTTGTGAACGCGATCTATCAATCCGGAGCAGACGAGCGTGTTTTTACCAATTTAATTATCATGCTCAGTCCTATAGCCCCTCATTTCTGCGAAGAGATATGGCAGAGTTTGGGCAATAATGGGAGTATTTTTAAAGCCTCTTGGCCAAAATATGATCCCGGGTTACTGGTTGAGACTACGGTTACTATGGTTATTCAGGTAAATGGCAAAGTCAGGGCCAGGCTGGAAATGCCAACGGATGTAAGCGAAGATAAGCTGCGCGAGATGGTCCTGAAAGAAGAAAAATTAAAACCCTGGCTGCAGAATAAACCTTTCAATAATTTTATCGTTGTTCCCCGGAAACTGATTAATATCGTAGTTTAATTCCCGGAAAATTTATTGTTAGATTCTCTTCCTCGTTTCGTCTATTGACTTAGAGAGGAGGGGTCTTATGTTTAACTTTACCAGGCAGGAGAAGCAGGTTGTATTATTTTTGCTCACCGTATCCTTGGCGGGGATGGGAGTTGATTATTGGTTTAAGGTAAATCCAAAGGCAAAAAGCATTGTTTGTGAGAGCCCGGATCTTACCAGGGTTAATTTGAATACCGCTGACAAGCAAGAGTTAATTTCTATATCCGGAATCGGCGAAAAGCTGGCTCAGCGTATACTCGATTTTCGCAAGGCAAAAGGATCTTTCCGGGAGATCGAAGAACTGGAGAATGTTCCGGGTTTTAAGGGTTTTAGGTTTAAAAAGATTAGAGATTTTTTATCTGTCGGCCAGCCCAAATGAATCGGGGGCTGCCTTTAATTACAATTATTTTTTCCCTGGGTATTATTGCGTCAGATTATATAAAACCAAGTTTCTTGGTTTTATTAATAGCCGGGGCAGTTTTACTCTTCCTGTCCTGCTTATTTAAAAAAAAACCGATTGCAACGGACATTCTGCTATTATTGTTTTGTTTTTTTGCCGGAGGCATACGCTCGACAGGCTTTAATTCTATCCCCAAAGATCATATCTCAAATAATATCTCTTTCGCAGACAATAAGCCAGTAATAATAAAAGGCTATGTCAGCGCCAGCCCCGATTACAGGAAAAATAAGACTTGTTTTAAGTTTTTTGCCCAGGAGATAAACCAGCGCGGCTTGAAGTTCAATTCCCGGGGCGAAACCATGGTAATTATTAAAGGTAAAAGTGAACTCAAATATGGAGAGAGTTTGATTTTAGATGGGAATTTACGCCGGCCAGTAGGAAACTACCGGGAGTATTTGAAAAAAGAGGGCATATATTCGATTCTTTATGTGCCATATGCCGGCCGGATTATAAGTTTAAAACAAAATGATGGTTTTGTAATAAAGAGATTTGCTCTTTGGATTAAAGAAAAAGCCGAGAGTATAATATTCAGGCGGGTTTCGTTTTTATCCGGGTCTATTTTGGACGCGATGGTCTTAGGCGAAAAAAGAAATATACCCGCGGCCGTTAATACGGCGATGATCAAGACCGGAACCGTGCATATACTGGTAGTCAGCGGTTTTAATGTCGGTCTGGTAGGTTTTATAATGATGTTATGCCTGAAAATCTTAAGGTTGCCCCGGACGCTCCGCGGTTATCTTACTATCGGTTTATTGTTAGTTTATTGTTTCTTGACCGGATCTTCCACTCCAGTGATCCGGGCTACGGTTATGGGGATAATGTTTATCTTGGCCCAGTTATTACAGAGGGACCCGGATATCTATGATTCTTTGAGCCTGGCAGCTTTATTCATTCTGGCGAGAAATCCTAATCAATTGTTTGACATAGGGTTTCAGCTTTCATTTATAAGTGTTGCATCTATAGTTTTCCTATATCCGAAATTCAGATCCCTGGTTAGCCCCCGGATGTTAAAAATTAAGTATTTAAGGTATTTAATTGATGGGCTTTTAGTCTCTTTGGCTGCCTGGTTGGGGACAATGGGTATCATTGCATATAATTTCCGGATCTTCTCGCCTATAACCATAGTGGCCAATCTTTTTATTGTCCCGGCAGCCTCTTTGATAACTTTATGCGGTTTTAGCCTTATTGCTGCTGAATTGATCCTGCCTGGCATAACGCATTTTTTCGCCCGGTTCTGTGAATTAATGGTCTGGATCTTACTGTCGGTAAATAGTCTCTTGCTTAAAATACCTGGGTCTTCGGTCAGCTTTTAATTAATTGACAAAGCCGAGTCGGTATGTTAAATTTAAACTATTATGAAACGTATGCTTATGCTCGTTTTTGTGTTTCTGGCGCTCTCTTTATCCCCTGCCTATACTTACTGGGTTTGGACTCCTAAAACCGGAAAGTTTATCAATCCCAAGACCCTTCCTAAAAGCACCCCTAAAGAACAATTTGACTATTCGAAGGCTTTTATGGATAAGAAAGATTATAAATCGGCGAAGAGGGAATTTCTTAAATTGCTTAAGAACTATCCTAAATCTTTTGAGGCCTCAGAGGCCCAGTATTATCTGGGCGTTATTGAAGAGGATGAAGAAAGGCTATACGAGGCTTATAAGGCTTATCAAAAAGTAATTGATAAATATCCGTTTTCCGAGAGGATAGCTGAGGTCAACAGCCGGGAATATAATATTGCTGAGGCCTTTGTATCCGGGGTTGAGCGTAAAGCAATGGGTATTACCCTGCCGGTGGAGAATCCGGCTATCGAAATATTGAATAAGGTTATAGAAAATTCCAGCTACGGCCCATTAGCCTCTAAGGCCCAATACAAATTAGGGTTGGTTTTAAAAGGGCTTTTAAATTATTACGAAGCTGAAGAGGCCTTTAATAAGGTGGTCACTAATTATCCGGACAGCGAATGGGCTGCTCCGGCCAAGTTCCAGCTGGCTGACTGCAGGGCGGCTTTATCCAGGGGCCCGGATTATGACCAGGGAGCGACCCGAGAGGCGAAAGATAAATTTGAGAGTTTTGTTCAGGAGCATCCGGATGCTGTCCTCTCAACAGAGGCGAAGAAGAATATCAATCGTTTAAGAGAACAAGAGGCTGAGGGCAATTACAACGCCGCCAGGTTCTATGAAAAACAAAAAGCCTTTCAATCAGCCGAGATCTATTACAATGAGGTAATGAATAATTATTCCGACAGCCCCTGGGCGGCTAAGGCATTTGAAAGGTTGAGGATAATGGAGAATCGAAAATGATGGCGAGATTAAGCAGATTAATTAAAATTACGCCGGTTTTTGTTTTAGTTTTTATGGTTGGGGGCTGTGGATATACTACCCGTTCCATGGTCTCAAGTAAATATAAGACTATCTATATAACTCAGTTCGCCAATAAGATAGATATCACCAGGGAGGCTGACGCCGGGAATAAGTACAAGCTTTATAAACCGATGCTGGAGACTGATATAACCAGGTCGGTTATCAATAAATTCCTTTTGGATGGTAATCTCAAGCCTATAAAGTCAGAGAATGCTGATTTGGTCTTGAAGGGCGAGTTGGTGGGTTTCAGCCGTGACCCAATAATGTATTCTTCGGACAATACCGAGAATGTAGAAGAGTACCGGATTTATATCCGGGTTGATATGAGTCTATGGGATAAAAAGACGGATACTTTGATCTGGGAAGAAAAAGGTTTTACCGGAGACTTTACTTATTATACTAATTTTGCCATAGGAAACGTAACCCCGAAATACAGTACTAATGATGAGCCGGTAAGTGCCGCGGTGTCGGACCTGGCCCGTAGAATTGTGGAGCGCGCTGTTGAACAATGGTCATGGTGAGAAGAGAAGCCCTTATTTATCTGCTTATCGGCGATGATAATAATTCAAAAGATACCCAGATCAAAAGGCTCAAAGATAAATTTCTTAAAAAGGGAACCGAAGATTTTAATTTAGATCTGCTTTATTCCAAAGGGCTGGCCCTTAAATATTTTCAGGAGAGGCTGCTCTGCCTGCCGGTTAGATCCGAAAAAAGAATAATTATTATTAAAAACTCTCAAGATCTGGAAGAAGAAGTTAAGGTATACCTGCTCCAGTATGCAAGATCGCCCTACCCAAAAACCGTATTAATAGTAGACATTGATAAATATAATCCTAAAGATTCATTTTTAAGCCGCTTGTCAGGAGTTGCCGAGGTAATCCGTTTTGCGCAGGAGCGCCAGCTTAATACTTTTGATCTGGCGGCACAGATAGAACTAAAAAGAACGGATGTTAGCCTTAAGATCCTAAGCCAGCTTTTAAGAAACGGGGAAAAACCAGAGCGGATATTGGGTGGTTTAAGGGCGGCCTGGCAGAGGCAGATCCAGCGCCCCCAGGAAATCAGAAAAAGGCTTAAGCTGCTTCTGAATTGCGATATAGAGATAAAGACCGGGAAGGCTAAACCCGGTCTTGCCTTGGAAAGATTTATTGTTAGTTTGTGCGGTTTTTCCGAAACTCGATTGCGTTCGCCTGAGTCCCCGGCATATCAGAGAAGATCAAGTTAAAGGATCTTTTTTGCTAAACGGGATTTTTTGCGGTTTGCTGTATTAGGATGGATAATGCTCTTTTTGGCTGCTTTATCCAATAGCGAAAATACCTTTCCCAGCAGGGACTTGGCCTCGCTGATATTCTTGGCCACAGCCAGCGCCAGAAATTTCTTTATAGTTTTTTTGAGATCATTTTTTATTTTAAGGTTTTTAAGGTGCCTTTTTTTATCTACCCGTAAACTTTTGACTGCTGCTTTGCGTTTAGGCATTTTCGTCTTCCTTTCATTTTGATATTTAGTAAGATAGATAATATAATAATAAGCCGACGATGTCAATAAATAAATCTAAGAATCCTCATTCTCACCGGGGCATCGCCAGGTCCGCCGGCATAATCAGCCTGGCTACATTTTGCTCGCGTATCCTGGGGTTTGCCAGAGATATAGTTATTGCCAGGCTCTTTGGTGTCTACGTTTACGCCCAGGCTTTTGTTATCGCATTTAAGATACCTAATTTACTGCGGGATTTTGTGGGGGAGGGTGCGACCAATGCCGTCTTTGTGCCGGTATTTACCGAATACAAGGTTAAGCACAGCCCGAAAGAATTCTGGGAATTGGCTAATGTGGTCCTGGTTATTCTTTCCGCGGTACTGTTTATTATCACCCTTTCAGGAATCATATTCTCTCCTTTAATAGTCAGGCTGATCGCTCCTGGTTTTATCGCTTCTGCGGATAAACTTGAAGCCACGATCAGGTTAAACCAGATAATTTTTCCTTATATAATTTTGATCAGCCTGGCGGCTTTTACAATGGGCCTGCTTAATACCCTGGGGCATTTTTCGGTGCCGGCATTCGCTCCCTGTCTTTTAAATATATCCATAATTGTTTTTGCCCTGATCTGGGGCGAAGGGATCAAAGGCTTGGCTGCCGGTGTTTTAATCGGAGGTTTTCTCCAGCTGGCCATACAGGTACCGGTATTATATAGAAAAGGTTTTAGGCTTAAGTTCCCCCGGAATTTCAGGCATCCGGCGGCTAAAACCATCTTTAGGCTTATGCTGCCCAGGGCTGCCAGTTCCTCAATATACCAGCTGAATAATTTTGTAGATTCCATATTCGGATCGCTGGCTTTTATAGTCGGCGAAGGCGGAGTGGCGGTATTATATTTTGCCTATAGGCTGATTCTTTTTCCCGTAGGGATATTCTCAAGCGCCTTATCCCAGGCGATATTACCGGCTTTCTCTCATCAGGCTGCAGAAAATGACCATATCGGATTAAGGCGGACTCTTTCTTTTGGTTTACGGGCCAACTTTTTTGTGATGCTGCCGGCAACAGTAGGGTTTATGGTTTTATCCCGGGTAATTGTCTCAGGCTTGTTCGAGGGCGGTAAATTCGATTCTCATTCAGTAGAAATAACTTCCCGGGTTTTATTATTTTATAGTATCGGACTTTTTGCTTATGGCGGGGTAAAATTATTTAATTCCTGCCTTTTTGCTTTAAAAGATACTTTTACTCCGGCCAAAATATCCTTTTTATCCCTGTCCTTAAGCGTAACCTTTAATTCAATATTAGTGTTTCCTATGAAATTAAGCGGTCTGGCTTTGGCTAACTCAATATCCGGGATAATAACATTTATTGTTCTCGCGGTAATTTTAAAGAAAAAACTGGGAGGATTAGAACTTAAATCCATGAGAGGTTCTTTTCTAAAGATATGCCTGGCCAGTTTTGGCATGGGCCTGGTTTGTTTCCTGGCTTTAGGATGGAATATATCATCCGGCTACCACATTATCGATAGGATTTTAAAGGTAGCAGTCCCAATTACAGCCGGCTTAATCAGTTATGCCGCGTTTTGTTTTATACTGAAGGTTGAGCAGATAGGCGAATTACTCCGCTGGCTCAAAAACCGCCAGACCATGGGTACGCCCCGCTAGCTAATCAAAGCAAGCCTTTAAACTGATCGGAAGTCTGCCTGCCGCCTGCCTGACGGCAGTCAGAGTAGGCAGGGGGCCCTCCCTAAATTACAAATCTATGAGTAATTTAAAAAATAAAGTTGATGCGTTGCCGCTCTCTTCCGGTGTATATTTTTTTAAAGATGGCGAAGGCAAAATAATCTATATCGGCAAGGCCAAGTCTTTAAGAAAAAGGGTCAAAAGTTACTTTAACCGACCGGTGGATGGCAAGACCCAGGTTTTAGTCTCCAAAATCAAGGATTTAGAGTACATGTCCACTCCAACGGATAGCCAGGCCCAGATTTTAGAGGCTAGATTAATAAAAGAAAAACAGCCGCATTATAATATCGATTTAAAAGACGATAAATCTTTTCCCTGGGTTAGGATATCCGCAGAAAGATTCCCTCAGATCTCGGTTTGCCGGCGCAAAAAAATAGATAAAAAAGATAAATCAATCTATTTGGGCCCTTATACCAGCGCCCAGCTTTTACGTAAGGCCTTGGTTATGGTGCGTAAAATATTTGGTTTTCGTTCCTGCCGCAGGATGCCTAAAACCGCGTGTTTGGATTATAGGCTTAAGCTTTGCCCCGGACCATGCATAGGAGTAATTTCCTCCGCCGGGTATAATGAAGTAATTGATAATATAAAGATGTTTTTAGATTCAAGATTTGAAGAGTTACTTAGCCGGCTATACCGTAATATGAATGAAGCTGCCATAAAGCAGCAGTTTGAGGAAGCCGCTGGAATTCGGGATCAGATAAATGCCTTAAGCGCTGTCAGGAGGAACGCTCCGGCTGTATATCCGCGGGATGAATTGGAAGATTTAAAACAGCTGTTGAAATTAAACAGGCTGCCGCGCAGAATAGAAACATTTGATATTTCTAATATTTCAGGATGCGAAGCCACGGGTTCAATGGTTAGTTTTTTTAACGGTATCCCGGATAAGGGTAATTATCGCCGTTTTAAAATTAAAACAGTTTTACGGATTAATGATTACGCGATGATTAGAGAGGTGGTGGGGCGCAGGTATTCCCGCATGGACAGGGAAAATTTAAAACTTCCCGATCTGGTGATTATTGACGGCGGCAAATCCCATCTTCTGGCTGCCTTAGATGAGATCAGAAAAATCGGGATCAGTCTAAATTTAATAAGCATTGCCAAAGACAAAGAAAATATATATATTAAAGGCAAGAAAGATCCTGTCCGGCTGGACAGGGATACCCCGGGCTTAAATCTTATCCGCAGGGCCAGGGATGAGGCCCATCGTTTCGCGCTTAAGTACCACCATCTGTTGCATAAGAAGAAAATTCTGGGTAAATGAATAGGTAAAGGTAGAGGTACAGGTATAGATTTAAAAGTTAGATTGTAAAGTTTTTCTTTACCTCTTCCTTTACCTGTACCTAATATATGATAAATTATGGATATGACTTCATTAACTAAGAAGGTCTACAAAGCGGTTTTAAGTATTCCTTTGGGTGAGGTGCGGACCTATAAATGGGTAGCTAAAAAATGCGGCCATCCAAAGGCCTTTAGGGCTATCGGCCAGATATTAAAGCGCAATCCTTACCCGTTGATTATCCCTTGTCACCGGATAATAAAGAGCAATAAAGACTTAGGCGGATACAGCCAGGGAGTTAAATTTAAAAAAACAATCCTGGATTTAGAGAAAAATATTAAATCATGTCTTCAGAACAAAGAATAAGAGCGGCTCTATTTTACATTGCCCTGGTTACTTTTTTACTGGGTTTGCCCTTTATCCTTTCTTCTTCCTTGGGTTATAAATTCAATCGTCGGACATTTCAATTCACCAAAACCGGACTGATTGCCATTAAAACTCAGCCTCAGGGAGCTGATGTTTATCTGGACAACCGGCTGCTGAATGATAAAACCCCCACTAACATTAATGAACTCTTACCAGGCAGGTACCAGATAAAATTGGAGCTCAAAGACCACTATACCTATGCAAGGGATGTTGATGTCGCCCAAGATAAAGTAACCCGCCTCGAGAAAATCATCCTTTTCCCAAAACGTCCGGATATTAAGCAGCTGAATAAGGAGAAAATATCTTTTTGCTGGATAGATGAGGATAGAAATATTGTTTATTACGTTAATCCCGAGGATAATAATATTTATAAGTCCGATCTAAACGGCGAACATTTTGAGAAAGTAGCCAACTTTATTCCTCTTTTGCCTTTGGTTAAGAAATGGAAATTCTCTTGGGACAGGAATAAATTGCTATATTTCAATGCCCATCAGATAGAGGTAATTTCGCTGGATAAGAATAATGAAGAGCATGGCAGAGATTCGGCTTTTATACTGGATTATCCGCTCGGATCCATAAATGAGATATTCTGGCATTCGGATAATTACCATCTTATCGTGGTAGCTGATAACCGAATAGATATTCTTGAGGCCAGGCCTGGCTCCATTCCGGTTACACTGGTTAAGTTGAATAAAAAGAATGCCTATAGTTTTTATGACTTTCGCAATGATGCGGTTTATTTCCTGGATTCCCAGATAGCCTCCGATGGAAAAGCTTATGATAATTTGTATAAACTGGACCTATTCACCAAGTTTTATCCTTTGCAGGAATTTATAAAATTAAAGTCTAATGAGCTCCCAAAAGATTAAAAGATGCCTGGAAATTATTCCCGGCGCTTTATCCTGGTCTTCGATCGCGTTCTTGGTTATCCTGGCTATTTTGCGTCCGGTATCCTGTGCTATATTGATAATTATTTTTGACTTTTATTGGATCATCCGTACGGTATACTTGACTACCCTTTTGATCCTGGCCCACCGTAAATTAATGAAAGAGAAAAACAAGCGCTGGCTTTCTGCCTGCCAGCATTTAAGCCCGGATAAAAAATGGGAGGAGATCTATCATTTAATAATCTTTCCGGTTTACAAGGAAGGCCTGGAAATATTAAGGCCGTCATTAGAGGCTTTAAAAAAATGCCGTTATCCAAGAGAAAATATGGTTGTGGTTATGGCTTTTGAAGAGCGTTTTCCAAAAGCCAGAGAGAATGCCCAGATATTAGAAAGAGAATTTGCAGGAGAATTTTTTGAGTACCTTTCTACTTTTCATCCGGATGGTCTGTCTAACGAGAAAAGGATCAAGGGGGCTAATGCTACTTGGGCAGCTAAATTGGCCCGGGAACTTTTAGGGCGGAAAAATATACCTTATGATAAGGTAATAATCTCTTGTTTTGATGCCGATACCTGCGTGGAAAAAGAATATTTCGGCTGCCTTAGTTATCATTTTTTGACATCACCAAAACCTCACCAGTCGAGCTATCAGCCCATCCCGGTTTATAACAATAACATCTGGTATGCTCCTTCTTTTGCCAGGATAGTGGAGATCAGCGCTTCTTTCTGCCAGATGATCGAGAGTATGCGGCTGGAAAAATTCGTCACCTTTTCCAGCCATAGCATGAGCTTTAAAACCCTGGTGGACATAGATTATTGGCCGAAGAATATGATCTCTGACGATTCGGTAGTGTACTGGAAGGCATTTATTTTTTATAACGGAGATTACCGGGTTATACCTTTATATACTACGGTTTCTATGGATATAGCTTATAGCAGCAGCTTTTTAAAGACCATTTTGATTCAATATAAACAGAAAAAAAGATGGGCCTGGGGAGTGGAAAATTTTCCTTATGTGGCTATCCGTTTTTTGCATAATCGCCAGATACCTTTTATAATTAAGATAAAAAGGATGTTTCATCTTTTGGAGAGCCACGTTACCTGGGCGGTCTGGGCAATAATCATTGTGGTCATTGCCCCGCTTCCGATACTTTTAGGAGGATGGTTTTTCAGGCAGATGCCTATTGGATATAATCTGCCCCTGATCACCGGATTGTTATTGAATTTTACCCTGGTCACCAGTTTTATCTGGATAATCTTGAGCCGTTTAACCCTGCCTCCCAGGCCTAAGGATATAAGCTGGATGAAAAACGTGGTTATGCTCCTGGAGTGGGTTATTGTCCCTTTCATTATATTAATTCTGGGTTCAACCCCGGCCCTGGACGCCCAGACTCAGCTTATGTCAGGCAGGGAGTTAGAATTTTGTACTACTGAAAAGATGCGTAAAGTGGTATAATAAATAAGCGTATAAGTTATGGAGCAGCTATAGGATAGTTGGGTGACATCACTTATATACGCGAATTTACCCCGCCCTTTTGGCGTGATTAAAAGCATATTCTACCAAAAGAGCGGAGTCTCACTAAATGCGCCTTACGGCGCATATTTGTGCTCTTGCCCCGCTTTGTAAAATGCGTCAAAATTCTCCGATAATTTTGACTTACTGCGCGGGATCTCACTGGATGAGCCTTTGGCTCATAATTGTGTTCGGGAGGGAAAAATGCATATCAGAGATTGCTTAGTTTTGATGATAGAAAAGAACGCTTCGGATATATTTTACCGGGCCGGGGGCAGCGTGCGGATGAGGATCAACGGCCAGATAGTGGCTATTGATGATAAGATTATCAGTTCTGATGATGTTAATGAGGCTTTTGAGGAATTACTGGTTATTGAAGAGCGCAAGGAATACTTTCGTCATAACCTGGATATAGATTTTGCCTTTTATTCTTCCCGGATTGACCGCCGCTTCCGGGTAAGCATTTTTATGCAGCGCAATACTCCTTCTATCGTGATCAGGAGTATTCCGGCGGTCATAGGCACCTTGGAAGAATTAAACCTTCCAGCTAACATTTTAAAAAGATTGGCTTTGGAGAAGCGGGGATTGGTCTTGTTGACCGGGACAATGGGTTCGGGAAAGTCCACCACCATTGCCGGGATGATCGAATATATCAACAATAATTGCAGTAAGCATATTTTGACCATAGAAGAGCCGATTGAATTCACTTTTAAAGATAAAAAATCAATTATCAACCAAAGGGAATTAGGCAAGGATGTTGCTTCTTATCCAATAGCCCTAAGGTCATTTACCCTGCAGAGCCCGGATGTGATTTATATCGGTAATATCCGGGATTATGAAACTATGTCGGCCGCTATTACCACTGCCGAAACCGGGGTATTGGTGTTGAGCACCCTGCATACAGTAAATTCCTCGCAGAGCATACAGCGGATCATAAATTTTTTTCCGCCCCATCACCATAACCTGATTAGCAGTCAGCTATCGACTCTGTTAAAAGGGGTTATTTCTTTAAGGCTGATCCCGGCAAAAGATGGAACTAAAAGGATCCCGGCTTGTGAAGTAATGCTTCTTACTCCTACGATAAGCCGGCTTATCCGTGAAGGAAAAACAGCAGAGATCCAGCCTTTTATTGAAGACGGCGGTGTATTCGGGATGAGTTCATTTAATCAGTCTTTGGTAAAACTGATTCAGGAAGGCAAGATCAGCCAAGACGAGGCCATGGAATTCGCCGATAATAAAGACGAGTTCTCCCTGGCTTTAAAAGGTATCCGCAGGGTTTAAATTTAAGGATTTATTCAGGAGGAGTATTATTATGTTAGAAGATATCAAATCTAGGCTTGGTTTATTGTCTGTCCACCTGGAACAACTCCGAGGTTATCTTTGACGTTGATAATAAGAATAAGGCGATCGAGGAGCTGTCTTCCCAGATGTCTTCCCCGGGTTTCTGGAGTGACGAATCGGTTTCCACCGCAACAGTAAAAAAACTAAAAACTCTTAAAGCTACGGTTGAATCCTGGGAAGCGGCATTCAGAAAATACCAGGAATTAAATGAGTTAAACGGAATTATTAAAGATACAGATAATGATTTGCTCGCGGAATTAGACCGGGATATCAATATTCTCTTGGTTAAAGTTGATAAGCTGGAATTTCAGACCCTGATGTCCGGAGAGTTTGACCGTAGTAATGCTATTCTTAGTATTAATGCCGGAGCCGGGGGCACTGAATCCTGCGACTGGGTATCTATGCTTTTAAGGATGTATACCCGTTTCTCGGAATCCCGCGGTTATACTACCAAGACCGTGGATTTGCTTTATGGCGAAGAAGCGGGGATTAAAAACGTGACCATTCTTATTGAGGGGACTTCTGCTTTTGGTTATTTAAAGTCCGAAAGAGGAGTGCATCGTTTAGTGCGGATATCTCCTTTTGACTCCAATAAGCGCCGACATACTTCGTTTGCCTCGGTAGACGTTATCCCGGAGGTGGAGGAGAATACTGAAATCAAGATTGAGGATAAGGAACTAAGTGTGGAGACCTTTAGGGCTTCGGGGCCCGGAGGCCAGCATATGCAGAAAACCGATTCCGCGGTCCGGATCACCCATTTACCCAGCGGTATCGTGGTCCAGTGCCAGAATGAACGTTCTCAGCATCAAAATAAAGAGACGGCCCTAAAGATATTGACTGCCCGGCTTTATGAGCTGGAGAGGGAGAAAAAGGAAGCCGACCTTTTAAAACAATGCGGCGCGGATAAAAAGAAGATCGAATGGGGCTCTCAGATCCGTTCTTACGTAATGCATCCTTATACCCTGGTAAAAGACCACCGCACTGGTTACGAAACCGGCAATATTGCCGCGATAATGGACGGTAAAATCGATGATTTTATTCAGGCTTATCTTAAGGCTAACGCGAAAGGCAGAAAATGTTAGGGTTTTTTAAAAAGTCAGTTATTAAAAATAAACAGAATTTTATAAAACGCCGCTATCCCGGAGTGAATATTATTTTGCATCCGGATATGCCGTTATCTTCGGTGGATAGAATGGTAGAGGCTGCCGCTATTGTGGAGAAAGTAAATAAATTAGGTCCGGCGATAGAAAAACTTTCCGACTCTAAGCTGAGGGATAAGACGCTTGAGCATAAGAAAAAGATATTATGGAATTTAAAATCCATTGAACCGGATATCATAGAGTTAGAGGGATTGGTTGCCTCCGCGACTATAGCTGAGGAAAAAGACAAACTAAAAGAAAAATTAAAAATAACCCGCAACAGGATATATGCCGAAGTCCTTCCTGAGGCTTTTGCCGTGGTCAGGGAGGTATCCCGGCGGACTATCGGCTTAAGGCATTTTGATGTCCAGATAGCCGGAGGTTTTATTTTACATGAGGGCCGGATCGCGGAAATGGCTACCGGAGAAGGAAAGACCCTGGTAGCGACTCTGCCGGCGTACTTAAACGCGCTATCCTCCAAAGGAGTGCATATCATCACGGTTAATGATTACTTGGCCCGCCGCGACCGGGAGTGGATGGGTCCGATTTATGAATTTTTAGGGCTAACAGTAGGGGTTATTCAGCATGATATGTCGGATGAGCTCAGGCAGAAAGCTTATGGATGCGATATAACTTACGGGACTAATAACGAGTTTGGTTTTGACTATCTACGGGATAATATGAAATATTCCTTAAGCGATCTGGTGCAAAGGGGATTTAATTTCGCTATCGCCGACGAGGTAGATTCAATCCTGGTTGACGAGGCCCGTACTCCTTTGATCATCTCGGGGCCAAGCGAAGAATCTACTGATAAATACTACCGGGCGAAAAAGATCGCCGACCAGTTAAAGGGGAAGGTGATAACCGAAGAAGAGATCGACGCCAAGAAAAGAGAAGATGCGTCTAAGGGCTTTGATTATGTTGCCGAAGAAAAAGCCCAGACTGTTGCTTTGACCGAAGAGGGCGAAGCCAAGGCTGCCCGGTTGTGGGGCATTGAAAATTTGCACAGCCTGGAGACCATGGAGCATAAGCACCATACTATCCAGGCCTTGCGGGCTAAAGAGCATTTTAAACGAGATGTGGAATATGTAATTAATGAGGGCCAGGTGCTTATAGTGGATGAGTTTACCGGAAGGCTGATGCCGGGCAGGCGCTGGTCAGACGGTCTGCATCAGGCTATTGAAGCCAAGGAAGGGATGAAGATCGAGCAGGAGAATCAGACCCTGGCTACCATAACCTTTCAGAATTATTTCCGGATGTATGAGAAGTTATCCGGGATGACCGGTACCGCTTTTACTGAGTCCAGTGAATTCAAGGCCATTTATAAACTGGATGTTGTGGTTATTCCGACTAATCAGCCGTTGATCCGGGATAATCATTCTGACGCAATTTATAAAACCGAGAAAGAGAAATTCAGCGCGACCGTTGAAGAGATCTCAAGGCTTTATGATTCCGGCAGGCCGGTATTGGTTGGTACGATTTCCATTGAAAAATCGGAGTTACTTTCCGAGTTGTTGAAGAGGCGCGGCATACCGCATCAGGTTTTAAACGCTAAATATCATGAAATGGAAGCCCAGATTGTTGCCCAGGCCGGAAGGTATAAAGCGGTTACTATAGCTACCAATATGGCCGGAAGAGGCACAGATATTCTTTTGGGAGGCAATTGTGAATATATCGCTAAAAGCTTAGCCAGGGAGAAATTAAAGTCCGAAGACGCCAGTTATAATGAAGATTATAAGGCTATATTGGATAAATACCGTAAGGAAACCCAGGTTGAGCATGAAAAAGTAGTGGCAGTTGGAGGCTTGCATGTTTTGGGAACTGAGCGTCATGAAGCCCGCAGAATTGATAATCAGCTGCGCGGCCGTTCAGGCAGACAGGGCGATCCCGGATCATCCCGTTTCTACATATCCCTGGAAGATGACCTGATGCGCTTGTTTGGTTCGGACAGGTTAAGAGGGATCATGAATAAATTGGGGTTTGAAGAAGGCCAGGTAATCGAACATCCCTGGGTAAGCCGCTCGATAGAGATAGCTCAGAGGCGGGTAGAGCAGCACAATTTCGAAATCCGTAAGCAGCTTCTTGAATACGATAATGTAATGAATAAGCAGAGAGAAGTAATTTATGGTCAGCGCCGGCAGATACTGGAAGGGGCAGCCCTCAAGGAAGACATATTTGAGATGATGGATAAGGTTATAGGAGATATCCTGGCAGGTTTCGCCGGCGAGGAGAGTGAATTTAAAGAAAAAGATTTGCCGGATATTATTGATAACCTAAAATTAAAGTTCGGTTTGGAATTTGATCAATTCCAAATCAAAGATAGTAACCGTAATCAGCTCCAGCAAATTATTTATCAGAAACTAATCGATAATTACGTTGCTAAAGAACAGTCGGTGGGCGTTGAATTAATGCGCCATTTAGAGCGGATGGTTTTTCTGCAGATCATTGATACTAAATGGAAAGACCATCTTTACGCGATGGATAAATTAAGGGAGGGTATAGGCTTAAGGGCTTATGGCCAGCGGGATCCTTTAGTGGAATATAAGCGCGAGGCCTTTGAATATTTCTCCCAGATGATCTCCGGGATCGAGGCAGAAGCGATAGAAACGATTCTTAGGCTTGAGCCGGCCAGGCCGCAGAGATTTAAAGGTATATTTGACGCTCAGTCTCAGGAGATGCTTCATCCTGAAGTAGGTAAGATAACGCCTCCCAGTCAGGATCCTGAGCCTGTTGCGCCGGTAAGCCAACAGACATTATTCCAGCCTAAAGTGGGGCGTAATGATCCCTGTCCATGCGGGAAAACAGATCCGGCAACCGGCAACCGCGTGAAATATAAAAAATGCTGCGGAAAATAAAGCAGATTAGTGGATTAAATCCGAAGGACCTGTTTTTTTGTTTTCTTTCGGCTTTACTTCTGGTCTTGCCGTTTAATAACGGGAAACTATGGATTTTTGCCTGGTTTGGGTTTGTCCCGCTATTTTTTAGGCTGAATAATAAGACCTTAAAACAATCCTTCCTTTTATTTTTTATTACAGGCTTAGTTTTTTGGGCAGGCGTTATATATTGGCTGGTGCATGTTACCCTGCCCGGGACCATTATCCTGATTTTGTATCTGGCTTTATATTTCGCTTTATTTGGTTTATTAATTCGTCCCTTCAGTAGACAATCCAAACCCTATATATTACTGTTTATTCCTTCGGTTTGGGTCCTGCTTGAATATTGCCGTAGTTATCTTATGACCGGTTTTCCCTGGGCGCTTCTGGGTTATTCGCAATATAAGAATTTAGCTGTCATCCAGATATCTGATATTGCCGGAGTTTACGGGGTCTCATTTTTAGTAATGTTGGTAAATGCGGCGATAGTTGAGATCATTTGGTCAATAAGATCTTCGGCCTGGCCAAGGATGAGGGCAATCATTATATTGATATCCTTGTTTTTGCTGCCGGTTTTAGGTTACGGATATTTCAAACTCATTCCGCCTTCCCTTCCAGCCGGTGAGGCAGGTACCATCTATAATTCATCATCCATTAGGATATCGGTAATCCAGGGGAACATCCCTCAGGAATTAAAATGGAATGAAAGAGCCTGGGATTTTATTATAGATAAGTATTTCAGGTTAACTAAGGAGGCTTCTAAGGATAAACCGGATCTATTGGTCTGGCCGGAAGCTAGCTTGCCGGTAGTTTTAGAAGATGAACCGGAGTATTTTTCCAGGGTCAATAGTTTGGCAGAAGAAACAGGAATTCCTTTGCTTTTGGGAGCGGTTACTACCAGTGGGAGCTTTTATTATAACAGCGCTATATTGGTTTATCCGGGGAAGGAACATTTTACCCAGTATAATAAACTTCATCTTGTGCCTTTTGGTGAATTTATACCTTTGCGCGGTACCCTTCCTTTTCTACAAACCATAGTTCCTATTGGCGACATCGCCCCGGGCAGGAACTACACTGTTTTTACCCTAAAACCTACCTACTATCTACTACCTACTAAATTTTCGGTTTTGATTTGTTTCGAGGATTTATTCCCTGAACTTTCCCGTGAATTCGTTAAAAGAGGAGCCAATTTCTTAGTTAATATCACCAATGACGCCTGGTATAAGAAAACCAGCGCGCTGGAACAGCATTTTCAGGCTTCAGTATTCAGGGCGGTAGAGAACCGGGTATATTTAGTGCGTTCGGCGAATACGGGAATTTCTGGTTTTATTGATCCCTTTGGCAGAACTATCTGCCTGGATAGGTTCAGGGATGCCTATTATGTTAAGGAGATCAATCCCGGGACTGGAAAGATCAGTTTGTATACCCGCTTTGGCGATGTATTTGTTTTGCTTTGTGGTATAATAGCTTTAATAGGGACAGCGACTATTTTTCTCAAAGCCAGAACATGGAAGAAAAATAGTCGCTGTCCCTAATTAAGGATATATTTAACTTTTTTTAAAATTTAATATTTTTATGGTAGAATATGTTTTACTTGGAGAGTGGCCATGTTAGATCTGAAAGTAATTAAAATCAGGAAGCCGGATGAGATAAATTTGATATTGGGGCAAAGTCATTTTATCAAAACGGTTGAAGACCTGTATGAAGTTTTGGTCGGCAGCGTTCCCGGAATAAAGTTCGGTTTTGCTTTTGTTGAGTCTTCAGGAGCGTGTAAGATAAGGTCTGAGGGCAATGACCCTGAGCTTAAAGCGTTAGCAACAGAGAATGCCTTGGAGATCGGAGCTGGGCATAGTTTCCTGGTTTTTTTAAAAGGAGCTTATCCGATCAACGTGCTCAACGCGGTTAAAAACATACCTGAGGTCTGCCGGATATATTGCGCTTCAGCCAACCCAGTTGAGGTCATTGTGGCCCAGACGAACCAAGGCCGGGGAATTTTAGGTGTAGTCGATGGGTCAATCCCTAAGGGCATAGAAAATAGCGATGATGTTGCCTGGCGCAGGGATTTTCTGCGCAAGATCGGGTATAAACTTTAAAATTTTGTCTATATTTTTTTCTTGATAGCCGACCATTTTTTTGTTATAATTCTTTATTAATCAACGAATGAATTCCAAAAGAATACGCAAGAGCATTATTTATTTTGTAGGGTGGTTAGGATTATGCGCCTGTTCTTTGATAGTAAGGTTGATCCCTGAGCGGTTTATGTATGTTTTTGCCAGGCGTCTTGCTTTTTTAGGTTATCTTTTAGCGGCGAAACAGAGAAAAATAGCCTTGGCGAGTTTGAATTTGGCTTTTGGCAGGGATAAAACTCCTGAAGAAATAAAAGAAATTGCCAGGGAGTGTTTTGTCTCTATGGCCAAGTCCGGAGTAGAACTTGTTTTCTTTATGGATAAGACCGAAGTTGTCAGGAAACGTTTCCATATAGTAGGCAAAGAAAACTTGGAGTCAGCTTTAGCCAAGGGCAAAGGAGTGATTTTAGTCAGCGCCCATTTTGGTAATTTTCCCTTAATGCTGGGCAGGTTAAGCCTGGAGGGTTATAAGACCGGCGGGATAATGCGGCCGATGAAGGACCGCCGGACAGAAAAGTTGTTTTTAAAGGAGAGGGCCAGGTTCGGGGTCAAGACAATATACAGCATACCGCGCAGAGAATGCGTAGTAGCTACAATACGCAGTTTACGGGATAACGAGCTGATATTTATCCCTCTGGATCAGAATTTCGGCACTGCCGGGGTATTTGTAGATTTCTTCGGGGTAAAGGCAGCTACTGCCACCGGGCCGGTGGTTTTAGCCAGGAGAACCCAGGCTGAGATAGTGCCTTGTTTTGTAGTCAGGCAAAAAGACGATACCCACAAAATAATAATCGAGCCGGCATTAAAATTAGAAGAAGGGCTGGATGAGGAAGCATCGATTCTTTTGAGTGTCCAGAGAATAACCAGTGTAATTGAATCGTATATACGCAAATACCCCGCGGAGTGGGGTTGGATTCATCGTAGGTGGAAAAGCAGGCCAAACTTAAAAGAAGGAGGTGTTTAAGATGGCAGATGAAATAAAACAGGAAGAAAAAAAGACCGACGCAAAGAAGACGCTTTCTACTCTATTCAAGGTAGTCCTTGGTATAGCCTTTATAGTAGTAGCAATCTATTTGCTGGTCAGTCGTAGTTGGTGGATGCAGACTTGGGTGGTGATCAAGGGATGCGCCGCTCCGTTTTTAGTTTTAGCAGGCTTAATTACCTTAGCCATAGCTAAAGAATAAGAAAGGCCAGTTAATTATACTAAAAGGCCCGGTAATCTTTGGTCCTAATGATCAGTTGCCGGGCTTTTTGTTTTTATCTTTACTTTTAGCCAGTTTTAGATATAATACTTAAACATAAGTTTTAAGGAGAAAGAATGATGGAAGCAATCTTAAGAAGAGAAATAGTTGTTAATAAATCAGCATGCAGAATAATCGGGGTGGTTACCTTTGTTATTTTAATCAGCCTGGGAGCTTTTGTGCGTATCCCCTTGCCGTTTACCCCTGTGCCGATAACCTTGCAGACATTTTTTGTTTTGTTGTCCGGAGCTGTTTTAGGAGGGGCTTTAGGCGCGGCGAGCCAGATGGGCTATTTATTATTAGGAACATCCGGCCTGCCCATTTTCACTAACGCCGGATACGGCATAGCGCATCTTCTGGGGCCGACCGGAGGATATATCCTGGGTTTTATCTTTTCCAGCATGTTTATTGCTAAATATGTCAGATCCAGCCGGAATTTTCTTTCTGTGGTTTTAGTCTTTTGTTTAGGCGATTTTATTATTTTATCCTGCGGGGTTATCTGGCTGAAGGTTATTTTAGGGTATTCTCTGCCAAAGTTGTTGCTTATCGGATTTTTGCCTTTTATCCCGGGCGATTTAGCCAAGGCGCTGGCCGCAGCCCTGGTTTATTTAAGGGTTAAAAACCGGGTTAGGAAGATTTTTTAAAGGAGGATTAAAATGGTGACTAGGCTGGGATTAATTATGGCAATATGTTTCTCCCTGGTTGTTTTTGGAGCAGGAACTAATTTTGCCCAGGAACTTAAATCTAATGCCGATACCTCGGTTTCTTTAGAGCCGGAGGTGCAGTGGCTTTGGGGTGAAGTACTCGCGGCAAATCCTGCGGATAAGACTATGCTGGTTAAATATGTGGATTACGACAGCGATATCGAAAAAGAGATGATTATAACGACGGACTCCCAGACTACTTACGAAAATGTCAGATCCTTGGAACAGGTCAAGCCTCAAGATACGGTAAGCGTGGATTATGTATTGGGTGGAGATGGCGGCAACCTGGCAAAAAACATAAGTGTGGAAAAGCCGGAAAATGATATCGGCGATTCTAACGATGCCGGCTCAAAAGGTGTTGGTTTAATTAAAGAATAGTTTAGTATAACCCGCGAAATGCATTCCTATAGGGCAGGATCATTCCTGCCCTATTCATTTTAAGCTTATGGATAACGCGAAACTGGTTATTTTTGATCTGGACGGAACCCTGGTTGATGCCTATCAGGCTATAGCCGTTAGTTTTAACTATAGTATGCGCCGGTTAAAATATCCTTGCCAGACGGATGAAGTGATCCGTAGGGCCGTAGGTTCTGGCGATGAGAATCTTCTGCGGCCATTTGTCAGGAAAGCGGATTTAAAAAGAGCGCTTTTGATCTACCGCCAACACCATAGCTTATCCCTGGTTCGCTATTCCCGGCTTTTCCCCAGGGTTAAAAAATTGTTGCGTTATCTTAAGTTAAAAGGTTCTAAGCTGGCAGTAGCCAGCAACCGGCCGACCCGTTTTTCCCGAATCCTGGTCCGCCACCTTGGATTAAAGAAATATTTTGATTATGTATTATGTGCCGATAGATTAAAAAATAGGAAACCTCATCCGGAGATCCTGAAGAGGATTATGTGCAGATTTTCAGTAAAGCCCAGAGAGGTTATTTATGTGGGGGATATGACTGTGGATGCCCAGGCTGGCAGGCGGGCCAAGGTTATAACAGTTATGGTTACTACCGGCTCAAGTACCAGAAAAGAGCTGAAAAATGAAAAACCATCTTATATAATACCCGCGGTCTGGGGGTTAAGGGGGATTTCCCTTGACACAAAGCTCTAGTTTTTATATAGTAAGTAAAAGAAACGACGCTGACTTTTATCCGTAGCTCAGGTGGAATTAGATATTGCAGCCAGATGGAGGTTATAATGAAAAAAATATTGACAATATCTTTAATTTTATTAATAGGCTTAATATCAAGTTGTTCTTATGCCCAGGATAAGAAAACCAGAGTAGCCATTTTGATCTCCGAACAGAATATTGAAGGCCCTAAGGCTGCTTGGTGGGTGAGCGAAATAGATTTGTCCTCAACTGAAGCGACAATCGCCCAAAAATTGATCCAACAAGGCTACGAGATACTTGAGCCTTCGGTTCTGAATAAAATTGTTAAAAATAATCCGGCTTTTAGGGTAGCTGATATAGGCGAATCCCAGTCGATTAAGCTGGCAAACCTGGTTAACGCGGATTATGTGATCGTAGGTAAAGCAGTAGCTTCTTCCGGCGGAAATGTTCCTTCTTCGAATATGCGCTCCTGCTACGCTAATTTAACCGCTAAACTGATCAATGTTAAAGACGGTAAAGTGGTCGCTTATTTAGATGCTTCCGGGAATACTGTTCATATGGATCTAATCACCGGCGGCAAGGAAGCTTTGGTTAAAGCAGCAACTGATTTAGTAGGTAAGCTGATCGAGGCATTAAATAAAAATAAGTAAGGAGGCTCAAAGATGAAAAGGTTATTTATATTAATTGGGTGCGGGTTTTTGATCCCTGGCCTTATAGGATGCGCTACTTTACAGCAAATGATTCAACCTACTGCCCAGGTGGATAATAATGCCGGAGCTCAAGGGCTGCCTCCATATTCCGGCCCCAGGGCCAGGATAGCGGTAGCTGATTTTGATGTTAAAGCAGCCAAGGCAACCGGTGAGATCGGCTCAGGCCTAAGGGAG
>JAHKAP010000018.1 GCA_018825985.1 Candidatus Omnitrophota bacterium
GAAGCAGAGGTTTATCAATGGTGCGAAGGCATTTTCTCATTATTGTTTAAACAATCCCTCCAGGATCCTTGGTATAAACATAAGGATCATAAACCCAAAACCGCAGGCAATAGCTACCCCCTGCTTTCCGTTTAGAAGCGCCATTACTCCGGCAATAAGCAGTATAGCCCCTAGGATTCTTGACACAGGCCCGGTGAGTATATTGATGATAAAAGTGGCAAAATCTCCTACTACCTGCTGTTGTTGGGAGGTATCTATGTCCGCCAAAACATAAGGCGCAACCACCATCGAAAGCCCAAGGATTAAACATAAGACCGCAAAAGTCTTTAACATAAACCTCTTTTTATTAATATCTCTGTGCATATTTTTTCCCTCCTCTCATTTTATGTAACTTGTTTCTCATCATATTCAAACGGACTTGAAATAAACCTGTCCCTTTCTGCCTTATCAAACAAAAACTCATGATTAGCTATCACCGTAAGCTTACCTCTTGAAAAAATAACGGATTTAGAAAAGGGCAGCCTTAAAAACACATTCTCTGAGATGTAGTTTTTAGTAGCAGTCCGGATATTACCCTGGGCAGATCTTAGGCCATCAAGCTTCGTGCCTCCTTTATCAGTAGTTATGTTATCCACCTGAAATACGCTTTTGTCCTGATAGGTGGTCTGTCCTGTTTTATCTGACCAGAATTTTGCATCAAAGGGGTCCTCCTGCATAAAAATTACCTTGGTTGCGGAATTGGTAAAAATGGCGTTTTCAAATGCAGCTGACACGTTGGATAAGTTTCCACGCGACTGATTAGACAAAACAAGACAAAAATTAGCGCTCCTTACCTTAGAGATTACATCTACAAAATGCGAGCAGGCTAAATTTTGGAACTCGTCAATGAAGATAAAGTAAGGCGGATCGGTTTCCTTGCGCGATACAGCCTGGGACTTAAGATCAATGATAAGCATTTTCCCTATTGCCTCAGCTAAGCGCGTATTCACCTGACTTTTTAGAGCAAAAAATACCACATCCCCATTCTTGATCACTTTAGCTAAATCCAGCTCATCCCGGTTTATTACTTCAATTCCTGCAATCCAAGAAATTGCTGCCAAAAGGCCCTTAACTTCCTGGGCGCTTACATCCGTTCTCTCTAAGAAGCTTGGATCCTCCAAAGCATCCTTGACTGAAAGAAAGTTTATCTCTTTCTTTACCTGAACCATTTCTTTTAATAATTCAACAAAAGTCATCGCCTGCACGTTAGAGTAAAAACCTGCCGGACCATGATAAATCAGTTCCAGTGCAGTCATAATCCTGTCTACCTTGGAATGGATATCACCAGAAGATAGCGGATTATATCCTACTGACGGCTCATTAGGGTCAATACTGAAATAACGGAAATTCTTGCCTTTTTCTTTCGCCCTCTGCTGAACGTACTTCTTAAAAACATCATCGCCCTTAAAGTCAATAAAGCAACAGCCCCTTCCTTTTTCTATCGCTTGCCTGCTTAAAGGAAGTATTACTAAAGAAGTTTTTCCGCCTCCTGTAGGCCCTAATACGTGCAAATGGCGGTTAAGCGTGCATTCCTCAACGACAACATCCTGTTTATTATCTGAGACAGCCAAAAAATACTTGTCTGTTTTGCTATACTGGCTTAACTTCTTATTGATATCGTAATGCACTCTTTTAAACCCAACAGTCTCAATGGAGAGTTCTTTTCTCTTTAAAGTGTCTTTGTCGATTTTGAAGAAATCCTCAAGCTCGCGTTTTTTGCGCGGCAAGATATGTTTGAACACATACACAATAGCCAAAACCACAAAACTGATAAGATATAATCCCGCGGCAGTTACTAAAAACAGCCTACCTTCCTTGACTATAAAGCCGTTCCAGAAGCTCCAGATAATTACCTGGCAGCCGTCATTAGCGAAAGCTAGATTGATATCATGATATCCAATCCTGCCCAGCCAATAAGCAAGTACCCAAAATAAATAATATCCCCACAGCCAAAAGCCTCTTGTCGCTAAACCGATAAAGAAGATTACTATTCCTACCAAACCTAATATGTCATAAGGAAACATATTATCTTTAAAGATATTTCCCATTGCCCTGGATAAGAGTACTGTGTCAGAATAAGCCCAAGGATACTTCTCTTCAAGCCTTGAAAGAAATAGATAAGGCTTTAACTTCTCCATATCCTTGGTTCTTCCGGCTGCCTTAAGGAAATCATTAAGCTCTCTTACCGACAGACTTCCTAAGCTGCGCCTAGGATTCTTGAGCTCATGGACTATGGCTCTAGAATAGCTTCCGGTTAAAGCAAAGGTATTCTTAAACATAAAATCGGCATCAGAAGACGCAAAATCAAAATTCCAGGTTCCGGGGACCTCAAAATAACCGGCTATCTTAAAATAGGTTGAATCTTGGTCAGGTTTACCGAACTCTCCTGGAGGCACAACCATCACTAACGCATTACTGCCGGAAATCTCCCTAAGAGATGAGCCTAAAAGACTATCCTTCATTACCACAGGAATATCTTTATAGGGTCCCAAAATGGCACCCTTTCTGCCGTAGTTGAGGCCAATGTACCAGCCAAACCCTATGTAGATAAGCGGAAGCGGCAGCAATATACTTATAAACAGTCTTTTAAAACTAAAGGGCTTGTCCATGACCTTGTCCTCCCACTTTTAATAACTTGACCGCTTCTTCCAAGTGAATTAATTTACCTTGGTAAAAACACATTCCCAGCTCAAGCATTCCCAAATCAGCCAGAATAAAAGCTTTTGAGCAGAATTCCGGGGCAAGATTATACAGCCTCGTCCTTAAGCCATCATAATTAAATCTGCTTGAGGCAACAACCAAAACACAATGGTACCTGGAAATCTTTTCGATATCATAGCGGTATCTCTTAACGAAGTTCCTTAAAATACCCAGCGTTTTATAGCGGGTTTCCACTTCCAAAGCCACATTGATTCCTTCCGTAAACGTTATTAAACCATCAGGGATTTTTTCCCCGGCTCTCTTTCCTCTCCGTAGGTCCCACTCGCATACCCATTCTTTAATATTCAAATGGCTTTTAAGGATAATAAAAGCCTCTATCATATTATTGTGATGAATAAAGGTATTTAACCCGGCATGGCTCTTCTCAAAATAGTAATGTTCAACCATGGCTTGGTCGCAGATCATCTCTTTGCCTTTATAGGTTAAATAGTAGATTTTTGTCTTAAATAAAGGCTCATAGTAAGCGTTGATAAAGTTCTCTTTAATGGAGTAGTCTATAAGCCTGCGTGTATAGGTCAGATCCATTACTACCTGAATAAATATCTCCAGCTGCTTTCGTGTAGCGTACCGGAAAGTATAGATAAAGATTAATAATGACTTAATCCTATGTGCGTGTTCTTCCTTTGTGAGTCTTCCCTTTTTCATAATCCTGCCTTTCTAGCCCCGCCCTGCCCTTGTGGGTTTTTGGTTATGGGTGGGGTTTGGATGATTTTGTTTGGAACGAGCGTGCGGTAGCCTTCGAGAGGGTTGTTGACGAAATCACCTAAAAGGCTACCGCACGCAAATAGGTTTAAGTGCTTGGGGGTAATAAATATACTTAAAAAATTATGCTCAAAATAATGTGCGTAATCAAAATTAGGTAAAGCGCAGGCAGCTGTGCGTTTTTTAACAATTAATTTGTGCATTAATTTATCCTCTTCTCGATTCTTTCTAATATCTTCCTCATCTTCATTAGCTCCTCCACTAAGACCTCGTTGGTTCTATTAAAGACAGAGCCGATTTCTCTCTTGTTGGCCTTACCGTAAACCACAGGATATTTCATCTTAAGATACACACCAAAGAGTTGTTCATTACACAACACCTCGCTGATTCTTTTCATAACACTAGGAGAAGGCAATTTGCCATGCTTCTCAATCTGGGTTATGTATACGGAACTAATACCGACTTCCCTGGCGAGTTCATAGACTTTCAAGGCAAGCTCTTCGCGGCTTTTTCTAATTGTCATCCCAAGGTTTTCCATACTATTAAACTCCTATTTTAGACCCCACTTTACCTACCCCTTTATCCGCATGAAGAGTCAATGCCGTAGCTGCTTCTCCTATACCGGATAATACCCCTTTAGTCATAAACCAGGCAATCCCTGGAGACATAACCAGAAGCACTCCTGTTACTGTATTAAAATAAGGCTTCTCGAAGAACCAGGGGCTAGTCCCGGAACCAAGCTTTGCTTGTAAGGTAGACATATAGATAGCTGCATAATGAATAAGAGCCCAAATAATGACCCAAGACTTAACCCAAAATAGATAGATAAAATACTCCTTTAAAATACTGAAAGTTCCGAATAAAAGGCATAACAACAAAGTAAACGGAAATAAACTATAGATAATCATTACCGCGTAACCCTGTAAGTACGGCAGAGCCTTAATCATAAACTCAGACAAAGTGGTTGAAAAAAACTGCCCTACAAATGATGAAGCATAGGCCAGCCAACTGGCTGGCTGCCTCATTATCCAGCTTAAGCTGGCACTCTTAGATTCTATGCCGTAGCCGGTCATATTAGAGGCTATATTTGTAGCTGCCTTCTCAGTGTGTCCGGCAAGAAGCCTTATCTTTATTGCCTTGTAATCTATGAAGAGATCAGTAAAAGGGCCCTTAGCGCCTAATTTGCCTATCTCTGTTTTGATATAATCGGTTAGCCTTAAATCCAGGGCTTCCCAACGCTTTCTTTGCTCCAAATCATAGTTCATTATTACCTCTTCATTTCCCGGCCACCATTTCTTGGTTATTTTTGTTTCTGTTTTGGTGTTATTCACCATTCTGCCTAAAGTCTGAGGGTATTCGTTTTTAAGGAAGCTCTCGAGGTCCTTTCTTAAGGCGTTATCCTTCTTAATCCCTTCAGCGCTAAAATGCTGTAGATATAAAGAAACTTTATTTACGATAAAAGGGTTGTTAAGATAATTAAAATCCTTCTGCTGAGTAACCTTGGTGATAGCGCTTATCGTGCCATAGACAATGGCATTGTAACCTTGACTGATTAAAACAAGCCCTAAAGAGCCGGCCCGGGATTTACCGGTGTCAATAAAGACTTCTTTTAAGGCTTCCTGGGTTGAGTTGCCTTTCCAGCCGGCTGCTTCCATAGTAGAAGTAGCATCTTCAAGGCTAGCCATAGGCTTAATAAAGACAAATAAAAGAATACAAAACATCATTAAATAACTCCATAAAATTGAAAAATCTGTTTCTTTAACCGATCTCCACAAAGTAGTCAACAACCCAATAAGAAAAACAGCCAAACCTATCTTTGTCTCAAAAAACAGAAAATCTATTATTGACTTGGCATTAACCAAGCCAATAACCTCGAAAGCCGCTTCTGCGGGAGATATACCTGTGGGAATCATTTTCTATAACCTCTTGTAAATAAAAAAACCCCAAGCCAAATTGACTTGAGGATATAACAATTCTCTATTTGCCTTTGCTAATACAAAAAGGCTATCGTGCTGAGATCCAAAACCTTTAACTAACTCTGCATATCCATAAAAAACCACTTTCACACCTCTCGAAAATAAAAAGATAGCTTTTTGAGCTATCCATCCTTTCCGAGAAGTGTAGTACTGCTTCCTTCGGCTTGCGTTATTCTAGTACTACGGGACGCCTCATACTGAAAAAGCTCTTTGAGGAAGAGCAAGGTCATCCTGTAGGTCTGAACCCATTCGTCATCCAAATGTTTTAATATAAACGTTTTCTTTGCTCATTTTTACCTATGATATTATATGCACTAGGGGTTTCGGCGTGGAAGATGTCTGCGCTTTGTTATTTGAAAATAATAATAATAACTCCTACTGTGATCAAACAAACGCCGATCCATTGATACATGCCTAAGCGTTCGCCCAAAAAAATAAGCGATAGAAGTATAGCAAACACCAGGCTTAATTTATCGATAGGGGCTACTAGCGAAGCCGGGCCGGCCTGCAGGGCCCGAAAATAACAAATCCAGGAAAGCCCGGTTGCAATGCCCGATAGAACAAGAAATATTAAACTGTGTTTATCGATCAAAAACGGATTTTTCCACTCACGACGAAGACCTATCAATACACCTAAGAATATAATAATAACAACCGTCCTGATAAAGGTAGCCAAATTAGAAGGAATATTTCTAACCCCGATCTTTGCTAATATCGCCGTGATCCCGGCAAAAAAAGCTGACCCAAAAGCGAATATCTTCCAGTCCAACATCATGAACTCCTTATGTTTTTGTTTTCGCTAAAAACGCACCCGCAATAATGCTGGCGGTAAAGATTATGCCCCTTGGCAAAATCCATGGTTCTTTTGAAACCATCATTTTTTTTAAAATCATACGCCAAAAAGCTGCCGTGACCCAACGAATCACCAATCTCATTAATAACCTTAGTATTCTTATATGGACTAATAGATAAGGTTGTTGCGAAATAGCCGAATCCTTTATCCCTGGCTAAGCCCGCCGCCGCGCTCAAACGGATCTTAAAACATACTTCGCAGCGCCTGCCTCCTTCCGGTTCTTTTTCCAGGCCTTTAACTGATAAGGCCCAGCCATCTTTATCATAATGGCCTTCGATCAATTCAAAGCCCATAGACTTAGCCGCACCCTTAGCTGCCTCAAGGCGCTTTTTGTATTCCTCCTCAGGATGAATATTAGGATTATAAAAAAACCCGGTAACCTCATAACCATCTTCCCTTAACCTCTGGATACTACCCGCGGCGCATACCGCGCAACAAATATGTAAAAGCGCGTTTTTCATATCTTCAAAGTCATTCCGTCATAGGCGGCAACCACTTCTCTTTTTAATTCCCGGGATAACTCTTTAGCTATTAAGTCAGGCCTAGCCTTAAGCATTGACATGCCAAAATGAGTGAGGATAGTTTTTTTGGGTTTAATTTCTTTTATCAGTTTCTTGGCGTCTTCAACTGACAAATGGTCTATTTCCGGACGAGGTTGAACAAAGACTATGCCAATGATCAAGGTATCCACTTTGTAAAAATCCTTTAATCCCTTAAAATAACGGGTATCTGTCAATATACCTACGCTTTTATTGTTCATCCGGAATTTTAAACCATAAGTCTCAACCCGGTGGTCATGCTTCATTGAAACCTGAAACTTAAATTCTCCTACACTATATCTCCGGCGAGCTTTCAATACCTCTATCTTTTCGGGAAATCCTCTTAAATATTTAAAAATAACCGAATCCCCCTTTAAAGCATCCTGTGGACAGAAAACCAGGCCTTTTTTCTTAAATCCTCCTTCGGTCATGGCCTCGATCATCACATTGATATCCCCGCAATGGTCTAAGTGGCGATGAGTAAGGATAACCGCGTCCAATTTAGAAGGGTTTAATTTCGGTTTACTTGTAGAACAACGCACAATGCTGCCTGGACCGGGATCGATCAAAACATTAGTACCATTATAGGAAACCCAAAAACCACCGGAGGACCGCAATTGTTTTATCATCACAAAACGCGCTCCGGCAGTGCCTAAGAATTTTATAAAATCACCGCCTACCTCAGCCATAGTTTTTTTAGTTCCTCATCAATATCATGTACCTGAGTATAATTAAGATCTATTTTGATGTTTTCATTTTTATCTTTACCTCTACCTATGCCTTTACCTTCTGATTTCCTTAGAAACTCTTCCACCGATACAGGCTTAGCGCCTAAAGAACGGATAAAAAACTTTATCTCTCTATCATCCGAAACCACTAATGTATTTCTGGGGTTTAATTCTTTCTCTAACATCTTTTTTATCACATCATCGGCGTTCGTCTCCCGGGAAAATCTAATCTCAAAACCGCATATGTGTTCCCTTGAATAGCCGGCATCAGGAAACCCGTCAAAAACAATAATAACCTTATTCTTAAGGCTGCCGCAGAGTCTATTATTTTTTATATATTCTACCAGCGAATATTTTGGGTCTCTTATTTTTTTGGAAGGATAAAAAGAAGCGTGGCGTATGACATTATACCCGTCTACGACGTATTGTAAGGACATAGATAAGGCCCCCGATGCCGGCGAACACCACCATAAATAAAGAATTTAATAAGGACATTGCAAAAGCGATGTCCTTAGATACTCCTACCTTAGCGAAAAAGAATACGATAGTCATCTCCCTTACGCCTAAACCTCCTATAGAAATTGGTAAAAGCGTTATCGCTCCGATAACGGGCAGGAATATGAAAAAATAAAGGATATTAACGTTCAACCCTAAGGCCCGGGATATAACATAAAAGGTTAAAGGTGAAATAGCCTGGATAACAATAGAGATCAAAAGGTTATAAACAATCACCCTCTTATTCCCTTTGAAGTAATAAATCTCTTCATGCAGGTCCTTTAATGACTCCCTGATCCTGCCTGCCCTGGGAGAATCCAGCATTTTATTTACATTTGAAAATATAAAATTATTAAACAACACCAATAAAATTAACCCGAGTATCCCGGTGATCAAAGCTATGGCGCTTAAAACGCTTTTATCCCGGATAACGCCCCAGCCGCATAACAAAGCAATCAAAGTAATAACTACCAACCCAATATACCCGCTTAAGCGATCCAGGAAAACGCTGGCTACCACCTCTTTGGTTTTCTTGGTATGTACTGCCAGATCAACGCTGCGCACAAAATCGCCTCCGATGGTCGAAGGCAGAAATAAATTAAAGAATATCCCCCCGGTAAAAGGCACCAGAAGTTTCTTCCAGGGAAGATTTACTTCCAGAGTCTTGAGTATCATTTCCCAGCGGAAAAAACATAAAAAATAGTTTAAGAAAAATATCCCCGCGGCCAACAATAAAAGCGGAACGTCAGCTCTACTGACAATCTCCAACAGGCTCTTTTCATCCACCTGACGGAATATAAAATACAAAAGCAGGATGCTTATCCCGACCCTGAATATAATGGTCAATATCTTCTTGATTATTTTCATTCTATTTAAGTTCGCTTCCCAGAATTTTTTTGTAGCCATCCAGGTATTTCTGGCTGGTCTTCTTAATGATCTCTTCCGGCAGGCAGGGGGCAGGAGGAGTTTTATCCCAATTTAGGCTTTCAAGATAATCCCGGACAAATTGCTTGTCAAAACTAGGCTGCGGAACTCCCGGCCTGTATTCATCTTTCGGCCAGAACCGAGAAGAATCAGGAGTGAGCACTTCATCGATAATGATCATCTCGCCGTTGTATATACCGAACTCGAACTTGGTATCGGCGATGATTATACCTTTGGTTAAGGCGTAATCGTGGGCCTTTTTGTAAATCGCAATGCTGACCTTCTTTAATTTATCCGCTACATCCCGGCCAACCAGCCTCTTTACATATTCCTGGTCTACATTAACATCATGCCCTTTATCCTCTTTAGTAGAAGGAGTGAATATGACAATCGGTAATTTATCCGACTCTACAAGGCCCGCGGGTAATTGTATTCCGCAGATCGACTGCCTCTGTCTATATTCTTTCCATCCTGAACCGGAAAGATATCCCCTGACCACACATTCTACAGCTATCGGCTTGGTCTTTTTCACCAGCATAGATCGGCCGGCAAGCTCGGCTGAATATCTCTTAAGTTCCTGCGGATATTGATTAACATCTGCGGTTATAAAATGGTTCGGGATTATGCCTTTTAAAAAATCAAACCAAAAACAGGATAGCCCGGTTAAAACATTTCCTTTATTGGGTATGCCGCATGGCAGGACCACATCAAAACAGGATATCCTATCCGTAGAAATGATCAGGAGTTCATCCCCCAGATCGTAGACATCCCTTACTTTACCCCGCTTAAAAAACTCTATATCCTTATAATCAGTAGCCAAAACTATATTTTCATCCATTTTATTTTTCCTGTTTGTTTAAGCGGGATTTAAGATCTTCATACTCCTGCCATAATTCTATAGGAAGATCTTTCTTGAATTCCCGGAAAAACTTTTTTATTCCCTCTAATCCTCCAATCCATGATTTTTTATCTATGGCAAATAATTTTTCTAAATTACCCCTGGGCAGGTCAAGACCGGTCATATCTATATCGTTAAAAGCCTTGGGGATATATCCTATCGGGGTCTGGCGAGCATCTACTTTATCATTACAGCGGTCCAATATCCACTCTAAAACCCGCAGATTCTCCCGGTACCCGGGCCAGAGAAATTTATTATTTTCATCCATTCTGAACCAGTTAACATGAAAGATCTTGGGCGGTTTATGCATCTTCTTTCCCATATTCAGCCAGTGACGGAAATACTCCGCCATATTGTAGCCGCAAAAAGGAAGCATAGCCATCGAGTCGCGCCTAACCTCTCCTTGTTTCCCAAATTGGGCGGCAGTCCGTTCAGAAGCCATAGTAGAGCCCACAAATACCCCATGCTGCCAATTAAAAGCTTCATAAACTAAAGGCGCCAAGTGCTGCCTGCGGCCGCCGAATACGATCGCCGAGATCTGAACGCCATGATGATGTTCGATCCTAAAAGAGGCTGAAGGGCACTGGCTAAAAGGCGTGGTAAATCTACTGTTAGGGTGAGCGGCTAAAACCGGTTTACCGTCCTTATCCTGCATACCGGGCCTCCAGGGATTACCTTGCCAATCAATTCCTGCCTGGGGCACATCTCCGTCAGCATCCTCCCACCAGACCGTTCCATCCGGCTTTAAAAGCACATTAGTATATATGGTATTCTTTTTGATCGTTTCAACCATATTGGGATTTGTCCGGGAATTAGTCCCTGGAGCAACTCCGAAAAATCCGGTTTCCGGGTTAATCGCCCAAAGCGCGCCGTCAGAATCTATGCGCATCCAGGAGATGTCATCGCCTACCGTCCAAATCCGGTAACCTTTTTTCTTAAGTCCTTCCGGAGGCAAAAGCATAGCTAAATTAGTTTTACCGCAGGCGCTAGGAAATGCCGCCCCGATATATTTAATATGGCCGTTCGGCTCTTCAATACCCATGATCAGCATATGTTCTGCAAACCACGCTTCCTTACGTCCGATATAGCTTGCTAATCGCAAGGCCATGCATTTCTTGCCTAAAAGCACATTGCCGCCATAGCCTGAACCTACGCTCCAGATAGTATTATCCTGAGGGAAATGCAGTATTAATCTTTTATTAATATCCAAATCCGCCAGGGAATGTAAACATTTGGTAAATTCCGGTTCCTTGTCTAAATGCTCCAGGACACTCATGCCCACCCTGGTCATTATCATCATATTTAAAACCACATAGCGCGAATCAGTCAGCTCTACTCCGATTTTACTGAAAGGAGAACCAACCGGGCCCATTGAAAAAGGAATGACATACATTATCCTTCCTCTCATCGACCCTTTGAAAATTGCCCTGGCTTTCTTATAGGCTGCGGTTGGTGACATCCAGTTATTATTCGGTCCGGCAGCATGTTTTTTCTTCGTACAAATATAAGTAAGATGTTCGGTGCGGGCAACATCATTAGGATTAGTCCGATGCAGGAAACATCCGGGCAGCTTATTCTGATTTAAAGGTATGAGTTCTCCAGAGGCAACAGCTTCTTTTTCCAACCTTTCCTTCTGCTCAAGCGTTCCGTCTATCCAGACTATCTCATCCGGCTCGCACATCCGGCTGGCTTTAGCAACCCAATTCTTTAATTCTTTGTTGCGTGTAATAAATTTCGTCATATTATTTCTTCTCCAATAAATATTTTTGCGCGGCGTATGCCGCCTCCGCCCCTTCTGAGCAGGCATTAATAACCTGGTATAACTCTTTTTGGCGGCAGTCACCGCAGGCAAATACCCCTTCCAGGGAAGTCTTTAAATTTTCATCAGTGATTATAAAGCCTAACTGATTAAGGTTCAATTGATTTTTTAAAAATCCGGTACCCGGGGTTATCCCGGCAAATATGAATACCCCCTGGCAGGCGAGCTCGCTTTTTGTATTTTTAATAATATCCTTTATTTTAATCTTTTCAACTTTATTCTCTCCGGATATCTCTTCTACAACAGTATCCATGATAAATTCTATCCCGTGGTTGTTCTTAGCCTTATCCTGAAGCACTCCGGCTGCCCGGAATTCTTTACGCCGGTGGATGATGGTGACTTTTTTGGCGTACTTAGTTAAGAAAATGGCCTCTTCCAGGGCTTTATCCCCTCCGCCCACTACCACTATTTCTTTATTCTTGAATAATGGCCCGTCACAAGTGGCGCAATAAGAAACCCCCCTGCCGATCAGAACCTCTTCTCCTTTTACCCCCAACCTCTGCGGTAAAGCCCCACAGGCAATGATTATTGTTTTCACCGGATAAATATTGCTCTCAGTCCTGACTAAATAATTTCCGGATCCTTTTTCAATAGCGGAAACTTCTTCTGAAACAATATTGACCCCCAATAAATCCACCTGCTTCTTAAATCTTTCAATCAGCTCCTGGGTGGATATGCCTCCCGGGAAACCCGGAAAGTTTTCTATTCCCGAGGAAAGGACAATCTGTCCTCCGCAAGACACTTTTTCCAGAATTAAAGTATTTAATTTGTACCGACCGCAGTATAATCCCGCGGTCAAGCCTGCGGGGCCAGCTCCGATTATGATCAGGTCATACATGATTGCTTTATCTTTTACTATTAATAAAATTGTTTATTGAACGATCAAAGGTCTTCTCTATATCCGCGGGGAAAAAACAAGCAGGGATCTCTTCGTTCTCGCGGTGATAAGTGAGGCACTCGCAGCATAAACCCTTTCGTGAACAAGGATTATAAGTGCAATTACAATTTGCGAGGTTCTTTTTTTGGTTTTGACAGGCCATTACTTCTACGCCTTGCCTTAATTTTTAATCTATCTAGAAAATTGGCGTAATCCACTATCAATTTTCCGTTAAGATGGTCTATCTCATGCTGAAGCGCGCAGGCTAATAGATCTTCGGCTTCAATATTAACCGGTTTTGCTTCCTGGTCCAGCGCCTGAACCGAAATTTTCTTTGCCCTTTTTATTTTAAGATAGGTCCTGGGCACGCTTAAACAGCCTTCTTCCCTGGTTTGGCTTCCTTGTTTTTTAATAATTTTAGGATTTATCAGTTTATAAAGCCCGGTTCCCACATCAACCACGATCAGGCATTCATCTATCCCTACCTGGGGAGCGGCCAGACCAACACCTGACGAATCATACATCAGCTGGGCCATCTTGCTTAAAACCTCCTGATGCCTTTTGCCCGCCTTATCAATAAGTTTGGCTTTCCGGCGTAAAACCGGATCTCCAATAACCCTAATTTTTAATGGCTCGGTTGCGCCCATCTACTTTAACAATTTTTGGTTTGATTTTTTTTGCCTCGGCGTCTTCAATGCAGACATAAGAAACAACAATTACCAGGTCACCCGCGCAAGCGCCCCGGGCAGCCGGGCCATTCAAACAAATAATCCCTGAACCAGGCTTGGCTTTAATAGCGTAAGTTTCCAAACGAAGTCCGTTATTTAAATTTAAAACCTCTACCTTTTCTCCGGGCAATATATCCGCCTTTTCCATAAGCAAGGCGTCTATACTTATACTGCCTTCATAATAAAGGTTAGCCTCGGTAACTTTTACCCGGTGGATCTTGGATTTTAACATTATCCTTAACATAATTTTTCCTTTTTTTTATTGCGCCCGGATCGCTGTTACGGCTGCGCAATCAACTATGTCTTCAGCAGAACAGCCCCGGGAAAGATCACTACAGGGTTTATTTAATCCTAAAAATAACGGGCCTAGAGCCCTGGCCTTAGCCAAACGCTCGGTTAATTTATAACAGATGTTGCCTGCTTCCAAATTAGGAAAGATCAAAACATTGGCCTTGCCGGCGACCGGACTAGTCGGGCATTTTATCTGTCCGACCGCGGGGACCAAAGCCGCATCTGCCTGCATTTCTCCGTCTACTATCAAATCCGGGGCCATTTCTTTAACCAAACGTAAGGCCTCGGTTATTTTATCAATACTTTTACCTTTAGCTGAACCTTTAGTAGAATAACTTAACAAAGCCACTCTGGGTTTAGAATCCAGGATTTTCGCGCCCAATTCTGAAGCCAGCACAGCAATACAGGCTAACTGTCGGGCACTAGGCTCAGGTATAACCCCGCAATCAGCGTATATTAGATTCCCGTTATCGCCGAGATCACAATTAGGGACTAGCATAATAAAACAGCTGGAAGCAATAGTAAACCTATTATCTAAACCTACGCAATGGATAGCTGCCCTGGCTGTATCAGCGGTAGTATGATTTGCTCCGGCCACAAATCCGTCGGCTTTCCCTTCTCTGACCATCATTGCCGCGCTAAAAAGCGGGTCCTCAAACATCTTCTTAACCCCACTTAAATCTATACCTTTGCCTTTACGCAATTCAAAATACTGCTGGATATATCTTTCTTTATCCTGCTTATCTATGCTTTCAGGAGTCAAGAGTATTACATTGGCAATACCCTCTTTTTCAATGATCTTAACCGCCTCCAGGGTCCTTTTATCATTATACTCTGGCAAAACTATCGTTTTCTTGTTCAGGCCTGCTTTTTGGCGGATTTTAGCTATAGTGTCCATTAAAAGTTCTCCTCGATCTTTCTTTTTAATTCCGCCTTGCTGATCGCCCCTACTGCCTGGGCAGCCACCTTGCCGTTCTTGAAAAACATCAGCGTCGGTATGGACATTATTCCGTACTGGGTTGCGATATCAGAATTATCATCAATATCCACCTTGGCTATCTTGATTTTTTGAGCATATTCATTAGCTAACTCCTCAATTATCGGTGCTATCATCTTACAAGGACCGCACCAGGCAGCCCAAAAATCAACCACCACTAATGTTTTAGCCTCAAGGACCTCTTTCTTAAAATTACCTTCATTTAGATGTAATAAAAACATTTTAACCTCTTCTTTTTAGGATTTTTAAATAATAACAGGTAGGTATATACAATACCACAACTGGCCGCCATTGCAAGAAAAAACAAGGGACACCCTCGCAGCTAAAGCTAAGGGTGTCCCTATTATCCTATTATCTATTATTAACTTATCGAATCAACGATAACCAGAGCTTCCCTAAGTTCAGCCGAGCTTTCCAACGCGCTCTCTTCTTCCAGCTTACAGATATCTATCAGACAGAGTAAGAGATTGTCAACCTGGGCATTGATCTCTTTCTTCTGGCAACAGGCAGCGATCAACTCTTTAAGCCTGTCACCTGAAGGTATATTCCCGGCTTTAACCATATTCCTGATCTGCTCTATCTCAGAAGTAATATTGATCTGCCTTAACTGCTCCTGGCTTAAAACGGGCAAGCTGAAATTCAATCCCTTAAAACTTCCCGTAGGTTGAATGGTCATGGGTAGGGAGCGTAAGTCGATACCGCCGGTAGTTTCAGGAGCTGATTGAACCGGAGAACTACCTGTACCTTTGCCTTTAAGCTCAACAGATAGAACCTCGCCCTCCGATGACTTACCTAACAAAATCCTAAAACGTCCATCGCGATCTAACTTAGCAACTACCTGTAACAAACCACCCTTACTTATAGTATCCGGAGATATCTGGGAATTAACCAGCACGAGTAAGTTCGGCAAAATAAAGTATTCCGTAGCATCGCTCATTATATTTTTGCCAAAGTGTTCATCAAGAAACTTAGCTACTTTATCCCATGTAGCCGTTGATACATCCACCGGCGAAGCGGCGGAAACTATTACCCGCGTGACATCCGGGGTATTAAGATCAATACCTGTTTCTACATCAATGATGCGGTTAGTGGTCTCTTCTTCTGCGTCCTTACGCACCAGCTTATCCCTGCCCCATACACTTGCAATTATACCTATTCCGATTTTCTCAATTCGCTTTTCAATATCTTGAATGTATAGATGCGCGCTGCGCGTAGGCACATCCCTGCCGTCAGCGGCAAAATGGATTACAAATTGGTCTTTTCTTAAGTCTAATTTCTTGGCTAATCTCATCAATGCATACATATGATAAAGTGAAGAATGCACTCCGCCTTCAGAAGCAATGGTTATATAATGGAACCTCAAATCATTCTCTTTAACCCTTTGCAATTCTTTTACCAAAACCTGAACCTCGGGCATACTTTCATCAAAGATGCCATCGCGAATACCGCCCTTAACCAGCCTATCTACATACCACAAGGGTTGTTTATATTCTCTTAACGCAAACATGGCAAAATGGCCAACATCTGTCTGGCCTGCTTGCAAACCTCTTAAATGGTGCCTGCCTTCTTCCCAAGATAACTCTTTCCTTAACCCAATCACTTCTCCGTGCGCCTGTAGCTGAGTAAAACCACAGGCATTCTTGACCAACCAGTCATAATTGGGGGTATTGGCGAGCTTGATAGCGTCCCATTCGTAATTCTGGTCGGGATTTATACCCCAGCCATCCAAAACAGCCATCGCGATCCTGCGTTTACTTCCCTGATAATCATCAGGCAGCAAGCTCGGGTCGGATCCTTCGGGGATATCTTCTCCCAATAGATGTAATAACGTAGCCCCGTTGTTTCTAATAGTTTGCCCAGACTTTAAGGTTAATTTCCGGGTTCTTAAAGGATCATAAATAATATACGGTACTGGATTTGCAGTATGGAAAGTATCGGATTCCTTAGGATTTTCTGTCAGCCCAGCTTCTGAAGCGCCATGATCGGCAGTGATAACAAAGATTGGTATCCTTGCTTCAAAACCATTTATCCTCGAATAAAGTATCTGATTTATTTCTTTTAATCGGATCAAGAAACTATCATAATCAGTTAATAACAAGTTATCGAGAATAATCCGCGCTCTTTCATCTAGTGGATAAGAAGAAACCTCTTCTCTTATTTTCTTAATAAACTGTCTTTTTATGCTATCGATCTTTTCTTTTATCCTTCCGATCTGCTGGTCGGTTATTTCATTGGCCTGTTTAGCTGACTTAAAGTTTCCGGTATGTTTCATCATATCTGAACCAAGTAAGTTCACCAGAATAAAATCTATAGTATCGTCATCCAATCCTCTCAATACCTCATCGGTACATTCTTTGGTTTTCATCTGGGGCGTATCTGCATAGGCCTTTTTAGATTTCTGCATTTCTATATTAATCCGCTTTTCTCCGGGATAAGGCCCATCTGTTTTCTTGCCATCTGCATTATTACCAACATGATCCTTCTTTTCGTTCTCAGAAATCTTAAGCACTTTATACATTTTGTTGGACAATATCTCGAAAAAGGTATTAGGCACTTTAGCAATTACCTCATCAGACAAAACACTCTTGCCTTGATAATCATTACTAAATTTGATGTATCCCAATAATTTCTTAAAACCCCTGCTCCACAGGCCTCTGGCAAAATATCCGGCCCGGTCACCCCTGACGTGCCCGACCATAACTGAATCTTCCGGCGATATAGGATGCAGCGGCTTACCGTTTTCGTCAGTAACAACAGTAAACTTTAGTACTTGCTCATTTACATCTTCCTCCAACAGGCTTTGCTCCTGTTCAACTGCCTTAGCTAAATCTGAAATTATCGGCGAGCCGGCAGCGCTTTTACTTTTTTCGCTATCAAGATGCTTCTTTATTTTATCGCGGGCATCAACAACTTTTCCAATTAACCGGTATCTTTTTTCCTTTTCCTTATTCAGCTCATCTATTTTTATATTCAATATTTCTAAAGTTTCTTCATTAAGATAGAACCTTAATGTAATAGCTGCGTCTATGGCTACTAAATCGTTTGAACTATTGAGTCTTTCTATTAACTCTTTTAAATCATTAAATAAACTTTGGCTGGGGAAAACACCATTTTTATATAACACCTCAAGATTCCTCTCCATAGTTAAAATAATATTGATATTCGGATTTTCTTTTTTAACCTCCGCTTGCAGCGTTGTAAGATAATTATCAGCATCTTTTGTTTCTGTAACAATTGCCGAAACTAAACTTGTAACCGCTGAGCCGGCTGCGGTAACTGGCAAGCTAGAGGCGGCGTCAAAAAACGCCCTGGCCCGGCTAAAAATGCGGATAGCGGTTAACATCCCGGTAGGAGTTGAAATATCCGGCAACACCATAATCGCAGCGTTTGCCAATAATTTAAATTTTGATTCACAGTTTAGTAAATTACCGGCCTTATCTAAAGTCGTTGCAAAATTAACTAAAAGCGTAAAAGAGCCGGTAGTAGAATCTTCTTCCCCGGGAGATTTAACCGTGTATCCCTTTTCTTTTAAAACATTGCTTAAAATAATAACCCTGGGATTATCGGAATAAAGTATGCTCAAAAGCTGATTTTTTTTCAACACCATAAGCGTAGCCAGCCTTTGAGCTGCAATTTCAGCAAGGCCATTAAGCGATTCTTCTTTCCCGAAATCTTTGATCAAATAATATCTTCCATCGGCAATTTCACTCAGCAACCTCTTTTCATCATAATAAGAACTTCTTGGATGCCTGATTAGGTTTTCCCTAAGCACCCTGTTAACACTATCTGTCGCCGAATATAATAATGATCTACTCGCGGTATCCGACAAAATACCCTTACCGTTTAAAACTACTCCTTTTAATAGATCAATATATGGTCCTGACCGGGCTTGCCGTTCAATCCTGTTATGGGCCTCCATTAAATCGTATTCTCTGCGATAATCAGGCATACCTTTAGTCGTTATCGGAGAAGCGGATATTTTTATTCCCCTCAAAGAATCGCCATCTGCTACTATTCCGGTATTAAAGATATTTGGATTAATCGGCCTGCCAATAAAACTATTCGGGTTATTTATAGGACTTCCGGCTTCTCTGCCCATATTAATCCCCCCGCTAAAATAGCTTCTGATCATCTGGCCGGTAGGGGTGTAGACAGGTTCCTTGACATTGTATTCGCCTTCCGCAAAGGATTTTTGGTAAAGTTTAAAGTAATCTGTCTTGGACCAGGCATCTTTGGAGATAAGGTTGGTCAGGTTTTTGGTTTCTATAAGAGCTGTAAAAGCAGGGACAGCCCCCTTTAAAGTACTTTCAGATACCCTGGACGGGGACAGTCCCTTGAATCTTTGTTTAAACCAGCGAGAGAGAATTAATGAATAGTATACCTGGCGAAAATTAGCGTATCTTCTGGAAGAATTTACTTCTTTGGTCAGCTTAGGAATGATCAATTCACGGATAAGCCCTGAGGAGTATTCGTTTAAAGCTTTGGAGCGTTCATCTTTAAATTGGTAAACTGAATTATTCGCAATAACAGGATTAGTCGAATTAGCCAGGTAATCTGATTCAAGCATTACCTTTAAAGTGGCTTTGTAGATATAAGCTGAATCTTCGGCTTCTCTTAAAATGATCTCACCCGGGACTATCCAGGGACGAGTCAGGGTAGGTATATTTACGGATTCATAGCCATAAAGCTCTTCGGCTTTCTGGTAAAGCTTAGTCCAGTATTCTTTTCCTTCCGGAGTGTTAGGCGAGGTAAAAAGAGCAGTATCTTTTTTAAGCTGAAGATCGGTCTCCAGCATGATCTTGCCCACATCGGTCTTTTCCAGATACTGGTCTATGATCTGGTCTTCAGAATCAGGCCGTAGATTAACCCAAAACATGCTATCTGGAAGGGTTACACCTATTAGGAAATAATTTAAAAGGGTTTGGGTTTTGTCTTTTAAGGCTTCTTCCGGGATTTCTTCACCTTTACCTATACCTTTGCCTTCAATACCTCTGCTTAATTCATCCCCTTTATCCACCAGGAGCTTAAAACTGTTATTTAGTGAATCATAGGAGAAATACCTTAAGTGTATCGGCCGGAACTTATCCTGAACTATATTAGAACCAAACCTGGAAAGATAATTTGCCAGGTTAAGTTCTAAGGCTACCTGGGCAAAACTAACCTGCTGGAATAATAAGCCGAAACTTAAGACCAAAGATAAGATTTTACGGGCCATTCTACGTCTCCTATGTTTATCCGCCACAAAGTCGCCACATCGATAGGCGACCCGCTTTCTGTATGGCGGGCCTAACGGATTATTTGCCTGACAAGATAGAAAGCAAATAAAAAACCGCAAAGCCAGACCCAAATGATTTGTTCCGTGGCAATGCGGTTTAAATTAAACCGATTTTCGCGCCTTCGCACCTCCATACGAAAACGCTTTTTAATCTTAAAAATCTACATTAAATATAGCATAAAAACGTCTATTTTTCAAGCCTTACTCAGAATTTAATATTACTATTTAATTAGGGACTACGGGTAACCAAAGGATGGCGGCGAATGAGAGGATCCACTCTGGACTAAAGGAGCCCATGAATCGCTTCCTTTGGGGGAGGACCCGCATGATATAGAATTATAAGTATTACTAGTGAATGAAAAATATGCGGACTATTGGGCCTGACCAAAATAGAACAATAACCGCTGCCAGGCTTAAAAACGGGCCATAGGGAATAGTATGTTCTTTTTTGATCAATAAGTTTGCTACTCCCACGACCAGGCCGAAGAACGGAGCGATAAAAAAGGTCAAAACAGCTCCCTGCCAGCCTAAAAATGCGCCGATCATTGCCAGAAGCTTTACATCCCCTCCACCCATAGACTCAGTCTCTCCGTCTATAGGCGGCTTTTTAAGCATTTTAAAATATACCAAGTCGAAGATCTTAGCGGTAAGATAAATTATCCCGCCGCCGATGATGATACCTAAAAAAGAATTAACAACCTGGCTTAGGGCTTGATGATTAGAGCTTGGCAAAATAAATCTCGATAAGTTAAGTAAAAAACCGACGATTATACCACCGACCGAAATCTCATCCGGGATGATCCGGTGCTGGATATCTACAAAAGTGGCGATGATTAAACCGCTGATAAAAACAGCATAATATAATAATTCAAAACCGAACCCATAAATATTAAAAAATAATAAAAAAGCCGCTGCCGTAATCAACTCAATCAGAAAATAACGCGTGGGTATCCTCATCCTGCAGAAGCGACACTTACCCATCAGAAATAAATAACTTAATAAAGGAATGTTATCATGCCAGGGGATAGTCTTTCCGCATGAAGGGCAATAGGAACGTGGTTTTACTACGGATTTTCCCAGGGGAAGTCGGAAAATACAGACATTTAGAAAGCTTCCTATCATTGAACCAAAAATAAAAACAAAAACCTTAATTACCGGCAGCGGCATCCCTGATCCCTTCCTCTAAAGCCTGGCGCATTACTGTTAACGGGGCATTTTGGCCGGTCCAGATCTTAAACGCCGCAGCTCCCTGATATAAAAGCATGCCTAATCCATTTGAACAAACCGCGCCCCTCTCCCGGGCAACCCACAACAACCTGGTTTCCTGGGGGCTATAGATCAGATCATAAACCAATAAATCTTTGTGGATAAGTTCCGGATTGACTAAAAGATGATCTTCTTTTTTCATCCCTACAGGAGTGCAATTCACTAATAAAGAACAGTCCTTAATATCCAATTCGTGCACTGATTCCACGGCTTTGAAATTAATTTTCTTAAAATATCCCAGGCGCTCAATCAAAGCCTGGACCCGGGACTGATCAATATCATAAATAGCGATCGAAGAAGGTTGGCTCTTACAGAGGTAGACCGCGATAGCCCGGGCAGCGCCTCCTGCGCCTAATATAGCTATGTTTTTACCGCTGGGAGAATATTTAAGATCCTGGGTCAAATGTCTGTAAAATCCTTCCCCGTCGGTGTTAAAACCTTCCAACCCGTCGGAAAAAACCCTGATTGTGTTCACCACCCCGATCAGGCCAGCTTCAACCGAAAAACTGGTCATAAAAGGCACAATTTTTTCTTTATAAGGATAGGTTACATTAAGTCCCTGAATATTGTTTTCTTTTAACGATTCCAAAAAACCTGCCAGATCATCTTCTTTTAATTCAAAAAGTTTATACCCGGCATCTATATTAAGTGCCTTGAATGCAGCATTGTGCATCAACGGAGAAAGGCTATGTTTCACCGGATAGCCAACCAAACCATAAGTCTGAATAGAGGTCATTTGGAGTGTACTTTGTTCAACGCATCCAGATAGGCTTTGATCGCGGCCTCAACTATATCGGTACTTGTTCCGCGTCCGGACGCGACTTTATCTTTTATCTTGAGTTTAAGAATGACTTCGCCTAAGGCGTCCTTGCCGGAAGTAACCGCTCCTAAGCGAAAATCCTCCAGGCTCCCTTTAATATTCACAATTTTATCAATCGCTTTAAAGCTGGCGTCTACCGGCCCATCACCAAACGAAGAACCTTTTAAAATATTTCCCTTTTTCCTTAATTGCACCAAAGCCTCGGGTTTAATCTCAGTCCCTGAAGAAGCCCTAAAATTCACCAATTCCCAGACCGGAATCCTGGCTATTGTTATTTCATCTTCAATGATAGTCCTCAGGTCATCGTCAAAAATATCTTTTTTCTTATCCGCCAAGTTCTTAAAATTCTCAAAAGCCTTATTTAACTGCTCTTCATTCAAATGAAAACCTATTTTTTTCAATCTTTCGCTGAAGGCATGCCTGCCGGAATGTTTTCCCAGAACCAAGCCTTCTACCTGAAATCCGACATCCTCACCGCGGATAATCTCATAAGTAGAACGCTCCTTAAGCACCCCGTCCTGATGAATGCCTGATTCGTGCCTGAAGGCGTTTCCTCCTACTATAGCTTTATTAGGGGCGATGACAAACCCGGTTAGTTTACTGACCAGCCTAGATGTTTTATAAATATTTTTCTTTATAATACCAGTCTTTAAGCCGGCGTAAATATCTTTGCGGGTATCTATTGACATAACTATTTCTTCCAGGGAGGCGTTACCTGCCCTTTCGCCGATACCATTAATAGTACATTCAACCTGCCGGGCTCCGTTTTTAACCGCGGCCAGGGAATTAGCCACAGCCAGACCTAAATCATTATGGCAGTGGACTGAAATTACAGCCTTATGGATATTCACAACATTCTCTTTAATGCCTTTAATTATTCTGCCAAATTCCTCAGGCTCGCTATAACCAACAGTATCCGGTATGTTAACCGTGCCTGCTCCGGCATTAATCACAGCTTCTACCACTCTATGAAGAAATTCCTTTTCAGTCCGGGAAGCGTCCTCCGGAGAAAACTCAATATCCGGACAGAGTTTTTTAGCGTAAGTAACTGCTTCAACTGCCAGGCGCAGAATCTCGTCTTCGGCTTTTTTAAGCTTATATTTCATATGTATCTTTGAGGTCGCCAGAAATACGTGAATGCGTGGATTTTTAGCCGGTTTTAAAGCCTCATAAGCCGCATCAATATCCTTTTTTATTGAACGGCTCAATCCGCAAATTACCGGTCCTTTGATATTGCGGGCAATATCTTTTACTGATTCAAAATCACCCTTAGAGGAAATAGGAAATCCCGCCTCGATTACATCTACCCTCAGCTCAGCTAAAGAACGGGCAACCTCTATTTTTTCTTTCTGGTTTAAGCTGGCTCCGGGCGCCTGTTCCCCATCCCGCAAGGTCGTATCAAATATAATTATCTTATCCATATACACATCCTTATAAAAGTAGTTAGTAGATAGTAGGTAGTATGTAGGGTTCAGTAAATTCTGATCTTTCCCCTAATACCTACCTACTACATGCTACCTACTACTTTTTCATCCAGGGCATCATCTCACGAAGCTGTTTCCCCACCTTTTCGATCAGATGCTCATCGCCTTCTTTTAACATCCGGTTAAAATTCGGCCTGCCGTCTTCATTCTCTTTGATCCACTCTTTGGCGAACTTCCCTTTTTGGATCTCTTTTAAAATCTTCTTCATCTCTTTCCTGGTCTTTTCGGTAATTATCCTCTTGCCCCGGCTTAAATCCCCGTAACAAGCAGTATTGGAAACTCCCCGGCGCATCCCGGATATACCCTTTTCCTGGATCAAATCGGTAATTAATTTTAACTCATGTAATACTTCAAAATAGGCTATCTCTGGTTGATAACCAGCCTCAACCAAAGTATCAAAACCAGCCTTAATCAGCTCGGTCACTCCGCCGCAAAGCACAGCCTGTTCTCCGAAAAGATCAGTTTCGGTTTCTTCGGTAAAAGTAGTTTCAATTACTCCGGCCTTGGTTGCGCCTATAGCTTTGGCATAAGCCAAACCAATCTGACGGGCCACTCCAGTGGCATCCTGAAAAACCGCTAATAAACAAGGAACACCCTTGCCCTCCTCAAACATCCTGCGGACTAACGCTCCCGGTCCTTTGGGCGCGACCATAAACACATCCACATTCTTAGGCGGCTTTATTTGTTTAAAACGGATATTAAAACCATGGGAAAAACAAAGGGCCTTCCCCTTTTTTAGATTCGGCTTGATGCTTTCATTATAAACCTTGGACTGAACATGATCCTGGGTTAATATCTGTATAATATCTCCGGCCTTAGCAGCTTCTAAAGCTGGGACAGGGGTAAACCCGTCTTTTTTAGCCTGCTCAAAATTAACAGTCCCCTCCATTTCAGAAACCACTACATGGCATCCGGAATCACGCAAACACAATGCCTGGCCCCGGCCCTGAATACCATAACCAATAATAGCGATAGTCTTATCTTTCAACAAACTCAGATCCGCATCCTGCTCATAATAAATTTTAATCATTTTTTCCCCCCTGAACTCCTACTGTTTTAATTCAGCGAAACCCCGCCTTTTTGGTAAAATATGGTTTTTATCGCGCCAAAAGGGCTAGGCTAATAAGCCATAACTATCCTGCCGCCCCGGATCAGTTCTTTTATCCCAAACTTAGTGAGCGCCTCCAATAATTGTTTTATCTGAGCCTGCTCGCCTACTACTTCTATTACCGCGGTATCGGCCTTATGGTAAACGGTCTTGGCTAAATATTTATTTAAGATATTTTCTAATCTGGTTTTATCTTTAGACGAATAATTAACCTTAACTAAAACCAGCTCCCTGTCCACATGTTCTTTTTTGGTAAAATCAGTTACGGTAATCACATCAATAAGCCGATTGAGCTGTTTTTTAATCTGCTCCAAAATATTTTCATCTTTAGCCTCGACAACTATGGTCATCGCTGAAATTTCCGGATCTAGAGTCTCATTAACCGCCAAGGAAGCGATATTATAACCCCGGGCGCTGAATAAACCGGATATCCTGGCTAAAACACCAAATTTGTTCTCTACTAATACTGAAATCGTATGTCTCATATTCTCCTATACTAAGTTTATAAATATCTCGGTAGTCTTTGGGTCATAACGGATACCGCTGTATTTTTTTAATTCCTCTTTTGCCTCGCTAAAACTTAAACCTTTACGGTAAGGCCTGTCGGTGGTCATGGCGTCAAAAGAATCCGCGATAGAAAGGATCCTGGCGCCCATAGGTATCTCATCCCCCTTTAAGCCATCCGGGTAACCTGTGCCGTCAAGCGACTCATGGTGGTACCTGATTATACTGCACAGCCTTGAAAGAGACCTTATCGGCTTAACGATACCTTCGCCGATCACCGGATGCCCGCGCATTACCCGGGCCTCATCCTCATTTAAAAAAGTTGGTTTTCTTAAAATATCGTCACTTATCCCGATTTTACCTACATCATGAAGAAGGGCTGCGTCTTTTAAGGATTTGATAAAATCCTGGTCCAGCCCCAATTCTTTAGCGATCTTAACCGAATAGTCAGCCACCCTGTCCGAATGGCCGCGGCTATATAGATCACGGGCCTCAACTGCCATAGCTAAAGCGGAGATTGTCTCCAGATATGTCTTTTCGGCATCGATATTTAACCTTTCATTTTCCACCGCTACAGCTGTCTGGGTAGCTAAATTAGAGATAATTATTAATTCATCTTCCTGAAAATTACCCGGGATTATCTTACCCGCTACCGCCAAGACCCCAACGATTTTATCTTTATACAACATTGGCGCGCACAACAAAGGCGGAGCAAAAGGATCTTCACCCGAACGTTCACCCGTTTTATTGACATCGGGAACCAACAATGGTTTTTTATTTTTCGCTGCCCATCCCGGGCCTTCTTCGCCTATTTTTAATCTTAAAGAGCTAAAGACACTGCCTATCCCGGCCGAAGCTTTAATATATAACTCCTGTTTTGCATCATCAACAAGCATTAATGCTCCGGTCTTAGCGTCCAAGGCATTTGTGGTTACCTCAATGATCAATTCTAAAAAAGTATCGATGTTTTTAGAATTGGATATCCCGGCGGCAAGCTTGGTCAAGACATCCTGTATTGTCCGCTTTGATGCCTCCAGACGCTTAATATTCTCCTCCAGATTCTTGGTAATTTCATTAAAGGTTTTGGCTAACTGAGTTATTTCGCTTTCATCATCTTTAACCTCACCCAAAACAGAAATACCCCCCCCTAATGAACCCCTAGTTTTTCTGGACAATTCCTGGATCTTTTTTATAGAACTGCGCATACTAAAAAAACCGATCATAGAACCGATCCCGATAAGAAATATGATCCTTATTAATACTCCATGACTGATATTAATTGTATCCGAGTTATTGGACCGGATCAGTAAAAAAGTAACTACTAAAAAAGGTAAAATCGACATTACAAAGAACAATACCGAGAACTTTCGGATTATAGAAGAATCTCTTATTGAAGTTAGTTTAAGCGCCATATTATTTATTAGAAGACTAGGCTAATCCTTCGATCATCCTATTAATAGCTTCGCCTGCCGGAACCATCGGCCATACATTTTCTTCCGGATCTACCGCGATATCCACAAAAACAACATTATCCGTATCAAAAGCCTTTATAATAGCCGCGCGAACCTGCTCTTTTTTATTCACCCGAATACCCACCGCTCCATAGCTTTCCGCAAGTTTTACAAAATCCGGGCTATAGATAGGAGTGTGGGAATAACGCTTTTTATAAAACAGCTCCTGCCACTGCCTGACCATCCCTAAATAACCGTTGTTTAGAATAAACACCTTAACGTTTATCTTATTGGCCACGCAAGTCGCCAATTCCTGGATATTCATCTGGATCGAGCCGTCGCCGGCAATATCAATAACTTTTTTTTCCGGGCAGCCTATCTTCGCTCCTATTGCCGCCGGAAAACCAAAACCCATTGTTCCTAATCCTCCGGATGAGATAAATGTCCGCGGATATATATAGGTAAACCACTGAGCAGCCCACATCTGGTTCTGGCCGACTTCAGTAGTGACGATTACGTCCCCTTTAGTAACATCATAGATCTGCTCAATAACATATTGAGGCTTGATCTTGCCATCTCCAGACTTATATTTTAAAGGATGCTTTTTCTTCCAGGAATCAACGGTCTTTAACCACTCTGAGGTATCCGGAGATTTTTTAATCTCTTCAATCAATTGCCCTAAAATATTTTTAGCATCACCCACTATCGGAATATCCACTTTAATATTCTTACTAATCGATGTAGGATCAATATCAATGTGGATGACTTTTGCCGTTGGAGCAAAAGAATCGATCCTTCCGGTTACCCGGTCATCAAAACGCGCGCCCACAGCGATGATCAAATCGGATTCAGTAGTCGCGTGGTTAGCATAAGCAGTGCCATGCATGCCCAACATACCTAAACATAAAGGATGAGTTCCCGGAAAACAGCCTAAACCCATCAAGGTCATGGTTACAGGAGCGTTTATCTTCTCAGCCAGGACCTTTAATTCCTGGGCAGCACCGGACGTGATTACTCCTCCGCCGGCGTAGATTATCGGCTTTTTAGATTGGGATATCAATCTGGCTGATTTTTTAATCTGTCCGGGATGCCCGAAAAGAGTAGGTTTATATCCCCGGATATCCACTACTTCCGGCCAGACAAATTCAATATTCTGCATCTGGACATCCGATGGGATATCAATTAAGACCGGACCCGGCCTTCCGGTTGAGGCGATAAAAAAAGCCTCCCGAATTATCCTGGCTAGGTCTTTAGTGTCTTTGACTAAATAATTATGCTTAGTTATCGGCCGAGTGATACCTGTAACATCGGCTTCCTGAAAAGCGTCATTACCGATCAAAAAAGTCTTTACCTGGCCGGTAATTGCCACCATTGGGATGGAATCCATATAGGCATCCGCGATCCCCGTAGTAAGATTGGTTGCCCCCGGGCCTGAAGTAGCCAGGCAGACCCCCACCTTACCGGTTGCCCGAGCATAACCTTCGGCAGCATGGGCAGCGCCTTGTTCATGCCTGGTTAGTATAAGCTTTAAAGTTGAATCGTAGAGCTTATCAAAAATAGGCAGAACCTGCCCGCCAGGGTAACCAAAGATATACTCTACGCCTTCACGCTTCAAACATTCTAATAATATTTCCGCACCAGTCATTTAACTAACCACCGCTCCTTTATCCGCTGAAGAGACCATTTTGGAATAACGGGCCAGATACCCGGTCCTGATCTTGGGAGGAACCGGAATCCATTTCTTAAATCTTTTTTCTATTTCCTGTTTGCTTAATTTAACCTCTAATTTTCTATTCGGTATATCTATATTGATTATATCATTATCTTTTAAAATCGCAATTACACCCTTGTTTGCCGCCTCAGGAGAAACATGCCCGATACAAGGGCCTTTAGTCCCTCCGGAAAATCTTCCGTCAGTGATCAAGGCCACGGAATCAGCCAGGCCCATACCTACGATCGCCGCGGTAGGAGCCAGCATCTCGCGCATACCCGGACCGCCTGCCGGGCCTTCATAACGGATAACGATCACTTCTGCGCCCTTAATCTTTCCCCCCAGGATCGCCTGCATCGCTTCTTCTTCCCGGTTGAAAACTTTTGCCCTTCCACTGAATTTCATCATCTTGGAGTTTACCGCTGACTGTTTGACTACCGCCCCATTCGGCGCCAAGTTCCCGAATAAAACAGCGATACCACCCTGTTCATGATAAGCCTTATTTAACGGCCGGATCACTTCTTCATCAAAAATCTCAGCCTCATCAGCGATCTCAAATATCTTTTTACCGCTTAAAGTCAGGGTATTATTCAATCTGGATTTTAAACGCTTCAGTACTGCCGGGATACCTCCGGCAAATTCCACATCTTCCATAAAATGCGGACCAGCCGGCTCCAGATTAGTGATATGCGCAGTCTTCTTGCTGATATCATCAAAAACCTTAAGCCCCAATTTGATCTTAGCTTCATTAGCGATAGCCATGAGATGTAAAACCGTATTGCTGGAACCACCCAGCGCCATATCCACAGTAATAGCATTTTCCAAGGATTGCTTATTGATAATATCCAGCGGTTTAATATCTTTCCGGACTAATTCTACTATCCGCTCTCCGCTAGCCTGGGCGATCCTGCGTTTGTTGGCTGACACAGCCAGAGCAGTTGCGCAACCCGGCAATGACATGCCTAAAGTTTCAGTAAGACAGGCCATGGTATTAGCGGTATAAAGGCCCTGGCATGAACCTGCGCCAGGACAGGCCTGCTGTTCAATACACTCTAATTCTCCGGCTGAGATCTCGCCTTTTTTTGCCCGGCCTAAAGCTTCATAAGTATCATGAACAAAAGCTAATTTTCTAGTCTTATACCTTCCGGAAAGCATCGGCCCGGCAGTAACTATAATTGCCGGTATATTCAATCTGGATACGCCCATAAGCATGCCCGGAGTAATTTTATCACAGTTAGTCAAGCAGATAATCCCATCCAATTGATGGGCATTACAAACAGTCTCTATAGTATCGGCAACGATCTCCCTTGAGGCTAAAGGATAACACATCCCGAGATGACCCATAGCAATACCATCACAAATACCCGGGACCCCGAAGAAAAATGGCACACCTGCGGCATAACAGATACCCCGCTCAATATAACGCTCGAGATCCCGCATCCCGATATGCCCGGGGATCAGATCAGTAAAAGATGTAGCCACGCCTATAAAAGGTTTATCAAAATCCCTTTTAGATAATCCCGTAGCGTAAAGAAGCGCCCGGTGAGGAACCCTCTCCAAACCTTTCTTGATCTTGTCTGATCTCATAATAGAACCTCCAAGCAACTTTAGTATTTAGTAGATAGTAGTTAGGTTTTAGGGAAAACCTTCACCCTATATCCTACCTACTGTCTTTGAATTTGCTTTTCCCTACCTACTATATACTACCTACTACATACTGCTTTTAATCAGCGCCTTCTCCGTCATGCACCACTTCGCTGTCTTGGCGCTTACGAATAATAACCCTTTTTAAAATCACGTATTTATCTATTAATTCCTTATTATTTAAATTATTCAACTGTTTAAACAGGAAATCAAACTTAGCCTCAATCTCCGCGGCAATGGCATTGCGCGTTTCAACAGGTAAAGACATAATCTCTTTTTTAAAAGGCCCTAATGCTTTTTTGCGGGTCTTATAGAAAAACTGTTCTTCGGTTTCGCCGGCCTTTGCCTCAGATGCGGCATTGACTTTCAACCATTCATAAATCTTAAGCTTCAAAGCGGCTGGAAAATGCTTGCTCTCGTAAATCATATTCTGGAATTCTGTTGCCAGATGAACCTCGGCGGCATCGCATTCCGGGAATTTATGAAAAGCCTCGGCCGGAAGGGTTGATGCCCCGTGCTGAACAGCCCCGGATAAACCAAATTCTTTTCTGGAGATATTGGAGAGATTCTTTAAGGTATCAAAGTCCAGCTTTACCTGGGCAATTGAACCGTCAGGCAAAACCACCCCGCCATGAGAAGTCCCGGTCTGAATGGAAATCTTGCTTATCCCGGTTAACCCTTTGCGTAACTTTTCTTTATATCCGTTCATAAACGCCCTTAGATCTTCCGGCGTGGAATTTTGATGGCCGACTTCCCCGATCTCCCCGCCTACTGAAACAGTAATTCCTTTAGGCTCGATCCTGCGTATAAACTGTGTTAACCTGGCGCAAACCTCATAATTTAACTGCTGTTGTTTTTTAATATCAGTCTTAGAAAGGTCCACAACTGTTGAAGAATCAATATCAATATTATAAAATCCCGCGGATATCGCATCGGTTATCAGGGCCTTTAGCCCTTCCATCTCTTTATCCGGGTCTTCCTTGAATTTTTTAGCGTTAACCTGAAAATGGTCGCCCTGGATAAAGACAGGTCCTCTAAACCCCTCCTTTACTGCCGCGGCAACGATAACCGCAGAATATTCAACCGGAGGCTGGTTAGTATAGCCCATCTCTGACTTAGCGATCTCAAAAATCACCGCGCCGCTATTATTCTTTTTTGCCGTCCTAAATAATGCCTTGGCCAGGTCATAAGTCATACTTCTTAAATTTATGGCCGGCACGGTAAAACCGCTAAAATCCCCCTTGCCCATAGCTATGTAGAAATCATGAATGCTTGAAGGGTAAACCCCATTCTTATAACCCAAATCCAAAATCTTCTTGGCAATCTTTTTCTTGAGAGCTGTCCCATCAGCCATAATTAATTCCATTACAATCTTATCCATGTCCATCGGCCTTCTTCCCATTTTAAACCATTCCTTTCCTTAAAGATTATTAATAATATTCTTTAACTAAGTAAGTATTTTGATCAACTGATAAAAATTATCTGTCTCAAATTTCTTTTTACTAACGGCAAATTCTAAATCCACTATATTAATATCATCGGAGATAATACCTACTGCTTTCCCCTTTTCTCCTTTTATCAATAACTCCACCGCCTTAGCTCCTAAACGGCTGGCCAGGATCCTATCCCGGGCAGTCGGTGTTCCCCCGCGCTGGGTATGACCCAAGATTACCACCCTGGTCTCTAAAGAAGTGCGGTCAGTGATCTGTTTCGCGATATCCTCAGCCTTAGCCTTTCCTTCAGCCACAACTATGATCCAGCTTATTTTACCCTTTAAGTTTCCTTCGACAATATCATGGCACATTATATTAAAATCAAATTTTCTTTCCGGGATTAAACAATCTTCCGTGCCACCGCCTAAAGCTGCCTGCAGGGCAATGAAACCGCTATCCCTGCCCATAACCTCAACTACAAAGATACGCTCCATTGAAGTAGCGGTATCCCTTATTTTATCTATCGCCTCTAACGCTGTGTTTACCGCGGTATCCGAACCGATAGTAGAATCTGTCCCGTTGACATCATTATCGATTGTTCCCGGTACGCCTATACAAGATATTCCCCATTTTTTACCCAGGGCAATTCCGCCCCGATATGTCCCGTCTCCTCCGATTAAAACCAAACCATCGATATTATTCTTTTTTATCACTTCAACTGCCCTAGCTTGGCCGTCTTCAGTAAGAAATTCCGGACAGCGAGCGGTTTTTAAAATAGTCCCGCCCCGGCTGATGATGTTGGATACAAAACGATGGTCGAGTAATTGCAATTCCTCATTAATCAACCCGGAATACCCCTTGATTATACCCATCACTTCAATTTTATAGTGCAGGGCATAACGGACCACCGACCGGATCGCTGCGTTCATTGCCGGCGCATCGCCACCTGAAGTCAACACCCCTATTCTTTTAATCACCATGATAAGTTCAGTATTTAGTAGATAGTAGTTAGGTATTAGGGAAAATCTACGCCCTAAGCTCTACCTGCTATATACTTGCTACTGCCTTTGTTTTTCCCTGTCTACTACATACTACCTACTATATACTGCTTTTACGTTCCAATTTCCCAACTTGATAAATACTTCTTCTGCTGCGCAGTTAGAATATCTATCTTTATGCCCATAGATTTAAGCTTAAGATAAGCGATATTATTATCTATATCCTCGGGAACAGTATAGACATCTTTATTAAGCTTGCGAAAGCTATTCTTTATATACTCCGCGCTTAAAGCTTGATTAGCAAAAGACATATCCATAACCTGAGCCGGATGTCCCTCTGCGGCAGCAAGGTTAATCAACCGGCCTTCTCCCAATAAATAAACCCTGCGTCCATTCCTAAGCTTATACTCAACCACAAAATCGCGGATAGTTTTCTTAGACCGGGCAAGTTTTTCCAAAGACGGAATCTCTATCTCTACGTTAAAATGTCCGGAATTACAGACTATTGCCCCGTCCTTCATTATTATAAAATGTTCCTCACGGATCACATTAATATCCCCGGTAACCGTTACAAATATATCTCCGATCCTGGCGGCGTCTTTTATAGGCATTACCTGAAATCCATCCATAACCGCTTCCAGGGCTTTTAAAGGAGAAATTTCGATTACATATACATTAGCTCCCATTCCCTTGGCTCTCATGGCCACTCCCCTGCCGCACCATCCATAACCGCAGACCACAAAATTTGAGCCGGCCACCAATTTATTGGTTGCCCGGATTATTCCGTCAATAGTAGATTGGCCCGTGCCATAACGATTATCAAAAAGATGCTTGGTCAAAGCGTCATTTACGGCGATTATCGGATAACGCAATTTACCCTCTTTAGCCAGGGCCTTTAACCGGATCACTCCGGTAGTGGTCTCTTCGGTTCCGCCGATAATATTGCTATGCATTGATACCGGACGCTGATGGATAGTGCTGACTAAATCAGCTCCGTCATCCATTGTAATATCAGGTCTTAGTGCCAAAACTTCTTGCATATGCTTGTAATAAGTTTTTGTATCTTCACCCTTAACAGCGAATACCGGAATCTTCAAATTCTTAACTAAAGAAGCAGCCACATCATCCTGGGTAGATAAAGGATTGGAAGCGCAAACCACAACTTCAGCCCCGCCAGCCTTTAATACTTCCGCTAGAACCCCGGTTTCGGTAGTAACATGCAAACAGCAGGATATCTTTACTCCTTTTAAAGGTTTTCCTTTATGAAAACGCTCAAGCAAAAGCCTTAAAACCGGCATGTTATTTCTGGCCCACTCGATCCGGAGCGCGCCCTTTTTAGCTAATTTTATATCCTTGATATCATGTCGCATCCCATCTCCTATTTTTATTAGGGACAGCGACTATTTTTTTAGAAAGTTGCTTTGGAAAAAATAGTCGCTGTCCCTAATATTCCAATATTATAACTTAGCTGCTTGTTTCTTCAACACCTCAACTTTATCAGTTACTTCCCAGCTGAATCCAGGTTCAGTCCTTCCAAAATGCCCGTATGCAGCAGTCTGTTTGAATATCGGCCGCCTTAGGGACAAAGTCTTAATTATCCCTGCCGGATTTAGCTGAAAATTCTGTCTTATAAGTTTGATAAAATCGGCTTCGGAAAGCTCTGATGTGCCGTAAGTATCAACCATTACCGATAACGGTTCGGCGTAACCTATAACATAAGCCAACTGAACCAAGCATCTTTCAGCCAATCCTGCAGCTACGATATTCTTGGCGATATAGCGGGCCATATAAGCCGCTGAACGGTCAACCTTAGTCGGATCTTTACCTGAAAATGCTCCGCCGCCATGAGGAACTGTTCCGCCGTAAGTATCCACCATAATCTTTCTTCCGGTCATGCCTGTATCTGACTGCGGCCCGCCGACAACAAACTTTCCGGTCTGGTTGACAAAATAACGAGTATTTTTATCTACCCAATGCTTTAATACCGGTTTAGCTACCACATCAATTATTTCCTCCCTGGCCTTCTGGGTAATATTATGCCCGGTTTTATCCAGGATCTCTTCAGTATGCTGACTGGCTAAAACCACTGAATCCACCCGCACCGGTTTATTCTTATAATACTCGACTGTAACCTGGGATTTACCATCCGGCCCAAGGTATTTTAAAATTGCCTTTTTACGTACTTCACTAAGCCTCTTTGACAATGCTTGAGATAAAGTTATCGCCAGGGGCATTAATTCCGGAGTCTCTTTACAGGCAAACCCGAACATTAATCCCTGGTCTCCGGCGCCGCCCGCGTCAACTCCCTGGGCAATATCCGGGGACTGAGTATGGATAGCGTTAAGAATAGCGCAGGTATGAAAATCAAATCCGTACTTGGGATGGGTATAACCGATCTCCTCAATGATCTTACGGGCTGTTTTATGCACATCTACAAAACAATTGGTGGTAATCTCGCCGCCCACAATCAATAGCCCCATGGTAACATATGTCTCACAGGCAACTCTTCCGGTGGGATCCTGTCTTAATATCTCGTCTAAAATACCGTCAGAAACCTGATCGCATAATTTATCCGGGTGCCCCTCTGTTACCGATTCAGAAGTGAATAACGTCTTCTCCATTTTTTGCTATTCTCCTTTCATTATCTCTTTTAACATATCGTAGGTCTCTATCCTGCCGATATCCACCCAAAGATTTCTAAAGATAAAACCATAAACTTTATCTTTTTTAGTTAGCCAGTCTATATATACCCCGATGTTATCAAAGCAAACCTTAGAATCATCGATGCATCTCTTGATCAATCCTACTTTATCGCGGGGAAAATAATAAATACAGGTAGCTACCAAACTAGACTTAGGCCGGGCAGGCTTTTCTTTAAATTCTGTTATCCGGCCCTGCTTGTCCAGGCTTACCACCCCGTAATTTCTTGCCTCAGACCTATTCTTAATATCAACTACCCCTATGCTTACTGCCGGGGATTTCTTGGCGGCAAAATCGACAAATCTGTTCAGCGATTCACGGAAAAAATTATCACCGCCCAAAATAATATAATCATCATCAAAGCCTTCTTGCTTAAAAACCAGGTACATATCCTTAACTGCGCCCAGTTTTTCTTCCGGCGAGCGGCTGTAGTCATTTATGATTTTGATCCTATCTTTTATATCTAAACCATCCCTCCACTTCTGGAAATGCTTAAAAAAACGGTCATTGGTAACTATAATAACCTCAGAAAGCCCCTTTAACTTCTTTAATTTATCTACCAAATACTCAATGATCGGTTTCTGGTTTATCTCCAGAAGAGGTTTAGGATAATTCTTTATATAAGGATAAAGCCTGGTCCCATATCCCGCAGCTAAGATTAAAGCTTTCATATTTTTCTCGGTTTAGGCTACCTTTTAAGGGCCTTTAGTTTGGCCTGCATAAATAATTCTACTTCCTTGGGAGTCGGCAGGCTTAATGCTTCTTTAGCTATCTCTTTAGCTTCTTTCGCGGTTATGGAGCGGACCAGGTATTTTATAGATGGTACTGCCAAAGAAGGCATGCTAAATTCATCCAGCCCCATCCCCAATAATATCCAGACAAATATTTCGTCCGAGGCCATTTCGCCGCACATCCCGACCTTTATATTATTGGCGTGAGCTGAATCAATAACGTTCTTGATCATTCTCAATACCGCCGGGTGGGCCGGCTCATAAAGATAGGCTACTTTTTCATTGGTCCGGTCAACTGCCAGGGCATACTGGATAAGGTCATTTGTCCCAATACTGAAAAAATCCGCTTCTTTAGCCAATAAATCGGCTATCAGCGCTGCCGACGGCACCTCGATCATCACCCCTACCTCGATATCATCGTCAAAAGGAACTCTTTTTTCTTTTAACTCTTTCTTGCATTGTTCTAAAATAACATTGGCCTGCTTAAGCTCCTCTATACCTGATATCATCGGATACATCATCTTCAATTTTCCGTAAACCGAGGCTCTGAGGATCGCCCTTAATTGCAGTTTGAATAAATCCGGACGGGCCAGGCAGAACCTGATAGCCCGCCATCCCATAAAAGGCTGCATCTCCTTCGGAATATCGAATTGAGACAAAAACTTATCTCCGCCGATATCTATAGTGCGGATGATCACCGGATACGGCTTCATCTCTTCAGCCACATATTTATAAGCCTGAAAATGCTCTTCTTCAGTAGGCAGGTCCTTACGGTTCATATAGAAGAACTCGGTGCGGTATAAGCCTATGCCCTGAGCCCCGTGGAGTTTAACCGAAGGCACCTCATCAGGAAATTCGATATTAGCGATTATCTCCACCGACTCCCCATCCTGAGTAACCGCAGGCAGGTCCTTATCTACCAGAAGCTTATCGGACAAACCCTTAAGTATTTCCTCTTCTTTCTGGTAATTTAAGAGCGTGTCTTCATCGGGATTTACAATTATCATCCCCATACTACCGTCAACGATTAATATGTCGTTCATCTTTATGCTGGCAGTGGCGTTTTGAACACCGACTACCGCAGGAATCTCCAAAGACTTGGCCATGATCGCCGTATGCGAGGTCTTGCCGCCGATATCGGTAACAAATGCGCATACATTCTGCTTATACATACTGGCGGTATCCGAGGGCGAGATATCATGAGCTACTATAACAACCTTTTCTTTTATGTCTCCCAGGCTCTTATGCTCTTTGCCCAAAAGGTTACGCAAAATCCTCCTACCCACATCATTAATATCGCTCATCCGCTCTTTAAGGTATTCGTCTTCAATTTTAGAAAAGACATCGATGTATTTTTTTAAAACCTCGGAAAAGATATAGGCAACGCTTAAATGCTCCTTTTTAAGCCTAGAGATGACCTCTTCAATCAGCATCCGGTCCTCCAGGACCAGCAAGTGAGCGTCAAATATCTGGGCCTCATCCTGGCCCATATCGGTCGAGATCCTCTTCTGCAATTCAATGATCTCCTTACGGGTCTGGATCAAGGCCTCTTCAAATAACTGTATCTGCAAGGGTATTTCTTCCTGGGTTATCGACTGGATAGGAACAATGTATTCTTCCCTGCCTATCCTATATGCCGGGCCTATCTTTATTCCAGGAGCCGCGGCTATGCCTTTTAAAGTCAACATTTTTATTCCTCTTGAGTAATAATCTTTTCTAATTCGGCTATGGCCTGTTGGGCATCGCTGCCATCCGCCTGAATCACTATTACGCTGCCCTTTTCTGCCCCCAACATCAAAATACCCATAATAGATTTCCCGTCAACCTCTTCTTTATCCCGGCTGACAATCACCCGCGAATCAAATTTGTTCGCTACCTGGACAAATAAAGCCGCCGGCCGGGCATGTAATCCCTGCTTATTTTTAACCGTCATTTTCTTTTTTACTAAAGGCATGCTATCTATACCTCTTCGATAAGACTGAATATTACTTTGGCTAATTTTAACGGGTCATGCCTGATAACGTCATCAGCGACCACTATATCATCCTCAATCACCCGGTAACCCATACCCTCGACATTTTTTCTATCGTCAACAACCGGATGGGCATTCTCCATCTGGTAGCGCTTAAGGCTGTTAGAGGTGATCCTCCCGGTATTAACTATGCAATAATCTAAAATCCTTTGGTGGCTGTGATCAACCAACTTTTTAATATGATTGGATAAACTGTAGCCGTCGGTCTCGCCCGGCTGAGTCATCACATTACAGATATATACTTTAACCGCCCTAGAGACTGAAATTGCCGCGGTGATCTCTTGTATCAAAAGATTCGGGATTATACTGGTATAAAGCGAACCCGGACCCAATATAATTATCTCGGCTTCATTTATCGCCTTGACCGCTTCCGGCGTTGCCTCCGGTTCAGCCGGCTTCAAAAAAACCCTATCGATAGCCTTATTAGCTAATGGGATCTTATCTTCTCCCTCGATAACCGAACCGTCTTTATAAAAGGCGCCCAAGGTAACGTTATTTAAGGTCGAAGGTATAACCTGACCCCTTAATGCCAGGACCTTACTGGTTTCTTTAATCGCCTTCTCAAAATCACCGGTGAGCTGGGTCATTACCGTAATAAACAAATTGCCAAAGCTATGACCGGCTAATTCCGAACCCGCTTCAAAACGGAATTGGAATAATTCCCGCATCAATGTAGAAGCGTCAGCCAAGGCCACCAGGCAGTTCCTGATATCTCCCGGAGGCAGCATATCAAACTGCTGTCTTAACCTTCCCGACGAACCGCCGGCGTCAGCTACCGTAACTATGGCAGTTATGTTCGAAGTAAATTCCTTTAAACCAGTCAGGAGAACGGATAAACCGGTTCCTCCTCCGATAACCACCACTTTAGGGCCGCGGCCCAATTGCTGCCTGCGGTATAGTATATCAGCCAGGTCATCCCCCTTAGAAGATGAAGTCACCGCCGAAATAAAAAAACGGATTATCCGGATTACGCCTAAAACTAAAATCGTAACGCTTGAAAAAAGAACTATTATATCCAGTATCTTGACTACCCAATATTCTTCAGTCCGCAGATAGCTGGAGCTGATCACCAAAAGAATTATGCTAAAAAAACTTAAGCCTACCCAGCGTTTTATGCCTATACCAGGCGAGAGCCAAATAAAAACATTCTTGAATCTGTATTTAATTCTTGCTATTAGATTAGTTTTTTTCATCTTCCTGGCCGATTATTTTTATCACTTCTGCCGGATCATTGCATGCGCGCAAACCATCACGGAAATATTTATCCTTTAACAACCGGGAGATGCGAGCCAGGGCCTTGAGATGGGGACCAGCTGAATCTTGAGGCGCGACTAACATGAAAAAAATATATACTTTTTCGCCGTCCAGAGAATCAAAATCAACGCCTTTTTTGGAAAGCCCAAATGCCAAAACCAGATTAGTGACGCAGTCTGACTTGGCGTGCGGTATGGCGATACCCTGGCCAATGGCGGTAGAACCCAGAGATTCCCTTTCCATCAAAGCATCAATCAGCTTATTCCGGCTGTTTTTCTCAATATCACCCGAGCTAACCAGCACATCAACCATTTCTTTGATAACATCCTCTTTCTTGGCTGATTTTACATCAGTAGTAATAGCCTTCTTAGACAAAAAATCCATTATCTTCATATTCTTCGCTCCTTTTGATTTTTCCTAAACTTGATTGTTTCAAAAAATTAAAGCGGGAGACGGGGTTCGAACCCGCGACATCAACCTTGGCAAGGTTGCGCTCTACCAACTGAGCCACTCCCGCGTCGCTCGCTATATGTTTTTTCCATATAATAGTGCGGACGAAGGGATTTGAACCCCCAAGGGTTGCCCCAATAGCTCCTAAGGCTATCGCGTATGCCAATTCCGCCACGTCCGCAGAGCTTTTTCCCTTTTACCGCTTCGCTCTTGACTATTAACTTTTGATTCTGAATTTATGAGCCTCCCGCGGATCGAACGCGGCACAGCCACATTAAAAGTGTGGTGCTCTACCAGATGAGCTAGAGGCCCGAATCTATTTTAAAATTCTGTTACTTCTTTATCTTTTGTTTTATGCATTTCGTCAACTTTAACCATATATTTATCGACTAATTTCTGAAGTTCATCTAAGCCTTTAAATTTATCGTCTTCACTGACAATCTTGTCCTTTTCAAGTTTTTCTAAATGTTCCTTAGAATCTCTGCGGATAGTCCGAAGCGATACCCTGGCCTCTTCGGATATTTTATTTACCACTTTAGTAAGCTCCTGGCGCCTCTCTTTGGAGAGCGGAGGAACCGATAACCTGATTACTTTACCGTCATTATTAGGGGTAATCCCCAAATTTGACTTTTGTATCGCCTTTTCAATTTCAACGATCGCGGAAATATCCCAGGGCTGAATAGTTATTAAATGAGAATCGGGTACGCTAATTGATGCCAAAGTTTTAAGTAAAGTAGGCGTGCCGTAATAATCAACATGCAGCCCTTCAACTAAGCCTGGATGGGCCCGGCCGGTCCGTATCTCGGAGAATTCCCGGCCCAAAAACTCGATGACCTTCTTCATCTTCTCATCAGTGCTATGCAGAATCTCTTTAACGCTCATCGCAATCTCCCTCCCTTAAAACTCAATCCACGATCCATGATCAACTATCCGTTTTAATTAATAACGGTCCCGATCTTCTCGCCTAGCACGATCCGTTTAATATTGCCATCTTTATTAAGATTAAATACCACTATGGGCAATTTATTATCCATGCAAAGGCTGACTGCCGTAGCATCCATGACTTTGAGCCTTTTTTTCAAAACATCTATATATTTTAATCTGCCAAATTTACTGGCGTTTTTTACCTTAAATGGATCCGCTGAATAAACTCCATCCACCTTAGTCGCCTTCAGAATACAATCAGCGCTTATCTCCATAGCCCTTAACGCGGCCGCTGTATCTGTGGTGAAATAAGGATTGCCGGTGCCAGCCACAAAAATAACTACTCTTCCTTTTTCTAAATGCCGAATTGCCTTTCTGCGTATATAAGGTTCGGCAATCCTCTGCATCTCGATAGCGGTCATTACCCTGGTCGGCATGCCATTTTTCTCCAGGACATCCTGAAGCGCCAGGCCATTTATAACAGTAGCCAACATACCCATATAATCAGCAACACTTCTGTCCATATTTAAACCTAAAGAAGCGGTATTCTCCTGGCCTCTAAAAATATTCCCGGCCCCTAAAACCAGGGCTACGTCAGTACCCAGATTTCTTATTTCTTTGATCTGGCGGGAGATAGAAACCAGTACAGAATGATCAATGCCATGGGATTTCTTCCCCTGTAGGGCTTCGCCGCTTAGTTTTAGAAGTATTCTTTTATAGACGGGATAAGAAGACATGCTCACTACTCGCCGATCTTATAACGCACAAACCTGTTAATCACGATCTTTTCGTTAAACTTAGCCACTAGGCTTCCCAAATAATCATTAATGGTAAGGCTCGCGTCCTTAATAAAAGCCTGTTCCATTAAACAGTGCTCTTTTATAAAAAGCTCCTTGTTTTTTTCTTTTTCCAAAACTTCTGCCGGGACATCAACTTTGCTTATATACTTAGGGTTTAAGGCCGCTATCTGCATTGCGCAATCCTTGGTAAACTGACAAAAATCGTTGTTTCGAGCCACAAAATCAGTTTCGCATTTAACTTCCAGCAATACCCCGATCTTATTACCGTTATGCAAATAAGCCTCGATCCGGCCCTCTTTGGTAACCCGCCCCTGTTTTTTGGATACAGCCTCCAGGCCGCGTTTACGCAAAAGATCCATTGATTTGTTTATATCCCCAGCAGTCTCCTGGAGCACCTGGCGGCAGTCAGCTACGCTGGCAGAACTTAAATTTCTCAATTCCTTGATTAATTCCAAAGATACAGTCTTCATTTTTCTTAATTACTCCTTCTTAATATTATTTTTATTCTTTTTTGCGTCCGGGGATAGGAGTGCGGCTCTTTTTTTCCGGTTTAGAGCTGTCTTCTACCGGCGCTTCCTCTTCAACCATCTCCTCGATTTCTTTGATCTTTACTTCTTCCTCAGGAAGCACCGCTATGGGCTCTTCAGAGCCTTCTTTCAAAGCTACTCCATCCTGAGACAGATAGGACAAAAACCTTTTTCTCCCGTCAATTACGCTATCGGCTATGATACTAGCTACCAGGGATATGGATTTGATGGCATCGTCATTTCCCGGGATAGGGTATTCAATCAAGTCCGGATCTGAATTTGTATCAATAAACCCAATAACCGGGATATTCAACCTTTTGGCCTCTTTTACCGCGGTTTCTTCTTTCTTGGTATCTACGATAAAAATAGCCTTGGGCATGCGCTCCATCTGGGCTATACCGGAGAAGTTTTTCTTTAATTTAGCCAATTCCTTTTCCAATAAGGAGACTTCTTTTTTGGTTAATTTAGTAAAGGTTCCGTCTTCTTTCATTTTTTCGATGTCTTTTAACCGATTTATGCTCTTCTTAACAGTAGCAAAATTTGTTAAAAGCCCCCCTGGCCAGCGCTCAGTCACATAATACATGCCGCAACGGATTGTCTCTTGTAATATCGCCTCCTGGGCTTGTTTCTTAGTCCCCACCAAAAGGATTACTTCTCCTTTAGAAGTGATATCCAGGATAAAATCCCTGGCTTTATTAATGCACTCTTCGGTCTTAAGCAGATCAATAATATAAATACCGCTCCTGGAGCCGAAAATATACTTCTTCATCTTTGGGTTCCAGCGCGATGTCTTGTGACCGAAATGAACCCCTGCTTCCAATAGTCGTTTAATTAGTTCTGAAGGCAAATTGAACTCCCCCTTTCAATGAATTGGCTAGATACTGGTTTCAAAAAGTACCTAATAACGGTTTAAATTACTTAACTAATAGACCTTTGAGTATAGCATATTTTCTGCCCCTTGCAACTATTTTTTCAATTAAAATTGCTTAAAAAAATAACTTTAACACGGATTTGCGCTGATTTATTAACGGATTCCCACGGATTATCCGGCATATCCGTTATTTATATCCGTGCATATCCGCGCCAAATTGTACTTTTTAAGTATTCTCCAATTAAAAAACTTGACAATACTTCGATTTAAAGTATACTTAACTATACTTTAATCCTAAAAAATCCCAAAAAGAGGTGGAATATGCTCAAAATTTGTATTATTTGCAAAAAAGGCGAAATGTCCGGTAAAAGCGTGGTGCGAAAAGGCCTTTTAAAGAAAAAAGGCGGCACAGGCTCTAAAATCGTCCGGGCTACTAAACGTAAATTCCTTCCTAATCTGCAGAAAATGCGAATCCTGATTAACGGGCATCCGCAAAGAGCTTATATCTGCACAAAATGCCTAAAAAAAGGCAATATCGTAAAAGCCTGATTAAATAGGGACAGCGACTATTTTTACAAACTGAAATGGGGTCAGAATTATTTTTCTTTGTCTGCGCTCGAAAAAAATAATTCTGACCCCATTTCCTTGATCAGAACCGTCCCCTTTTATTTAAAGAATATGTCTTTTACTTCCAGAATAAGCGAGCTTTCGCCCTGCCAATCATCCATTCTCGGTAAATAAACTATATCAAAACAACCGGCTTGAGCCAAACTGCTTTTAATACCAGCCATACCAAATCCTATAGCTTCATAGGTATATTTACCATCAGTAACCCAGAATTTAAGGGTATCCCGGCTTAAAACCCTGAATTCCCCTTTAAGCTTTAGGTCGCGGGTATAGAATAAGGGTTCGGGATTGCCTGACCCAAAAGGCTCTAACCTGGCCAGCTCTTCGACAAACCGCTCGTTTATATCGGATAGACCCAATTCCATATCTATATCTATGGTGGGGATCAAATGCTCCAGAGTTAATTTCTCTTTAACCAGATGATTAATCCGTTTTTTAAAATTCTCGATATTGCCCTTAGGAATAACCAGGCCGGTGGCATGCTGGTGCCCGCCAAAACTATCCAAAAGGTCTTTGCATTCTAAAAGAGCCTGAAAAAGATGAAAATTCTTTACTGACCTGCCTGAACCTCGACAAAGTTCATCAGTAAGGGAAATCAAAATAGTCGGCCGATAAAATTTCTCTGAAAGTTTCGCTGCTACTATACCTAAGACCCCGGTATGCCAACCTTCCTTAGCCACAACCACTACTTTATGCTCTTTAAAATTGACTTCCTGATTAATCAAATCCTGCGCTTCTTCCAATATCACGCTCTCTATTTTCTGGCGCTGGCGGTTACATATTTCTATCGCCTTAGCCAGACTTTTAGCATCTTCTTCATTTTCGCTCATTAATAAATTTAAAGCCAACTCCGCGGTATCTACCCGGCCACTGGCATTAATCCTAGGGCCCAGAATAAAACTTACATATTCAGCAGTGATCTTCTTGCCCTTGATCCTGCTGGATTCCATTAAAGCCTTTAATCCCGGCCTGCGGGTATTAAAGATCATCTCTAATCCTTTTTTGGCAATTATACGGTTCTCACCTATCAAAGGAACAGAATCAGCGATCGTGCCCAAAGCAACCAAGTCCAGCTCCTCAATCAGCATCTGCCCGGTTAGAGCCTGGCAGAGTTTATAGGCTACGCCGACTCCAGCCAGATCCCGATACTTATACCCCGAACCTCTGACTTTTGGATTAATGATCGCCGATGCCGCAGGCAGGTCATCCTTACGCAGAGGTTCATGATGGTCGGTTATGATCACTTCCAACCCTAAACGCTTTAATTCTTTGATCTCTTCATAACTGGATGTCCCGCTGTCCGCAGTTATTAAAAGGCCGGCTTTTTCCTTCCGGGCCAGATCCAAAACTTTCTTATTCAAACCATACCCCTCTTTAACCCGATGAGGTATATAATGGAATATCTTAAGCCCCAGCTTAGAAAGGGTATTCTTGAGCAATACCAGGGCAGTGATCCCATCAGCATCATAATCGCTGAAAATAATAACTTTTTCTTTTTCTCTGGCCGCCTTTTTAATCAGGCTGACTGCCTTAGGCATATCAGCGAATGAGAGCGGGTCCAACAAGTCATCTATTCGGGAATTCAGGAAAGAATCAGCGTCTTTGACATTATCGATCCCCCGATTAATCAAAACCTGGGCTATTATAGGAGAAATTTTAAGTTCCTGGCTTAAGGAAGATTGCAAGCGGGGGTTAATAGAGAGTATATTTAATATTTTACGGATTGGCATTTTACATCTTATCCGGTTTGCTTATGCCCATTAGATCCAACCCCAGAGAAAGGACGGTCCTCGCCCCATAAATAAGGGCCAGCCTGGATTGGCTTAATTTTTCCTCAACTCCCAACACCCGGTGCAGATCATAAAAACGATGGAATGCCTCGGCTAGCTCCTGCAGGTATACCGTCAGCATATAAGGATCATAAGTTTTATAACATACATTTAATATATAGAAAAAATACCAAAGTTTGCGGATAAGTTCAAGCTCTTCTTTTTCTTTTAACAAACTAAGGTCTATCTCCTGTTTATTAATATCAAACGCGCTATTTTTTAAAATACTGGATATCCTGGCATAAGCATACTGCACATAAAAAACCGGGTTTTCCGAGGTCTGCTTTTTTGCCACCCCTAAATCAAAATCCAGATGGCTTGAAGTCCGGCGCATCAGAAAGAAAAATCTTCCGGCATCCCGGCCCACTTCTTCCAAGACCTCTCTTAAAGTTATATACTGTCCCTTGCGGGTAGACATCTGCAAAGGCTTTGAGTCCCGGAAGATTGTCGCCAACTGGACGATAATTATTGAGATGGTTTCCGGATCGTGGCCAAAAGCCCTTACCGAAGCCTTGAGCCGGTTAATATACCCGTGATGATCAGGCCCCCAGAGATTTATCAGGTGCTTGAATTTACGGTCATATTTGTCCTGGTGATAAGCGATATCCGGAGCAAGGTAAGTATATGACCCATCGCTTTTTATAACCACCCTGTCCTTATCGTCCCCAAACTCGGTTGACTTAAACCACCAGGCGCCGTCCTGAACATACACGTATTTCTTTTTTTTCAACTCTTCCAAAGCCAATTCTATTTTTCCGCTTTTTCCCAGTTCCTTCTGGCTGTACCAACAGTCAAATTTTACACCGAAATCATCCAATTCTTTTCTGATTATATCCAGGATATAATCGGCGGAAAATTCGGAATAATCATTGAGCTTCAAGCCCTGTTCAATGATTATTTTAGCGATATCATATATATAATCCCCCTGATAATGATCCTCGGGAAAATCTATTTTCTCTCCGCTAAGTTCCTTAAGCCTCAACCCCACGCTGCGGCCCAGGATATTTATCTGGTTACCTTCGTCATTAAGGTAAAATTCCCGCTGGACCTTAAACCCTAAAAATTCCAGGCAATTAGCCAAGCTGTCTCCCACGGCTGCCTGACGGGCATGAGCGACTGACAATGGTCCGGTAGGATTGGCGCTGACAAATTCAATAATAATCTTTTCATTTTTGCCAAGGTCTTTACGAAAAAAATCAATCCCTTCCGTAATTATTCCTTTTAACTGTCCGTGAAAATAAGAATCTTTCAGGTAAAAATTGATAAATCCCGCGCCTTCAACCCGGATATCCTTTAAACTTGCTTCAAGGAGATTGTTAATAAGGTTTTTTTTCAGGGATTCAACTACGCTGCCGGCTATTTCTAATGGAGGTTTTTTTAAAAGGCTGCCTAGTTTTAAGGCAAGGTTATGGGAGAGGTCGCCGAAACCCGTTGAAATGGAGAATCCGTAAGACAGGTCGTCTTTAAAATTATCATCTAGCTTAAGTTCCTTTAAGGAATTTTGAATAAGGGATATTAATAAACCTTGCAGATCTTCTTTCATTGTTAAGCCGCATTTTTTTCTTTAGGTAAACTCATTTTCTTAGCGTCAGACCAGAGGCGCTCTAAACAATAAAACTCCCTCATCGGTTTATAGAATATATGGGTTATCACGCTGGCAAAATCCAGGGCTACCCATCCGGATTGATCCGCGGCAGATACCCTTGAGAGAGATTTAATTTTATCTTTCGCCAGGTCTTCCTGTATGGACTCGGCTAAGGCATTCGCTTGTTTTAAAGAATTGACGCTCAAGATAACAAAATAATCGCAAAAACCACAAACCTTACGCAGGTCCAGGCCAGTTATGTCTTCGGCTTTCTTATTTACAGCGACAGTTACAATACGCAGGGCTAATTTCTTAGAGTCGATTATGGCTTTTTATCTCCTAAACCCGGGCGGGTATAGATAATTAAACTTATCATATACCCACCCTTAGTTAGACTAATTTAAAGATTATTTCAGGGGCTACTTGCCTAAGATCTTATACATCCCGGTCCCGCAATCAGGGCATTTTCCCTTCATCGCCTTGCGGCCATTCTTCATGGTTACCTGCTGGCCATCCTTAATCTCTTTTTTACCCTTACATTTTACACAATATCCTTGTTCTGCCATGCTTCTCCTCCTCGTATAATGTTCACCAAGAATAGTGAACTTTTGTTTTCAACTTCTTTGCCTGAAAAACCCGAATTACAAATTATACTATACAACAATTAAATAAAAATTCAATATGAATTTTATCTCTCGCGAGAACGTTTCTCTTCAATCTCCCCGACTATCTCTTCCATTAGGTCTTCCAGGGTAACCAGTCCAAGGGCCTTTTTATGCTCATTAATCACAATGGCGACCTGGGTCTTATCAGCCTGAAATATCTTAAGCAGCTCATGAATACCCATAGTGTGCTGGACATAATGGACTTTGCGCAAAACATCCTGCAGCACAAAAAGGCCCTTATCTCTTAATATATAAAGCAGGTCCCGGGAATAAATTATGCCGACTATATTATCCTTTGATCTGGAGTAAACCGGAAGCTTGGCATACCCTTCCTCAACAGATGTATTTAATATATCGTCTAAACTCGAGTCAAGGCTTACCGCGACCATCTTATCCTTAGGTATCATTACGCTGCTGACCTCGGTCTCCTGAAATTCAATTACTTTGTGGAGCATCTTTTTCTCTGTGTCAGTCAAGACCCCATCTTCCTGACCCATCTCGATCATAAAACGAAGTTCCTCCTGAGTTACTAAAGGCGACCTCCTGGCCTGTTTAACCCTTAGGATCTTTAAAAGCAAGCTGCTGGCAAAAATAAATACCCGGACTAAAGGGTTTAATATCTTTATCAACAATTCCATCCAGGGAGCGATATACGCCGCTACCCTCTCAGTATGCTTAGTAGCTATAATCTTGGGGGTTATTTCACAGAAAACAACTACAAAAGAAGCTGAAGATAAAGTGGCGATAATCACGCCCCACTGATAGCCGAATGCCTGAACGCAGATCACCGTGATAATTGAAGACATTGCGATATTCACAAAATTATTTCCGATTAAAAGTGCGGCCAGGAACTTATCCAATTTAGCGATCAACCTCTGGATACTTGACGCGCGCTTTACGCCTTTAGCCAGCATATGACGCAGGCGCATCCTGCTGATCCCGATGATCGAAGTCTCGGATAAAGAGAAAAAAACAGACAAACCTACCAAAACTATAAATAATATAAACATTAAGATAATATTAACCAATGGCTCCATTTTATTTTAAAGTAAGTTCCTGCCTGATCTGTTCTTCCTGAGTTTTAAGCGGTCCGATCATCGCCAGATTAAGTTTATTCTCCTGGAATATCAGCTGGGCGGCTTCCCGGATATCTTCTTTCTTTAGTTTATCGATCTCTTTGATCACCTGTTCCAAAGTGTAAGTCTTGTCCAGGGTCAGGGTCGATTCGCCTATCCAGAGCATTTGATCCATAGTATCTTCCATGGCCAGCTCCAATTGCCCGAGATAAAATTCCTTAGCCCGTTTTAATTCATCGTTTAAAACCAGGACATTTTTAATCTTTCCTAATTCTTCCAGGATCACCCGGACCGCCTCAATTACTTTACGGTTATCAATACCGGCATGGACCAGGAAAGCGCCGGTATCTTGGAAACGTTTAACCGCTGTGCCGATTTCATAAGCCAGGCCTTTATTTTCCCTTAATTCGTTAAACAACCGGCTGGACATATTAGCGCCCAATATTACATGTAATATCGCTTGAGCGTATTTTAAAGGGTCTTCTCTTTTAAAACTATGGAACCCTATCACTATATGGGTCTGCTCCGTATCTTTAGGCAAAAGTTTTAGCTGAGGCCTGGCCTGGCCACCCTCTCTTACTTTTATAAACTCGTTTGCAAAGCTTTTCTTGCAACCTAAAAATGCCCTTCCTATGTCTTTAATAAATTTATCATTATCCATCGATCCGGCGGCAGAAACCACAATATTTACCGGGGTATAGTGTTTATTCTTATAGGAATCAAGGTCTGCCTTATTGATTGCACACACTGATTCTGCGCTGCCGATAACGCTTGCGCCCAGCATCTGGTTTGGCCAGAGTAATTCATCCAATAAATCATATACATAGCTCTGGGGCATGTCTTTATACATTTTTATTTCTTCGAGAATTACTGTCCTTTCTTTATCAATATCCTCTTGGGATAATTTAGGATTAATAACCATGTCCGATAGCACGCTTAAACCCAGGTTCAGGTAGCGGCAGGGCAATTTAACCAGATAGCAGGTCGCCTCCTCAGAAGTAAAGCCATTCAAAGTCCCCCCCACCCCTTCGATCGATTCTTTGATCCTGCGGCAGGAGTATTTCCTGCTCCCCTTGAACAATAGATGCTCCAGATAATGGCTTATACCTTTATTCTGATAGGTCTCATACCTGCCGCCGATCTTTATCCAAACGCCTAAAGCAACCGACTGCATCTTAGGCATCGGGCTGGTAATTATCCTCAGTCCATTTTTTAATATAGTTTTCTTATACATTTATCCTTTTAGGGTTTTAACGAAATCGGTTACTCTCTTGATTAAATCCGGGCGTTTGATATTCTCCTTGATCTTACGGACGATCGCGCTGCCGACAATCACCCCGTCAGCCGTTTTATTTATCTGCCTTATCTGCCGGGGCGTTGAAACTCCGAACCCCAGGCAAACTGGTTTATCCGTATATCTCTTGATCAATTTGACCTGCCGGATAAAATCTTTAGGCAGTTCTTTGCGGGAACCGGTGACTCCGGTCAATGAAACATAATAAATAAAACCATTGGCATTTTTTGCCACGTATTTTATCCTCTCCGGCGAACTGGTAGGCGCCAGAAAAAATATAATATCCAAACCGGACTTTCCGGCAACGCTCTTAAGTTTATTTCCTTCATCAGCCGGAAGATCAGGGATGATCACCCCGTCCACGCCGGAACAAAAAGCTTTTTTTACAAATCTTTCCTCTCCAAAACAAAAAATAGGGTTGTAATAAGACATCAGGCAGATCGGGGTATCGGTATTTTTCCGCGCTAATTTAACTAGATTAAATATTTTATCCAGGTTAATGTCTTTTCTTAAAGCATGCTGCGAAGACTCCTGGATGATCGCCCCGTCAGCCAGGGGATCGGAAAAAGGAACACCCAATTCAATTATGTCTACGCCCGCTTTAGAAAATTCCCGGATTAGCCCGGCGGTAGTAAACAGGTCAGGATATCCGGCAGTAATAAAAGCGATGAATGCCTTTTTATTCTGCTTTTTTAACTCCTTGAATTTTTTTTCAATCCGGTTCATAGTTTTAACGCTTCCGTAACGATCCCCATATCTTTATCTCCCCTTCCGGAGAGGCAGGCTATTACAATGTTATTTTTTTTAAGCTTCATTTTCTTAAGATAATAAATTGCGTGGGCCGATTCTAAAGCCGGAATGATCCCTTCGGATATGGATAACATTTTGAAACCTTCCAGCGCCTCCCGATCCTTTACAGCTACATAGGTCGCCCGTTTTATATCTTTATAATAAGCGTGCTCCGGCCCGACTCCTGGATAATCTAGCCCCGCAGCAATTGAATGCGTAGGGCTTATTTGGCCGTAGACATCTTCCAAGAGGTTCGATTTAGAACCATGAAGTACTCCGGTCTTCCCGCTGACTAAGGTTGCCGCGTGCTTACCGGTATTTATTCCCCGGCCTGCTGCCTCTACTCCTAAGAATCTGACTTTTTTATCACTGAAAAATGGGTAAAATAACCCCATTGCGTTGCTTCCGCCGCCAACACAAGCCAATAAATAACCGGGGAGTCTTTTTTCTTTATTTAATATCTGCCTTCTAGCCTCCCGGCCGATAATAGACTGAAAATCCCTGACCAGCATCGGATATGGGTGCGGCCCGGCAACAGTCCCGATGACATAATGGGTGAGGCGCACATTAGTAACCCAGTCCCTTAAGGCTTCGGTCATGGCGTCTTTTAATGTCTTAGTGCCGCTTTTCACCGGTATTACCCTGGCCCCTAAAAGCCGCATCCGGTAAACATTCAAACTCTGCCGGATAATATCTTCCTCGCCCATATAGATATCACATTTTAAACCGAATAACGCCGCTACCGTAGCAGTAGCTACTCCATGTTGGCCTGCGCCGGTCTCCGCTATAACTCTATTTTTTTTCATCCTGACTGCCAGGAGTATCTGGCCTAAAGTATTATTGATTTTATGTGCGCCGGTATGCAGCAGATCTTCTCTTTTTAAATATATCTTAAACCCTAAGTCCCGGCTCAGATTAGCGGCAAAATATAACGGCGTGGGCCTTCCGGCATATTCCTTTAGATAATAATCCAGCTCTTTGCGAAAAGCCAAATCATTTCTTGCTTTCTTATATTCCCTCTCTAATTCATCGAGAGCATATATAAGGGTCTCAGGAACGAACCTCCCTCCAAAATCACCAAAATATCCTTTTTTGTTCGGCACCATATTTATCAGGGACACCCCGCCAGCTAAAGCTGAGGGTGTCCCCCTTCCATCATCTTAGGGGACACCCTGCCGATTAGTCAGCGGGGTGTCCCTATGGTTTTTATTTTTTGACGGCTTTAATGAATTTTCTGACTTTACTCTGATCCTTTTTTCCCGGCAGCTTCTCTACGCCGCTGGAAACATCAACCCAGTGAGGACGAAAAGTTTTAATCGCCTGACAGACGTTTTTCTCAGTCAGGCCCCCGGATAAAAAGATCGGCCGGGTAATACACTCCGGATGCTGCACGAATTTCCAGTTAAAAACTTTACCGCTTCCGCCGAAACCGGACTTGGTATAAGTATCAAATAAATAAGCAAAAGCATTGTATTTTAATATCTCTTCCGGGCCGATAACCCCCTTTACCCTAAAAGCTTTAATTACCCGTTTATCTTTAAACTTGGCGCAAAATTCCGGCGTTTCATCTCCGTGGAATTGGAGGAGATTTAATTTACATATTTTGGCGGTCTTTCTGATAAATGATTCAGTAGAATTAACAAAAACCCCGATCTTAATGATCTTCTCGGGTAATTGCCTGATTATACTACTCGCCTTAAGCGGACTGATGTACCGCGGGCTTTTTTTATAAAACATAAACCCCAAGGCATCGCAGCCTGCGTTTACTGCGGTCAAAGCATCTTCCAAATTAGTTATCCCGCAAATCTTTACTTTAACCATCCCCGCCTCCAGACTCCAAGCTAATTCACCATCCCATAAGGTCCTTAATCTTCTCCGACCTATCATCAGCCCTTAATATAGATTCACCGATTAAAACCGCTTTTACTCCCAGAATCTTCAGGAATAAAATATCCTGGGAATTTTTCAGGCCGCTTTCTACTACCACTACCTTATCTTTGGGAACTAAAGTAATTAGCCTCTCGGTAATCTTAGGATCAACCTCCAAAGTATGTAAATCACGGTTATTTATGCCTATTAGAGGAACCTTTAGGTCCAGGACTTTTTTTAATTCTTTTTCCGTGTGCGCCTCAACCAAACAATCCATTCCTAAACTATCAGCGATCTTCATAAATTCTGATATTTTATCCTTGGAAAGCAGGTCCGCAATCAAGAGTATAGCGTCGGCCCCAAAAAACCTGGATTCATAAACCTGATAGGCTTCAATGATAAAATCTTTTCTTAACACCGGCAGATCAACCGCGCTTTTAACCTCGTTTATAAAATTCAGGTTGCCGGCAAAAAAATCTTCTTCAGTTAGAACCGATATGCCTTGAGCCCCTGCCTCCTTATAAACCCTGGCGATATCAGCCGGGATAAACTCCTGGCAGATGAGCCCCTGAGAAGGCGATTGTTTCTTTATCTCGGCAATTAAAGAAATAGCTTTAGGCTTATTGATGGCCGCAATAAACTCCCTGGCCGCAGGCAGCCCCTGAACTTTATTTTTTAGTTCTTCTTCGGGAAGAGCCTGTTTAGCTAAAACGAGCCTCTCTTTTTTCTTAGCAACAATGTCCTTTAAACAATCTGTTTTTTTCATTTCTTACGCCCTTAAAAAGTTAGCCAAAATATCTTTTCCATCCCTGGTCATAATTGACTCCGGATGAAATTGCAATCCCCATAACGGATATTTCTTATGTTTTAAACCCATGACCTCTTTGTCTTTGGTCCAAGCAGTTATCTCTAAGGCCGCCGGAAAACTTATGCGTTCTATTATTAAAGAATGGTAACGGGTAGCTTCAAAAGGATTAGGTATACCTTTAAAGATGCCTTTCTTTTTATGATATATCAAAGAAGTCTTCCCGTGCATGATCTTATCCGCTACTTTAATCTTTCCGCCGCAAACATAACCTATTGCTTGATGCCCCAGGCACACCCCCAGGATCGGGATCTTAGGGCTAAATTCCCGGATGACCTCGCAGGAGATCCCGGCATCTTCAGGTCTTCCCGGGCCCGGAGAAATCACGATTCTTTGAGGACTAAGCCTTTCAATCTCACCCAAACTTATCTTATCATTCCGAAAAACCCGAACCTTAGCCCCCAATTCCTCCAGGTATTGAACCAGGTTGTAGGTAAAAGAATCGTAATTATCAATCATCAATATCATTTTATTCTTTTTCTCTCCAGATCCTTGCTCCTGCGCCCCTTAATTTATCCTCCAGGTTTTCATATCCGCGCTCCAAATGATAGATTCTAGATATCGAAGTAATCCCTTTAGCGGCTAAACCAGCCAGGACCAAACAGGCTGAAGCCCTCAGATCCGAGGCCATAACCTGAGCTCCGGATAAACCTTTTACACCTTCAACAATAGCATGCGGCCCTTCTCTTTGAATAAGCGCGCCCATACGGTTAAGTTCTGCGACATGCATAAACCTATCCGGATATATCTTTTCAGTGATTACACTTATACCGGAAGTTATAGTCATCAAGCTCATAACCTGGGCCTGCATATCCGTGGGGAATCCCGGATACGGAAGCGTGGTAACATTGATCGGTTTTAGTTTATTTCTCAATCTCACCCTGATTGAATCGCTGGATTTAATTATCGAAGCGCCGGATTCTTCCAGTTTATCAATAACCGCGCCCAGATGAGGATAAAGGGCGTTTTTTATGTTCAAATCTCCTTTAGTGATCAAAGCGGCAGCCATAAGAGTGCCGGCTTCGATCCGGTCCGGGATTATCTTATGTTCACAGCCATGAAGTTTTTTCACCCCTTCAATTTCAATTATCGGAGTGCCATGCCCTTTGATCTTGGCCCCCATTTTAATCAAGAATTCAGCCAGGTCTGCTATTTCAGGCTCACAAGCAGCTGATTCAATAACGGTTTTTCCTTTAGCAAACACAGCTGCCATCATCACATTATCCGTAGCTAATACCGAAGAGCCGTAAACCCCGCCCAGATACATATACGATCCCTTAAGCCGGGAGGCTTTAGCCACTACATAACCGGATTCGATATCGATATGAGCCCCTAAAGCCCGAAGCCCTTTAAGATGTAAATCTACCGGCCTCACCCCAATGATACAACCTCCGGGCAAAGAAACCCTGGCTTTTTTAAACCTGCCTAAAAGCGGGCCCAGGACGCAAAAAGATGCCCGCATGGTCGAGACCAATTTATAATCAGCGGTCAGGACCGGATCTCCTGCCTGGGTAACCTTAACAACTCCCTTAACATAATCGGCCATTTTACCTAAAGAACGCAAGATCTTCAACATTGTGATCACATCGCGTAAATTAGGCACGCCCCTTATAACACAAGGCTCATCAGTCATCAGAGTCGCCGCCAAAATAGGAAGCACTGAGTTCTTTGAGCCCGAAACCAGGACTTCACCTTTAAGCCTTACTCCACCTTCAATAACTAATCTATCCATCTTAAAAAAACTCCTGTTTATTTTTTTAAAAACACTGACTGTTTTATTTTATCATAAATACTATCCACAACAAAACTATTACCTTGAGCAGTATAGTGTCCGTCTAAAGGATAAAAAAATCCTTCATTTGCGGTTGTCAACATTAAAGGAAGAATATCCAGGCATTCTATGCTATTTTCTTTAGCCCACGATATAATAGCATCCTGGATCTTTCTATCTACCGGTTTATCACCATTAAAAACAAAACCGATTTTTTTAAGCACCTCAAGATACCGGGTATTAACCTGGATCCGGTCGGGGTTTATAAGAAGCAGGAAAGGGACATCTTTATACAGATGCTTTATCAACAATATATGCTCCCTGAAAGCACCATCATTATAGAAACACTTCACGATTTGATCATAATACAGTTGATTATCACCGAAATTGGCTCTTTTAAATGTAAAAGGGCTAATTTTATTATCAAAAAGAAGTTTTGCGTAGGACTTATCGATTCCGGAATCAGACATGACTATGCCCACCTTTGTATCCAATGACCGGAAAAAATCTTTGATTGTCTTCGCCAATAGAGAATTTCCCTGCAGGCGATACAAAAATCCTTCCAAGCGATTTAATATCTCCGGGGAAGACCTGCTTCCCGGCTCACGGGTACGCTCGATATCGTTATCCACTACTATAGAAACTATTATCAGGTCCGGCTGGTAATTGCGAAACTCCTGAGCTACCAAAAAATAGCCCGAGGGCCCGCTACCGCTTATTCCAAGATTATAAACCTCCCAATTTAAGCCATCCTGGCCGAATTTTTTCTCCAACATCCTGTCTAAGGTATCTTCTGCGGAAACTACACCCTCAACAAAAGAATCGCCGATCAAAAAAACCCTATAAACTCCTTTAGGCTTAATCTTAGTGAACTCTTCATCCCGGAAACCCAAAGAATTCTTGGTGGAAGTAAACTTAAACTCATGCCCTACGACGTAACTTGGTTTTGTCCTGGATAAAATATTCCTGACACGTAAAATAGCTTCGGCCGCGGATATAGATAAAATAACAGCAGCCAATAATAATAAATAATTCCTGTAATTAGCTTTAAAATACCTTACTATCTCCCGGTAATTCTTTACCAAAGATAAAATAACATAAAACATTAAGCCATAATACAAAAATAGCAAAAAAACGTAATAAGCGAAATAAGAAAGATGGCTATAAATTGCGACCTTATCAATAACAAATTTAAAAATAAATGCCGGATTTAATAAGATTAAAAAAATGATAAAAAAAAGTGTCTTCAATACTTTTCCTGGTATATTAAACTAACTGAGCGATAATCACCCTATCTATGTTGCTATAATCTTTATAAGTTTTAATCACATTAAAGATCCCGGATTCGCGGAAAATATTTTCTATTTTATCTTTCTGGCCGAAACCCATCTCCATCGCCAATAATCCCCCGGGTTTTAAGAACTCCGGGGCCTGCGCTATTATACTGCGGTAATAATCCAGGCCGTCTACTCCTGCCTCGAGCGCGATCCTCGGCTGACATTTAACCTCCGGCTGTAAATTATCGATCTCCCCCGCAGCTATATAAGGAGGGTTGGTTATGATTAAATCAAAAGTATTGGATTCCGCTCGCGCGGCGCGCGTTTCCAGGCGCAAAGCATCAAAAAGATCGCTGCGCATGAATTCTATTCTATCATCAACTTTATTTAATACCGCATTACCTCGCGCTACTTCCAACGCCTTGAGAGAAATATCCGATGCGGTTATTCTAATCTTAGGTAAAAAATTAGCTAAAGATACGGCGATGCATCCCGACCCAGTGCCCAAGTCTAGGATACGTTTGTCTTTGTGTCCTGGTGTCCTGGTAACCATTTCCAACACAGTCTCAACCAGGATCTCGGTTTCCGGCCTGGGTATTAAAACATTTTTATCAACCTTAAACTCAAGCCCTAAGAATTCGGTTTTGCCTAATATATATTCTAATGGCTCTCCGCTGATCCTTCTCTTCAAGGCTCTAGCGACAAAAAAACCGGCATCCCTGCCGATAACGACATCTTTATTAAAATACAGGGATAGCCTTTCGCAATTTAAGATTTCACTGAACAATGTTTCGGTCTCGGTCATTTCTCTTAAACCTGACTTGTCTTTTCTTCAGCTGCCTTTAAAAGGGCTTCAAAAAATTCTTCCAGATCACCTTCTAATATCGCTTCCAACTGGTAAGAAGTTAAATTAACCCTATGATCAGTTACCCGCCTATCGGGATAATTATAAGTCCGGATCTTCTCGCTCCTGTCGCCTGTTCCGATCTGGGATTTACGGGCCTCGGACATTTTCTTTACCTCTTCTTGTTGTTTCATATCCAATAGCTTGGCGCTTAATATCCTCATCGCTTTGTTTTTATTTTTAAGTTGAGATCGCTCATCCTGGCAGGCAACTACGGTATTTGTGGGCAAATGAGTGATCCTGACTGCAGAATCGCTTTTTTGCATATGCTGCCCGCCTGGGCCGGAGGAACGATAAGTATCGATCCTTAGGTCGTTCGGATTAATAACCAATTCTACTTCTTTAGGCTCAGATAAGACTACCACGGTAGCTGTTGAAGTATGAATTCTCCCCTGGGCCTCGGTATTAGGAACTCTTTGCACCCGGTGCACTCCGCTTTCAAATTTTAAGCGGCGGAAGGCATCCCTGCCTTTAACGCTGAAGACTACTTCTTTAAAACCACCCAATTCAGTGGGGTGCCCTGACATCGACTCAACTGTCCAACCCTTGATCCCGGCGTATTTGGTATACATCCGGTAAAGATCAGCCGCAAATAAAGCAGCTTCTAAACCTCCGGTGCCCTGGCGGATCTCAACGATAACATCCCTTCCGGAATCTTTATCCTCTGTCTTTAAAACTTCTTTGATCTTATCTTCCAGGACCTGTTTATTGCTTTTTAAATCCGCCAGTTCTTTTTTAGCCAAATCCACAAATTCGTTATCGTGCTTTTCCTTCAGCATACCTTCTAAGTCAACTGTATCCCGGATCAACTTTTTATAATCCCTATACAGATAGACCGGCTCTTTAAGATCCGACAACTCTTTCGCCAACTTATTCAACTGCTCGCTATCCGCAAGCACTTCCGATGTTGCCAAAAGACGCTCGACCTCCTGATAACGGGCCTCTATTTTTTCAAGCTTATCTATCATAGCTTATTCCTGCGCTGATATTAAGCCGATTTCTTCCCATATTTCTTCATAAACTTATCCACCCTTCCGGCAGAATCTACGAATTTCTGTTTACCGGTAAAAAACGGATGGCATTTTGAACAAATCTCAACCCTGATATTCTGGCGGGTTGAGCGGGTATGGATCGTCTCTCCGCAGGCGCAGACTATAGTGCTGTCTTTATAGTTAGGATGAATTTTGTCTTTCATTTTTTCTCCTTTTTTTGTCTTAGTTTCCAGTTTTACTCTTTTCTATTTGATCTTCAATCTTTTATCTGTACTATTGGTTCATGCTGTTTAAAAACTCTTCATTGGTTTTAGTTTTGGACAGCTTCTCGATCAAAAGCTCCATCGCTTCTACGTTATTTAACTCATTAAGGACTTTTCTTAATATCCAAACCCTTTGCAGCTCGTCCGGCTTTAAAAGCAGCTCTTCATGACGGGTATTGGAACGCTTGATCTCGATAGCCGGGTAGATCCTGCGCTGGAAGAGATTGCGGTCAAGCTGAAGTTCCATATTGCCGGTACCTTTAAACTCTTCGAAGATGACTTCATCCATCCTGCTTCCGGTATCAACCAGAGCGGTAGCGATTATAGTCAAGCTTCCACCTTCTTCTATGGCCCTGGCCGCGCCAAAAAACCTCTTCGGCTTCTGAAGGGCGTTAGAATCAATACCGCCGGATAAAACTTTGCCGCTGTGGGGCATTACCGAGTTATAAGCCCTGGCTAAACGGGTGATACTGTCTAAAAGCACTACCACGTCTTTTTTATGCTCTACCAACCTTTTGGCTTTCTCCATTACTATCTCAGCGACTTGAATATGTCTTTCCGGAGGTTCGTCAAAAGTAGAAGACACCACCTCTCCTTTAACGTGACGCTGCATATCCGTGACTTCTTCCGGGCGCTCATCGATCAAAAGTACTATCAGGATAACCTCCGGACTGTTAGTCATTATCGCGTTAGCGATCTTCTGCAATAACACGGTTTTGCCGCTGTACGGCTGGGCCACTATCAAACCGCGCTGGCCTCTGCCTAAAGGAGTCAATAAACTCATGATCCTCATTGAAACCTCCTCCGGTTTGGTCTCCATGATAAAACGGTCATGAGGATAAATCGGAGTCAAGTTGTCAAAATTAACTTTTTCCTTGGAATCTTCGGGATTTTCAAAATTAACCGCCTGGACTTTTAAAAGGGCAAAATACTTCTCTCCTTCTTTAGGCGGCCGGATCTCTCCGCTTACCGTATCGCCGGTGCGCAGGTCAAACTTGCGTATCTGTGACGGAGAGACATAAATATCATCCGGACAGGGAAGATAATTATAATTAGAAGACCTTAAAAACCCGAATCCCTCGGGGAGTATCTCCAGCACCCCTTCCCCGAACATCAATCCTTCTTTCTCAGCCTGAGCCTGGAGTATCTTAAATATCAGGTCCTGCTTTTTAAGCCCGCTGAATCCGTTGACATTCAGGTCCTTGGACAATTTATTCAGCTCGGTTATTTTCATGTCCTTTAATTTACTTATATCTAACTTCTCCACAACAACCTCCTTATTTGCCCTACTTGTTTTCTGGTTTGGGAAATACTTCCATTATTATCTATTACAAAGTCCGCTAAACGGATCTTATCCTTAAGAGGCATCTGAGCTCTAATCCTCCTTAAGGCTTGCTTGCCGCTTAAATGTGCTTTAGAGGCTATCCTCTTTAATTGCTCGCCTCTGTTTATCTTTACTACGATCATTTTATCTACAAAGCCATTCAACCCTGATTCGATCAATAGCGGGGCATCAAGAATTAAAATCCCGGACCTGGATGAGCTTATTTTATTTTTTATGATCCGGATTATTTCCGGATGCATGATCCGGTTGAGTTTTGTAAGCTTCTCCTCGTCTTTAAAGACCAGGCTGGACAATTTGGAGCGGCTGATTGAGCCCTCCGGCATTAATATCTCCCGGCCAAACTCCCTGATAATCTTTTGATAAACGCCGGTCCCAGGCCTTAAAAGCCCATGGCCGATCAGGTCCGCGTCGACCACTTCCGCGCCGCGAGCCTTGAACATCTTAGCCACCGTGCTCTTACCGCTGCCAAAACTTCCGGTAATCCCTAATACAATTTTTCTATTTGGCTTTTTTACCATACAACTCAATATACTTCTTTGCCGATTCTGCCCAGGAGAAATCGCACTTCATCGCCTTAAACCTAAGGTCAGGCCATTTTTTACCGTCTTTATAAACCTCAATGGACTTTTTGATCGTCTTTAATAGTTCCGCCGGGTCATACTTATCAAAAATGAACCCATTGTCCTTATTCACCGTATCAGCCAGGCCGCCGGTCTTAAATACCAGGGGAATCGTCCCGTATTTCAAACTGATCAGCTGGCCTAATCCGCAAGGTTCATATTTGGAAGGCATAAGGAATATATCCGTTCCGGCGTATATCTTATGGGCCAGGCAATCGTCAAATTTTAGGTTCAGTGAGATTACCTTGGGATATTTCTTAACCATACCCTCCAGCAGCTGGTGGTATTTTAAATCTCCGGTGCCTAAAATCACCAGCTGGGCTTTTAATTTACAGATCTTATCGATATCGGCGGCTAAAAGGTCAAAACCCTTTTGCTCAGCCAGCCTGGATACGATCCCAAAAAGCGGAATATCTTTTTCCAGGGGCAGTTTACAAGCTTTCTGTAAATCTTCTTTGCATTTGCCTTTATCTGATACAGTCTTTAATGAATAATTCTTGGCGATGAACTTATCGGTTGCCGGGTCCCAGACCGAATAATCCAAACCGTTTAATATCCCGGATACGCTCTCCCTGCGTTTAAGCAAAATGCTCTCCAGGCCAAAACCAAATTCTTTGGTCTGGATCTCCTTGCTGTAAGTAGCGCTTACCGTAGTGATCAAATCGGAAAAAACCAAGCCGCCTTTTAAAATATTTATCTTATCGTAGAATTCCAGGGTATCCATAGTGAATAAACTCCAATCCAGCCCCAGTTTGGGAAATTCCTGCCTGGAGAATAAACCCTGGTAACCTATATTATGGATAGTAAACATAGTCCGGATATTTTTATAAAATTGGTCCTGGCTATAAGTAGTCTTAAGATATACCGGGATCAATCCGGATTGCCAATCATGGCAATGAATCATGTCCGGTTTGAAATTTATCTCTTTTAATAAATTTAAGGCTTCTTTGCAATAATAGGAAAACCTCTCCAGATTATCCGGGTGGTCGCCGTTTTTATCGCCGTAAAGCCCGTCGCGGTTAAAATATTTATCGTTTTCAATAAAATACACTTTTACGTTCTTTCCGATTATCGAATAAGATATTTTATCATTAAGCCGGATGGATTTGATATTCTTCACATTCTGGACCGCCTTATAACCGGGCATGACCACGATTACTTCCTGTCCCTGATTTTCTAATGCTATCGGTAATGCCCCGGCTACATCGGCCAAGCCCCCGGTTTTAGCGAATGGAACTACTTCTGAAGCGCAAAAAACTATTTTCATCCTATGCCTCCTTGAGCACAATTTTGCGCCGTAAGGCGCATCTAACGAAATCCCGCCCTTTTAGATATTTACCCATAATAAATCACCCTAAAAGAGCGGGATAACTAATTACTATACTCTTCCATCTTTCCCCAATCCCTGCCGATCTTTATATCCACTTTAATGGGGACGCTTAAATTAAAAACATTCTCCATGATATCCCGGGAAAGATCTGCTAATTCCCTGGTCTCTGCCAAAGGAACGTCAAAAAGCAATTCATCATGGATCTGAAGGATCATTCTGGATTTAAAACCTTTATCTTTTATTTGCTGATACAGCTTAACCATGGCTGATTTAATTAAATCGCTGGCTGAGCCTTGAATAGGCGTGTTCACTGACTGCCTCTGGGCCAGCTGACGGATAGCCTGATTCTTATTGTTTATCTCCGGCAGATACCTACGCCTGCCTAATATCGTAGTTACAAACCCGGTTTTCTCTACCAGCTTTATCTGATCCTGAATATATTCCGCGACTTTAGGATATCTAGAAAAATAGGAGTCGATAAACTGCTGGGCCTCGGCAGGAGATATCCCGATGTCCCGGCTTAACCCATAAGCGCTTAACCCGTAAATGATCCCAAAATTAATCCTTTTGGCTACTTCGCGCATTTCATCCAAAACATCTTTTTCCTCGACATTATAAATCAAAGAAGCGGTGATCCTGTGGATATCCTTGCCCTGCTTAAAAGCATTGATCAATATCTCATCACCCGACATATGAGCCATAATTCTCAACTCTATCTGGGAGTAATCACAGGATAAAAGCCGGCTCCCTTGAGAAAAAGCAACTATCGCCTCCCGGATACTCCGGCCCAAATCGGTCCTGATCGGTATATTCTGCAAATTAGGATTGCTGGAACTTAAACGTCCGGTCTCGGTTCCGGTTTGATTAAAAGAAGTGTGCACCTTGCGGGTATTTTTGTCGGCCAATTCCGGGAGCGCGTCAATATAAGTATTTTTTAATTTCATTAACTGCCGGTATTCTAAAAGTATGGCCGGCAGCCTGTGTTTAGAAGCTAATTTATTCAACACCTCTTCGTCAGTAGAGGGCCCGGTCTTGGTCTTTTTTACTACCGGTAGTTTCAACTTTTCGAAAAGTATCTGCCTAAGTTGTTTCGGCGAATTAATATTGAATTGGACTTGGCTGATTTCATAGATATCTTCGATCAGCTTAATCAGCCGTTTCTCTAATTCCGAAGATAATTTTTTTAATTTTGCCAGGTCCAGTTTTATTCCACTCAACTCCATGCAGGCCAAAACATCCGCCAGCGGCATTTCAATATCCTGAAATAACCCCAGGAGGTTTTTCTCTTTAAGTTCTTTTTCCAGTTTCGGCTTTATCTCTTTTATCAGTCCTATCGATCTTGAAGCATCGGCATCACCAATCTTTAATGGTTTTTCCAGATAATCCCAACCCAAATCGCTTAAGTTGTATCCCTGACGGGAAGGATTCAATAAATAAGCGGCAATCATAGTATCAAAAAACAACCCGCTTAATTCTACGCCCTGTCCGGCAAGATACACCTTAGCCTTTTTAAGATCATGGGAAATCTTTTTTATCTTGGGATCGTTCAGAATCGACCTTAAAGTTTTGTCCTTAAGGCCAAACCGGATGACCAAATCATCAAGAAGAAGATAAACCCCATCCCCGCCATCGCAGGATAAAATAACTTCTTTTAAAGCCTTAAGCAACAGGCCATGTTCATCCGGATTATATTCAATAGCCTCAGATGCCTCGGGCAACTCTTCATTTTGAGCCGGAAGATTCTTTAAAAAAACCTTGAATTCCAGACGCTTGTATATTTTAAATAGCTCCTCATGGTCAGGGTCTTTGGATTTTAGTTCTTCCAAATCAAAATCTATTTTAACTTCTCTATCCAAAACCACCAGTTCCCGGTTAAGCTTAACCTTCCCGATATTGTCGATGATAGCAGCCCTTAATTTCGGTTGCCTGATCTTATCCGGATGAGCCAACAGTTTATCCAAAGACCCGAATTCCCCAATTAGCTCTATCGCGGTCTTCTCGCCTATGCCCGGCACTCCCGGAATATTATCCGCGCTATCTCCCATCAGGCTGATAATATCGGTTATCCGCTCAGGGGCCACCTTAAAACGCTCCAAAACATGCTTCTCATCCAGGATCACCCCTTCGTCTTTATAAGGATTAAACACCTTTATCTTTTCACCCACCAACTGCAACATATCTTTATCCGAACTAACCACCACGACATTTAAACCTTTTTTAACGGCTTTGACAGCCAGGGTCGCGATTATATCGTCAGCCTCAAAGCCTTCTTTTTCAAATATTATTATTCCCATGGCCCGGATTATCTCTTTAATCAACGGGATCTGGCTGGATAGCCCATCCGGCATAGCCGGACGCTGGACCTTATATTCAGCGAATTTCTTCTGCCGGAAAGTCTCCCTGGATACATCAAAACAGGCTGCTATATACTCCGGATTTTTATCTTTTAATATCTTGTTAAGCATATTTACAAATCCGAATACGGCGTTGGTCGGCTGGCCGAAAGAAGTGGTCAACCCCGAAACCGCGTAATATGCCCGGTAACAAAAAGCCATCGCGTCTATAAGGAATAACTTAGGATTAGCCATCAGGGAACTAAAAATTATAGATAGGAATTTTTTAACTAATTATCTTTTTTGAGGTGATGTGGCAAGCGCTTTTATCTTGTTAAACTCTTCCTGCGCCACTTGAGGATTATCATACTGGTAATATGTGACCCCCTTCTTAAAGTGCTCTTCCATCTCCTTTATCTTGAGGTTCTTTTCCTTCTCCGCTATTTTCTTAATGATTGACCTTCTAAGCTCAATAACCTCGGCTGAATTACTGATCTCCTGAGCCTTATTTACTTCCTCCAGCGCTTTATTATAATCTCCCGACCTATATAAATTGTTCGCCGATTTTAAAAACTTTTGGTAATCAAGCTTTTCTTCTTCTTTCTTGATCTTTAAATACGCGGCTGCATCTTTATTTAGCCTCAAAGTTTCTTCATCAATATACGCTTGTTTAATGGCCGGAGCGACCAGCATCAGGTCAAAAAATCTGGATTTTGCCTTGTTAGTCCAGGGATCGGATTCCAAACCTAACTCCCATCTCTTTTTCCAGTAAAAGCCCGCCCGGGGAAGATCGCGCTTTTCTTCGTAAATAAGAGCCAGGTTAGAATAAGGACTTAAGTATTTGGGGTCGAGTTTAAGGGCCATTAAATAAAACTGTTCTGCCCGGTCTATGAACCCTTCTGCCTCAGACATAACCCCCAAATCATTATAAACAGCGGCATACCCAGGGTCCAGTTCAACTGCTTTTTGATAAAACATATTTGCCCCGCTATAATCGTCTCTCTTCTGGAGCTCCATGCCCTGCTGGCGGTAAATCCGGGATTGTTCTTTAAGCCGGTCCCTTATTCCTGATTCCTCAGCAAATAAATACGCCGGCACCAAAAAAAGCAAGGATAGTATTATGGATAATTTTCTCAAGGTATTTACTCTTGAATTAAAGGCAGGTGTCTTTATTATCATATAATATAAATTAGGCTAAAAGTCAAGTGAAATATTAGACCTTTAGCACCCCCGAAAGGTGCTCGCTTAGCCTTATACTTTCAGTTATGACTTCATCCCAGTCTTTGTCTTTAACGGTTTCTGATTTACGTCCGGCCACGCTTCCGCAGGCATAGATGCCCTGACAATTAGTCTCCCCAAAGCCATCTACCGCTATAAACCCCTGGAATAATTCAACATTAGTCCCTTTTAAAAAATCAATAGAGCCTTCTTTTTTATCCATAAACACTACCGAGTGACAGGCTATAATCTTTCCCTCTTTGAATTTAACTGCCTGGACAACGGACTCCCCGATTATCTCTACTATCTCACTATTGATAACTTTAATTCCGGCTGGCAAATTAAAACCGCTCATGTCCTGCGCCGATATTAGTTTGACTTCTTTATTTTTTGAAGCAATGATCCCGGCGATATTGACAGCAAGATCACCGGTTCCGGCAATGCAGACCGTATCACTGATGAAATAATTCATAAATTCCCTAAAATCTGCAAGGGAATACAGATTAAATACTCCTGTTTTTTTCACTCCTGTTATTTCAGGCAGGATGTGCCTCCTGCCTGAGCAGACAACCAGAAAATCGTAATTTATGACATCTTTGGTTTTTAGCTGGAGGCTTTTTTTATGGATGTTCAAAGAGGCTACTCTCTTATTTTTGATAAAATCAATGTTTTCCTTAGTATAAGAATCCTCCTTGAACTTGAGCAGTTCCTCTTCTTTAATCCTACCGGCTAATAGCTCCAGAAGCAACCTGCGGTCATAAAAAGGTGAATCTTCCTCGCTGATCAGGGTTATTGAGCAATCTTTATTATTTTCCCTTAAATTAAGGGCCAGGGTATGTCCGGATGCCGAGGCCCCGATTATGGCTATTTTTATCATTATTTATAATTTTGCTTTATCCAAAAGCTGGGGTAGGAATTTATTCCAGCCGATAGGCATAATATGAACACCCTGGCACAATGGTTTTAATTCCTCTATAAGCCGGGAGGCTATTTCGATTGATTTGGCCTGCCTGTCTAAGGCATCTTCCATTTCCTTGATCAAGGCATCCGGCACGCTTACTCCGGAAACATTTTTATTCATGTATCTGGCCATATCCGCTGATTTCAATAAAACTATCCCCGCCAGAATCGGAACTTTAAGATGTTTGATTTTAGAAAGGAATTCTTTAAAGATTTTTACATCATACACAGCCTGGGTCTGAAAGAACTGCGCTCCAGCAGTGATCTTTTTCTCCATTTTAATAATCTGCGGTTCAATAGGTTCGGCCCCGGGATTAACCGCCGCGCCAACGCAGAATTTAGGCGCAACTCCTTCGAGCTTTGAACCATTCATATCAAAACCCTGTTGAAGCTTCTGGATAACTTGCATTAACTGAACTGAATCCAGGTCAAATACCGGCTTGGCTTCAGGGTGGTCCCCGGATAAAGGATGATCGCCGGTCAAAACCAGGATATTCTCAATACCTAAAAGCCCTGCGGATAAAATATCCGATTGGAGCGCCAGGCGGTTACGGTCCCGACAGGTAACCTGGAATACCGGTTCAAAACCTTTCTGCTTTAATACGCCGGAAACAACCAGGGAACCCAGGCGCATCACTGAACTCTGCAGATCAGTCACATTGATCGCGTCTACCCGGTTACGGATCAATTCAGCCTCATCTAATATGCGCTTTATATCAATACCCTTAGGAGGGCCGATTTCGGCGGTAACCAAAAATTTAGAGCAATTTAGTTTCTCTTTAAAATTCATACCCCTCCTCTTGCCATCTATAGATTCGCTCCTTCTACCAGATTACGCATAAGCATAATCACAGTCAAAGGCCCTACCCCTCCGGGGACCGGGGTGATCCAGGACGCCCTTTTGGATGCTCCTTCAAAATCAACATCTCCTACGATTTTATCCCCGACCTTATTAATGCCTACATCAATAACTACCGCCCCTTCTTTTATCCATTCGCCCTTAACCAGGCCAGCCTTGCCTACAGCCATGATCAAAACATCGGCTCTTTTAATATGCTCTTCTAATTTCCCGGCCTTAAAAGTCCCAATATGGCAGACTGTTACCGTCGCCAACTTCTCCAACAACAATAAACTTAAAGGCTTGCCTACAATCTCGCTATGCCCGACTATAACTACTTCTTTGCCGGACAGGTTTAATCCTATCGAACTCAATAATTCCATTACTGCCGCGGCAGTGCAAGGTAAAATCTTAGCCTTGCCAAATATAAGCTTGCCTAAATTCAAAGGATGCATTCCTTCCACATCTTTTCCCGGGGTAATAAACTGGCTGATTTTCTTATAATCTATATGTAAAGGCAGGGGCAGTTGAATGATTATCCCATTTACCGAATTGTCCTGGTTTAATTCCTGGATAAAAGACACTAATCCTTCCCCGTTGGTAACTTTATCCAGCTGGTGCAGTTGATATTCTATACCCAGCAGATCAGCGGCCCTCTTCTGGGACTTGACATAAACTTCGCAGGCCGGATTTACTCCCACCTGAATAGAAACTAATTTAAGTTTTTTCCCTGCGGAATTGATCTTATCCCTTAGAATGCTTTTTATCTGCTCAACCAGAATTTTACCTTCTAATAATTTTGCCACCCTCAGCCTCCAGGTCTTGACGGATCTTTCTTAACAATCTAATTTTTCCGGACAGATCTTTTCTTATGCCTTTAACCTTCCGAGCATCCTTGATATTTTTCAAGTTAATCTCAACGTTATAATAAGCGCTGGTAAAACCCGCTTCCAGGAGTATGCCCGCCATCACCAGATCGCTGGCTAAGGCCGGGTTAATCTTCAAGGTTAAGCCCGGGAGTAATCGCATGCCTTTTAATGAAAACTCACAGGCCTTAAGCGGGACTTTTAATGATTTGTCCTTGTCTTTATTCAGGTATGCGCTGACATCCGCATCCAACAGGCCAAGAAATATTTTCCTCAAGAGCGCGCAAGCGATCAGGGTTTTTTTGAGGCTTTTATTATATTTGGCAAAAGCGCTCTTTCCCAGAGTAAAATTAACTGCCATTTCTAAAAGAGAAACCCCTAAACAAGAAACTAAGCACGCCGCTGAACCGCCTCCGGGAGCAGAAAACTTGCCTGCCAGATCATTAACATATTTTTCTAAAGATTTATTCTTATACATATTTAAAGGCTATAATCAGCGCTAAGCTCAAAAGCGTTTTTAAACAATTCTATGCCGGGCTGCTCATCGCGGCAACCTATAGCTACTACATCGAATCTTGCCGGTTTATTCAAAAGATTTTTATCTTTGAGAAAAACTAAGGCTGCTTTGGAAATCTGTCTTTTTTTAAACTCAGAGACTGCTTCCTTGCCTGAGCCAAATCTATCTGTGCGCCTGGCTTTAACTTCGATAAAACAAAGAACTTCTTTATCTTTAGCTATAATATCTATCTCTCCCAGCCTGGTTTTGTAATTCCTTAAAATGATCTTATAGCCTTTATTTTTTAAAAACCTGGCCGCGGTTTCTTCGGCTTCTCTTCCGAAATCTAAATTATCATTAGACACCACAGAAACTCTTTCTATGGATTAAGCAGGAGCCGAACTCAGTTATTGCCCTGCGGTGATACTTAGTCGGATATCCTTTATGCCTGGCAAAACCGTATTCAGGATAAACGCAGTCGTATTCCGTCATTATCCTATCCCGGGTAACCTTGGCTATGATTGAAGCTGCGGCAATGCTTTTGGATAGGCAATCGCCTTTAATGATAGTGGTATAATCAAAACAGATCTTAAGGCTGACCTTCCCATCCACGATAACATAAAGGTGTTTATTCTTTAAAGGCCGCAATTTCCTGGCCAGTTTGGTTATGGCTTGTTCCATAGCCATCTGGGTAGCTACGAGTATATTAAAACTATCGATCTGTTTATGGCTGATTATGCCGATACCGAATACCGAATTTTTGACGATCTCCCCAAAAGCCCTTTCTCTCTGAAGCGGGCTTAACTTCTTGGAATCGTCTATCCGGTTCTTAAAAAAGCGGCTTTTCAAAAGAACAGCTGAAGCGACTACCGGGCCGGCTAAGGGCCCGCGACCGGCTTCATCAACGCCGACTACCAGGTCAAAACCCCTGGATTTTAACTTATCCTCGTAATAATAATTATTTGGCCTTGTCTTTGGTCTCTTTAGGTTCAATCTTAGTGGCGTTTTTGCCTACCTTAGTCCTTAAATAAAATAATTTCGCCCGGCGGACCTTGCCCTGCTTAAGCACGTCGATACGCTCGATACTGGGAGAGTATAAAGGAAAAACTCTTTCGATTCCCTCGCCATACGATATCTTCCTGAGCGTGAAACACTTGCTGATGCCCGTTCCTTTTTTGGCAATGACCACGCCCTCAAAAGGATGCAGGCGGATCTTATCCCCTTCGGGGATCTTAGTCAACACTTTCACCGTATCCCCGACATTAATTTCCGGGTATTCTTTTTTGGTATACGCTTCTTCAAATAATTTCATCTTATCCATTTTATTTCCCCTTTCTTTACTTGATTAATTCTTAACAAGATCCGGCCTCTTCTGCCTGGTCCTTTTTAAAGCTTCTTGTTTTCTCCAAGCCTCGATTTTCTTATGGTCCCCGGATAAGAGCACCTTTGGCACACCCATGCCCCGGTAAACAGCCGGCCGGGTATACTGCGGGTATTCTAATAGATTACCTTCAAATGACTCAAAATTCAAGGAATTTTTATCTCCCAGCACCCCCGGTATCAGCCTGACCAGGCAATCCACCAAAACCATAGCCGGCAATTCCCCTCCGGTCAATACATAATCGCCGATAGAAATCTCCTTATCCGCTAAAGACTGCCTTACCCTTTCGTCTATTCCTTCATAATGCCCGCAGATTAAAATCAGATGTTTGCATTTTGATAACCCCTGAACAATCTTCTGATCTAACTTCGCGCCTTGCGGACAAAGTAAAATAACCGTAACTTTAGATTTTAGACTTTTGATTTTAGACTTTATTGCCTTTACTGCCCTAAATATTGGTTCCGGCTGCAATACCATACCCGACCCTCCGCCAAAAGGCCGGTCATCAACTTTACGGTGTTTATCTAAAGTATAGTCCCTTAGATCATGGATATAAATCTTCACCTTGTTCTTCGTCTGGGCCCGTTTGATTATCGATTCATTGAGCACCGGACCAAACATCTCAGGAAATATTGTTATTATGTCTATGCGCATAGTTCAGTACGGGGACGGTTCTCAATTTGTTCTAAAACTGTCCCCCTCAAGGGGACAGTTTAGCTTTGGCTTGAGAACCGTCCCCGCGTTTAAACTTTATGACTTGCTCTTATATTTCTCTAAAAATTCCTTCTTGAATTCAACAAACTTGTCCTGTTCAATCGCCTCTCTGATCTTACGCATCATCTCTAAATAGAAATAAACGTTATGCAATGACAAAAGCCTAAGGCCCAGCATTTCTTCGCTATTGAATAAGTGCCTTAAATACGCCCGGCTGAAATTCTTACAGCAGTAACAATTACAGTTCTCATCCAACGGTTTTAAATCTTCGGTATAGGGCGCGTTACCGATATTTATCCTGCCGGTAGAGGTAAATGCGGTGCCATTACGGCCATAGCGGGTAGGCGCCACGCAATCAAACATATCCACGCCTAACTCAACCGCCTGGAGAATATCTTCAGGCAATCCCACTCCCATCATGTAGCGCGGTTTATTCTCTGGCAGGAACTTAACTGTAGTTGAAGCAATATTATACCTCAAACTCGCGGGTTCGCCAACTGAAAGTCCGCCTAAGGCAAACCCGTCGAAATCCATTTCCACTAATCTCTTAGCGCATTCTTCGCGCAGGTCCTCATAAGTCGCTCCTTGCACAATGCCAAACAATAACTGTTTGTTTTCCCTGGTGGCTTGGTGTCCTGGTGTCCTGGTGTCTTGTAAACTATCCTTATGGGCCCTTAGGGAACGGATAGCCCAATCAATGGTTCTTTTCATAGCGGTTTCAGCGTGGTCCTTGGAACAAGGATAATGCGCGCATTCATCCAGAGGCATCATAATATCCGACCCCAGGATATTCTCGATTTCAATCACATCTTCGGGAGTAAGAAAATGCCGTTTTCCGTCAATGTGCGACTGAAAATCCACGCCCTTATCATTTATTTTTCTTAACAATGCCAGACTAAAGATCTGGTAGCCGCCGCTGTCAGTAAGGATCGGCTTGTGCCAATTCATAAATTTATGCAGGCCGCCGGCCTTTTGAATAACCTCCAGGCCCGGGCGCAAGAAAAGATGATAGGCGTTAGAAAGGATTATCCGGGCTGACGATTGTTCAAGGTCCAAAGGAGACAGGCCTTTGACCGTCCCCTGGGTACCCACCGGCATAAAACAAGGCGTTTCAATCTCCCCCCGCGAGACAGTAAGTCTCCCCCTCCTCGCCCCCGCCTTCCCATCCTTTTTAATAAAATTATACATTTTTTCCTACTTACAGGGGACAGCCTCCTGAGAATATATTTATTTCTCGCGGAGGCTGTCCCCGAGGTTGGCGGACTAATTAATTTATTTTAGCGATTTTGCCGGAGCGCGCATTCGGGAAATGGGGTCAGAATTATTTTTTTCTAGTATGCAAAATAAAGAAAAAATAATTCTGACCCCATTTCACATTTATAATATCAACATCGCATCTCCATAACTGTAAAACCTGTATTTTCTATCTACTGCCTCCTGATACGCCTTCTTTACCATATCCAACCCTGCGAAAGCGCAAGTCAGCATAAACAAAGTAGTCCGGGGTAAATGGAAATTGGTCAATAAACAATCGACTAAATTAAATTTGAATCCCGGATAAATAAACAGGTCTGTTTCTCCATCCGTTTTATTAGCAGCGAAACTTTCCAGGGCCCGGCAGCTGGTAGTGCCTACCGCGAATATCTGTCCGCCTTGCGAACGGATATGGTTTATTGCTTTAACTGCCTCCGGGCTGATTTGAAAACTCTCCTTCTCCATTTTATGCTCAGTAATATACTCGGATTTCACCGGCTTAAAAGTAGAATAACTGATATGTAAAGTTATATAGGCAGTGTTTACTCCGCCTAACCTTATTTTATTCAATAACTCTTCGCTGAAATGCAGCCCTGCTGTAGGCGAGGCTATGGAACCGTTATTCTTAGCATATACAGTCTGATAATATACGCTATCTAAATCTTCGGGATCCCTTTTAATATACGGCGGCAAAGGCACTTGGCCGCTTTTATATACTTCATTGATATTCTGAGCATCAAACCTTACCTCGTTTTTAGCGGTTAATTCGCAGGATAATTTATTGTTATTAAAATATAATCTTTCTCCTAATCTTATCCTGGCCGGCCTGACCAAGCAATCAAAAACCAAACCCTCTTTTTGACGCAGCAGCAAGAGCTCGACTTTCCCGCCTGTCCTGCGCTTTCCTTTTAAACGGCAGGCCAGAACCCGGGTATCATTTAAAACTAAAAGGTCATTTTTACGAATATATTCGGGGATATCCTTAAATGTCCGATGTTCTATTGTACCTGGTTTACGGTTTAAAACCAGCAATTTTGCCTCCGCCCTCTCTTTCAAAGGATACTGAGCAATAAGCTCCGCAGGTAAATGATAATCAAAATCTGATAATTTTAGCATATATTATTTGATTCCGGAGAGTTTAGAACCGGGAAAATAATACTCAATGATCTGTTCGTAAGAATAACCTTTTTTAGCCATAAAATACGCGCCCCATTGGCACAATCCCACGCCATGCCCCCATCCCAGGCCAACAAATACTACATCCCCATTAACCAGGCTTACGGAAAAATTAGTGCTTTTAATAATATTAGGGCCTATTATATTGCGAAAATCTTTACATGATATAGTGATATCTTTTTTATCCGATATTATCCTCAGGTTTTTTATCCTTCCCGAAGGATTTTTGCCCAGGATCACTATTTCGTTTATTTTGTTAATATCGTATCCCGCGCCTATTAATTTCTCGCGAATTTCTTTTTCTTCTGAAACCTGATGCCAGTTATAATGCGGAGATTCCTTGCAGAAGTCACAAGGGACGCCTTTTAAAGGAGGTAAATCGATATTCCAAAGTTGAGCCGAATCTTCTGTATGCCCGGCGCAGGTAGCGTGATGGAATGATGGCAGTATCTTTCCCTGATAGGTAAGTATCAAACCCTTGGTCTGCTCAACAGCTTCGTTCAAACGATAGCGCTCGCCGATCCTGCCTCCGTAAACCTGAGAATAGATATCACTGGTCAAGTCGTAATCTTTAACCGCGTTCTCTCCCGCCTGATAAAGGGCAAAGGTCCTGACTACCAGCACCATTGCTTTTAAAGCCTCAGTAGGCCAATAATGAGAAGCCTCATAGATCAACACCCCTGACACATAATCGTCGATTTTGATATGATTTATTACCGATAAACGACGGCCATTCCTGACAAAAACCAGGTTCCCCCGGAATTTACGGCTTTCTAAATATACCGCTTCCGGGTCATCCGGCCTGAGCAAAACTTTATTGCTCTTAAAACTGGTTTTACCGATAGAGATACCGTTTTTCTGGGCGGTAATAGCCGCCTTCAGGTTTTTCCCCCGGTATAAGACTTTACCGCTTTGAGCGTCATCAATTTCAAAAGAACCATTGATCTTAAAACTAACCGTTGGCTTATCCTTTAAAATCAGCACCCGGACATATTTTTCTTCCTGAGCGAAAACAAAACAGTTTGCAGTTAACAGCCCGCAGTTAATAAATAAAAATATTGATAGGAACAAGGCCGGAGTTTTTCTCATCGGCGGGACCATAGCCAGAATATGATTGAAAGAATTATACTGACTACAATTGAGGTAGTCAAAGGAAAATAAAAACTGAAATTATTCTTTTGGATTAAAATATCCCCGGGCAGCCTTCCGATAAATGGGATCTTACCGGCAAAAACCAAAGCCAGGCCTAAACCCAACAGAATAATCCCGGATATTATCAATATCTTGCCTAATTCCATATGACTGTCCCCGTATATTTTAGAACCCCCAATTAGCTACTATCATGAACGGCATCGGATCCCCTTTATCGTTATAGTTACCAAGGCCAATCTGCACCCCTCTTAGAGTTCGGCACGCGTTTACTACTCCTATCTGCACCCCGCCGACTTCCCCGGCATTATTCCAAAGGCCAATTTGCAAACCAGTCATGGCCTTGCCTACAAAGTTAAAAGCGCCGATCTGCAGACCCGAAAATCTTTCCCTGATTATATTCGTAAAACCGACCTCAAAGCCGGTAAATTCACCGTTTAAATAATTTACCGCACCCATCTGCCAGCCATGAAAGAAACTCTTGCCCCAATTCGCAACCCCTAATTGTAGCCCGGTTTTACCTTCTTTATTAATATTAACTGCCGAAACATCTAAGCCTCCGCTATGGCCCCCGGTATAGTTAAACAGCCCGGACTGCCAGCCATAGCTGACTCCATCTACCCAATTAATTATTCCCAGCTGAACGCCTTTCATATTCAGGCTTGTCCTGGTCCAACCGGAGGATAAACTTAAACCCGCCATATTCACATTATCGCAATAAAGAAGATTGAGACTTAATCCGCAGACCGAATCCACTGACGGAAACAATTGTATGGGATTAAAAACCCCCAACTGGACCGGTTTTACGCCTTCAGCAAAGGCCGAGCTTGTTATACACAAAAAAATAACTGAACATAATCCTAAAGTCTTCCTGATCATCTAGTCTCCTTTATTATTTTAGATTACGCCCCGGGATTCAATATCCTCTCTTTTCTATTATATCTTATGTTTTTCAAAACCCATGCCCGCTTTCCGGTCAATTCGGAAAAGAACTCCCTCTGGACTGGTTAATTAAGCTGCTGATTTATTAATTGAATACCGCTGCAAGTCCTGGTTATTAATCTTTGACCAAACAAATCCGCAGAATGGGCAAGCAAAAAAATTGTTCTGTAATTGAACATTTGTTTTAAAAATCGCGTAAAATGGGACACTATTAGGCCTAAAGTATGCAGGAGGATTAACATAATCAATTTGATTATAAATCTTTCCTTCCATCGCTGCATCACTATGACACTGTGGACATTTTGCATTCATCTTTTTTCACCCTCCTTATAAATTATTGCATTATCTGCCGTTAACATTAATTAATCTTGTTTTCTTCTTTAAAACAAGAACGATAACATAGAAAATCAAGCCGGTAATAAAGAACGCTATCCAAGAACTGCGGGCTGAAAAATGTTTATTTATTATAAAATTAGTGGCGACCTCCAGAAAAAAGAAAACCGCAATAATGGAAAACATAGTAGAAAATTCCCGCCTGAGAACAGTTTTAAATGAAAAAGATAAGGCCGGTTTTTTCCAGTTTTTAAAATTTGGGATTATCGCCGGTGTTTTTTCAGCCCATTCGGTAAATTGAATCCCGAATTTTTTTCTTAAAAATTCTTCTTCGGCGAAAATTATCCGCTCGTAATAAACAAAAAACCCCGCCGACACCAACAGCGCGATCCACCACACCTGGATAAATAGAACAATGCCAAAAACAATAATAAAATTGCCCAGATAAAGTGGATTCCTCACGACCGAATACATACCTGTAGTATTCATGGTCTCGGCTGCCTGCCATTTTGTATTTCTCCCTGAAGTCCCCCTGGGGACATAACCTGCAGTTAAGCAACGGACCAAAAGACCTGTAAAAGAAATAACAATAGCGCAGGCCTCCCAAAAATCACTTATCGAATCACCGAAAATCCTTTCCAATATCCTAGAGTCTCTTAATCCGATAAGCAGTACCGGAATAAGTAAAAGCGGCAAATAACTTCGCCACCTGAAGAGCCAATTACCCTGCTTTTCAATATCTTCCCGTAATGCCATTTTTCTTCATCCTGATTTTTCCGGATTTATCCGGATACCGCTTTTTAACTGATCCGGAACAGGACTATCTTTAACTGTTTACTGATCAACCGGCGCCCCTTTAAAGAATACCGCCACCATCGGAATTACCTATGAAAAAAACATAATATATAGAATGTACGAGAACATCAGCACTAAAATATTACCAAACAGGAATCTATTATAAGAAGTTCGTGATTTCCCCCGCAATCCCAGATTACCCGCGGTCTTTATAGTAATCCAAAAGGCGATCATATCCCAGCGGCGAAACAATAAAATTGGGAATAAAACAAGTTCGAATGCCCCAACTAAAGTAGGGAGAAAATAATCATCAATATGCGAATCTCCTTCACAGCTAAAAAATAATCTTTGGAAAATTTCTCCAAATCGCCGATCCCGGAAGGTTATATATAAGTCTTCTTCCTTATACTCCTCTTTATAATCAGCCTCTCCCTGTTTTATTGCAATTGCTTTAAAAATACATAAAATTAAACGAATGACAATGCTGAATAATATTATTAGACAGGCCCAAATAAATAGGAACTTACCCTCCGGCAGTAATCTTAATATATCCATTAATTGATCTCCCTTAACCCTTCCATTTCCCCAACCCCCTCCCGCCCCGCAACTAAATTTTACTAAGGCGCATCCTTAATATTAACCGGCGGCGTGTCCTTTTTGGGGACGTCCTGGGTTTCTGATTTTTTATCTCCCTGAGTAATATATTGTTCTAATCTGGCTTTTAATTCGGAAATTTGATTATCGGTTTTTTCCTGTTTCTGCCTTGTCTCCTGTAAGTTTTTATTTAATATTGATCTTATTTGATCATGGTAGTCTTGGTTTATCCTGTCCAGTTCCGCGGCCTTGCTTTCCCAGGCGGTTAATCTTGAGTCTTGGGAATGATTTCTGCTATTAATTTTAGCTAGCTCTTTTGTTTGTTCTAACAACATAAGTTCGTGTTCGGAATATTTTCGGGTAGCATTCTCCGACTCTTCTTTTAAAAATTGCCCTAACTTGGTCTTGCTCTCCAAATTTTCGTTATGATAATCCTGGAGTTGTTTTACCAATAAATCACGGGTCTGCCTGAGTTCTTCCTGCCGGGTTAGCAAATTCTTGATCTTTTCGCTCGATTCCACCTCCTGCCGGATAGAACTATAAGTTCCCAATAAATGGTCAACCTGATCCATGATCCTTTCTTCTATGCGCTTTTCAGACTCCTCCCGTAGATTATTCTGATAAATAACCATCCCCCAGCCGAATAAAGCCGCTATTGATAAAATAAATATAATAATGTTCTTTAAAGACATTTATCGGATTTATCTATAGGAATTATCCCCAACCCCATTCTATCAAGGGACACCCCGCGAGATAATCGGCAGGGTGTCCCTTATTTAAACTTATTCCAACTCCTACCCGTATCTAGCCCAGAATTAAACCCAGAACCGTCCCCTAGCTTTATCCTCTAGTTTTAATTTGCCAGGTAAATTCTTGCTTTTTTTCTTTAGGGTGGAAAATATCAAAAGGAAGTAATATTGTATCTAAAACAGCTGATAAAGGAGAATCTATTAAAGCAAGGATGAATACTAATTTGCTTATCGTAGTCAGCTGTGGCGATGCCAACTCATAAGAAGAGCGATCCGTAGAACATACACCCATCAGTTCTACATCTCTGCTCACGCCGGGATATACCCTGGCTGAAACAATCTTGCCATTATCTGTCCTGTCTAAAACCGACGCGCACCCGCTCATCAACGCCACTATAAATAAACAGCAGATTATTTTTTTCATTCCCGCCCAGGCTCAAAACTCTATCCCCGTCCCCTAGTTTTACGACTTTTTTGTTCCCCCATTCCCCAGCTTTAAATAGAACCGTCCTATTTATTGCCCTTTATTGCTCCTAAAAAGATAGATCAATGTAATGCCAACAATTAAAATAATACTGAATGTTATAAATATAGGAGTTAAAACATTAATTTGAGAACGGATAATTTGTAGGTATGTTTCCAAATTTAAGATTACTACGGTTAACCCTCCAGCAATATACGCGATTAAACCTAAAACAACTATTATTTGTTTATCGTTCATTTCTCCTCCTATCAGTTATTGCCCCGCCCCAAAACTATAGACCCCCGTACACTAGTTTTGCGCCAAGGCTTTTTTTATCTTACCCAACATTTCCTTCACATCAAAAGGCTTACCAAGTATATCCGCTGCTCCTAACTCTAAAGCCAGGTCGCTCACATAGCTGCCGGGAGAACCGGTAATGACAATAATGGGAATCATTGCTGTTTCCGATAACTTTCTTAATTTGCCTATAATACTAAGTCCGCTTACCAAGGGCATGCGGTTATCCAGTAGGATAAGGTCGGGCTTTTCGTGATTTGCCATAGCCAAAGCTTGCGTTGCGCCAAAAGCCGCAATTACCTTGTAGCCGTTGTACTTAAGCCAAATGGAGATCTGCTCAACGATTACTTTATTATCATTAACAATCAATATTTTCTTTTTCACATTCTATACTTTCCTTTATTTATACCACCCACCCCGCCTCCACCCCACTGAAAACGATAGAAACGTTCCTTAGTTTTAGCTAGAACTTATTATACCACAAAAGATTAAAATTAATGGACCCGGTCCCTATTATATTTATTTCTTAAACCAAAATCTATAGAGCGGCCTGGCGCCTAAAATTAATACCAGCAGTATTAAAATAATATAATCTATCTTCAGCAGTTGTGGAAATATCTTTGCGACAATGATACCGAATAAAAACGCGCTCCATTTCACCATCCCGATATCCATACAATTCAATTTCTTCATCCGTTCATTCATTTTTTCAAACATCTTACCCTCCTTTTATCAGTAGCTCCCGCCCCGCCCGCCAGCCTCCGCCTCCCTAGTCCCTGGTAAATCCTATAGTCGGTTTGTGAGGTGTTGGAGGCGGCACTCGCTGACGCTTTAGAAGTATTATTATAGCCTCCAAAATTTCATTGATTATTTCGCTGTGACCAGCGTATTTACTCTCTATTTCTTCTATTTTTTCAGCCAAATCTTTGTGTGTTAGAAGAATCTCTCTTAACTTAATAAAAGCTCGCATAATCATGATATTCACCTGAATAGCTCTTTCGCTGTTTAAAACACTAGAGAGCATTGCTACGCCCTGCTCGGTGAATACATAGGGTAAATACTTGATGTGTTTACCTCTCTTGGAAATATTCTGGCCTGCGTTTAAGGTCGCAAATTGCGACCTTAAAGATTGCACCTCATCCCAGGTTAATTCAAACATAAAATCTATGGGGAATCTTTTTATGTTCCTATGGACCTGTTCTTTTAATCTTTTTACTTTTACCCCATATAGAACAGCCAAATCCCTATCCAACATTACTCTTTTACCCCGTATTTCCAGGATCTTTGTAGCTATTGCCTCTGCCGCTATTAAGTTAGACATCCTGCACTTCCTTTTACTTTAATAGATAATATGTTTAGAGCGCCAAACTTTCCCAGAAATGGTGTAAACTAAAGGCTAATAGTCTAACCATTTTCTAAGGAGGAGGAAAGCATGGTATATACCCCACAAGAATACGATATTTTTATCGGCATCGATGTTGACCAGAAAAGTTTCTCATTTACTGTCAA
>JAHKAP010000019.1 GCA_018825985.1 Candidatus Omnitrophota bacterium
AACCGTTATGGTAGACGATTTCAAAAAATATCTTAGCGTTAGAGATATTGCCGAGAAATTCGGCGTCACTGAAGAATGGATTCGGGATTTGATTCAGGCCAAAAAGATCAAAGCGACCAAGATCGGCCAATGGCGGGTGAAACCGCAGGACTTGGGAAAGTTCATTAAATCCCGCAGGAATTATTAAGGAAGTTTTGTATTGTCAGAAGCGAGGTGTGATTTGAATAAACGAGCATTAGTTAAAGAATACGCCGAGAAGCATCGGTATTTCACTCTTGAAGAAGTGGTGAAGGCGGTCGGGACCAGCAATCAGCTTGCTAAGAATTATCTTCAGGAGTTGAAGCAGAGCGAAATAATTTTCTCCGCGGGCAGGGGGGTCTATAGCTCTGTCAGGAAAGAATTTCGGTCGGTGGAGAAAAGCCGCGTGGCCGAGATCCGGCAACTTTTGAAAAAGCAGTATCCTGATCTTGATTTCCTTATCTGGAATACCCTGTGTTTTCAGCCCTATTATCATCACCAGCAAACGCACAATATCACCTTTGTCGAGGTGGAAGCGGATGCGATTCGTCCTGTCGTTGACAGGATATCGCGCGATTACCGGTTTGTGATGGTCGAAAAGGCCAGCCGGGTGGCGCCCAAGGATTTTGACATTACGCATAATCCGATTGTTGTCAGGCTGTTAATTAAAGGCTCACCTCGTGATGGGCACACACCTACTCTTGAAAAGATGCTGGTAGATCTCTATGTGATCAAAGACAAGTACAGAACGATGCCGGACGGCGATTACTGGGAGTTGTGGCGCAGTATTGATGGGTTGTTCAGGATCAATATCGGGGACCTGATTGCCTATGCTAGGTGTCGTAGGTACTTCCGTGATATAATCTCGCAACTAATTGATAATGTTGGACTTAACAATGTTACCTTCGGAGCATATATAAAATATGCGGCGAAAGTAATATCTAAGAAGGATATTCGTGGCAAAACAAATTCCTGATCGCAACAGGATTGAATCCTTACGAAAAGAGCTGGGCTTTAAGGATCCGGGGATATTTGAGAAATCCGTGTATGCGTTTAACCTGTTGAATGAATTGCTTCGCGTCTATCCGAAATTGATATTTAAAGGCGGTACGTCTATTTTTCTGCATATTTTCCCGCCAGCCCGATTGTCTATAGATATTGATATCCTTTTGCCGGTAAAGGAACGGGCAGGATTGAAAGACGCGCTTGTCAGGATGGGATCGGAATCGGAATGGTTCGACGCCGTAAAAGAGGATCCGCGTGGCGGGAAGATACCGAAGGCGCATTATAAATTTCAGTTTACATCGCAATTCTCAAAGGTTCCGCAGTATGTGCTCTTAGACGTTGTTTTTACGGAGCATCCTTATAAGAAACTGGTTGAGAAAGACATATCGAAGCTTCCGCTGGTTTTTTCTGGATCGGATGTGGTTGTTCGGGTTCCAACGCCGGAGGGATTATTGGGCGATAAAATGACAGCCGTCTCGCCCAAAACGATGGGTATTCCTTTAAACAAAAAGCGAGCGATGGAAGTTTTAAAGCAGGTTATTGATTTGGGGGAGCTTTTTGATATCGCAAGCGATATCGACGACATGAGGCAGAGTTTTTTGAATACCGCGCAACAGGAGAACGGTTTTCGCGGGACATCTTATTCTATCGATGAAGTTTTAGACGATGTTACGGATATCGCATTTAAATACTCGCAGTCATTGCTTAGAGGCGCTGACAATTCATTCCCGGAGATTATGCTCATTAACGATGGCTTGGGCAAGGTCGGTAATCATTTAAGAGAAAAAATAGACCAACAGGATATCAAGACTGCCTTTGCAAAAATTGTGTATATGGCGAGCGTGCTTAAAGGGAAAGTAAACCCGCGGTTTGTAAAAAACGTGGACTTATCTTTAATTCAGGGAATGGCGCTTCCTGAGAAATATAAGATTCTTGAAAAGCTCAAGATCATTAGCCCGGAAGCGTATTTTTATTGGGTTTCGGCTGTTGGGACAAATGGCTAAGAAACTATTCGAAGGGGCGCAAGTGCTCGGGAGCGCCATTTGCGCAACTGGTTGATAATGTGAGTCTTAAAGTATAGTCATTTGCCACTTTCTCGATAAAGTTGGCAAATGACTTTTTTAAATGCGCCATAAATGCGCCAAACAAGACATAAATCGGACTGTAATTTCCCCTAGCCTTCTAGTCCAGCCATAAAATTTTAATCGCCCACTTTACCATTTAGCCGTCCTTAACCGCTGCTTCAATCACTCACTTCCTTTCTTGTTTTCTGTTTTCTCTTGCCGTCACGTAACCCTCCTTTCTTTTTATCCGCCTACAATAACCCAAGCCTGACTTTTGTGCAAGAAAATCCTTTGGAAAAATTCATCTCTACCTAAAAAGCCTTTTCGTGGTTTGCCTCGGAAAGGCTTTTTTGGTATCAGAAGCATTCTGCCCCTTGCGGGGAGTCTCAATTTTTCCAAAGGACTCCATGAAGCTCGTTCGCTTGGGAGCTCACTCCCTTCGGGCATCTCTGTTTTCTTGACAAAAGACCGCTTTTTTTGTGGTGTGCCTCAAAAAATACTTCAACTTCTTGGGTTTTAATTTCCGGCGTCAAAAGAAAGGAGGCTTACATGAGCCAAGTAAAAACAAAACAAAAAACAAATCGAAAGGAGGTGAGTAACATGATCGAAGTAGCGCG
>JAHKAP010000001.1 GCA_018825985.1 Candidatus Omnitrophota bacterium
AATTGCGCCTTAGGAAATTTAACAAAAGATAAATACAGTAAATTAAGGGAGATCGGGGTCGAGAGATATTTGCTTAAATTTGAGACAACAAGCCCTAAACTGTATAGAAAAATAAAGCCCTCGGATAGTTTAAATAACCGGTTGGTTCATATGGATATGGTAAAAAAGCTGGGTTTTCAATTAAGTTCAGGCAGTATTGTCGGCCTCCCCGGGCAAGATTTAGATATTTTGGCGGAAGACTTATTATTTATAAAGAAACTCGATCTTTCTATGGGCGCCGTCTCACCTTTTATTCCTAATGAGATGTCGCCTTATGCCGAATATCCCGCTGCCGATTTAAATCTTACACTCAAATTCATGGCGATTATGAGAATTATGTCTCCTGCTATGTTAATTCCAACGGTAAGCGCGTTGAACTTAATTGGTAGTAATGGGCAATATTTGGGTTTGATGGCAGGGGCTAATGTGATTACCCTGCATGATGGCACGCCCAGAAAAAAAGAAAAAGAATATATTATATACAAAATAAGACGGCATAGGCCAAAAGATGATTTATTTGATATAGTCAGGGATGCCGGGCTTAAATGTTCAGATCTATCCCTTATTTGAGAAAATTTGAAATATCATGATACAGCCTAATCAGGTTTACGGGATATTAGGTGGCGTAGCTGCTTTGGCTTCAGCTGCCGTATGGGCTCTGGGCTCGATTCTATTTCGGAAAATAGGGGAAGAGGTAACGCCGTTTGGAATGAATCTATGTAAGGGGATAATCGGACTGTTTTATTTATCCGTAGTTATTATTTTATCAGGTTTTCAAACAGTATCTACATCCACATTTTTATTGCTTGGCGCTAGCGGAATATTAGGGATTACTTTGGGCGATACCCTTTTTTTTAAGGCGCTGATATATTTGGGTCCCCGATTAACCGTTCTCTTAGAGACCATGGGATCTGTATTTACGGTTATTTTGGCAGTCGTTTTTTTGCGGGAACGATTTTCTCTCGTGGTATGGTGCGGACTTTTTCTTACAGTAACAGGAGTAACTTGGGTGCTCTGGGATGGATCTGAGATTAAAAAAGCAGATAAAAACTGGCATAACGGTATTAAGTATGCGTTATTATCCGCGTTATGTATGTCTTTAGGGATAATCTTCGCGAAAAAAGTGATAGAATCAACTTCTGCTTTACAGGCGAATTTTATCCGTTTTCTCGGAGGGACAATAGGTATAATTACCTGGGGACTTATTACTAAGAATTTTAGGAGTTCGCTGCAGCCTTTTACTAATCCCCGCTTATTAAAATTTACTCTCTTGACTGTTTTTGTGGTTATTTTTGGCGGATTTTGGTTATTTCTTGTAGCCTTAAAATATGTAGACGCTTCCATCGCAACCATACTTAATTCCACCACGCCGCTATTTATTCTCCCCATGGCTGTTGTTTTTCTAAAAGAAAAGATATCATTTCAAGCAGTTATCGGGGCTATTATCGCGGTTTGCGGCGTCATTTTAATATTTCTTAAATAACCTTATTTATCAGACTGTATAATTATGAAAAGGTACGTTAGTGGGTTTTTAAAAGTATAGCGTTTAATAAAGATTTGCTGTATTTTTTATCGTCAAAATTTTGTGTCAAAGATTTTGCTTGCAATTCCGGCAATTTATGATAAAAAAGTAACAAGGAGGGTTTTAGATTTTATGCGGGAACATTTAGGTTTTTTGAAGACATCCAGCGTAGTAGTGAAAATTGCTGCCTGGGTGTTTCTTTTTTTAGGCCTGACTGGGGGAATATCCCTGTTTTTTGGCGTGATTCCGGGTAATCCGCGCTGGATGGGCGCGGTAATCTTAGTAATCTATTCTTTTTTCTTCCTTTTCTTTTACTTAGTTGCCAGGCTCGCGGATTTATTGATTCAGGTAATCAAGGAAATTAAAAAAGAATAAATAAAGGGGGGGCGATGAAAAAACAATTTATCTTATTTTTGGCATTTTTTTTTGTTTCTGCGGTTTTAATAGGTTGTGACAAACTTAATTTTAGCCAGCCCAAGACCAAAAAGGTTGTTAAAGAGGCCGGAGTAGTCAGTCCGCCGGTTAGGGGGACAGCTATAGCCAGAGTCAACAACGCCCCTATTATTTTGGAGGATCTGAATAAGGAGATAGAGGCTTATAATGCTATGGTTCCGTTGGATAAACCTGAAGCCAAGATCACCACCCGCGATCAGAAGATAGATTACCTTAAGAATGAAATGGTGCGCCGGATGCTTTTGTACCAGGATGCTTTAGCTAAGGGATTAGATAGGAAAGAAGAAGTGCTTCAGGTCCTGGAAAAAACCAAACAAGATCTTTTGGTTATGGAGTTGGTGCGTAAGGAAGCCGAAAACGTGGAGGTAAACTCAAAAGAGATAGAGGATTATTATAATAGCTATAAAGACCAGCTTAAGGAGCCGGAAGAAAGACAGGTCCGCGAGATAGTGGTTTCTTCCGAGCAGGAGGCTAAGGATATTTTGATCCAGCTTCTCCAGGGAACGGATTTTGCCACTCTGGCCAAGGATCGATCCAAATCCGCCAGCGCTAAAGACAGAGGGGACCTGGGTTTTATAAAGAAGGGCCAGAAATCTGCTCAGTTCGACGCCGTAGCCTTCTCGGATACCCTGGAAGTAGGCAAGATCAGCAGTATTTTTAAAAGCCCGGACGGGTATTGTATATTAAAATTCGAGTCCAGGCGCGGAGGCAAACAAAAATCCCTTACTGAAATGTGGGATGATATAAAGAGGGGCCTGACTTTCTTGAAACAGCAGAAGAAAATCGAAGAATTGATAGGTAATCTCTCCCGATCCGCAAAATTGGAGTTTTACGAAGGAGAGATAAAATAGATGCAAAAACAAAAGATTATAATAATAGCCGGAGCGATATTAGCTTTAATGGCCGTGTTTATGACCAAGGCTTATATAGACCAGGAGCGTCAGAAAGTTTTTGCTGAGGCCAAGAAAAAGATAGCCGGGATGCAGGCCAATATATCTAAAAATCAATCTCAGGTGTTAATGGCTACTAGGGATATCCCGAAGGGCTCTACTATTGCCGAGGATAGCGTTGAGGTAAAAGTGATCCCGGACCAATATCGGCAGCCTCAGGCAGTTACATCTATAGGTAGGGTCATGGGGATGGTAACGATTGCCTCTATAGCTAAAGGCGAACAGATTATCTTGACTAAGTTAGTTCAATCCAGACAACTAGGCGGTTTAGCTGAAGGGACGCCGATCGGTAAAAGAGCAATTACCATATCAGTGGATAATCTCGCTTCTTTGGCGGGGATGATTAATCCTGGTGATTATGTGGATGTGATCGCTATGGTCGCTGTACCTGTGCAGACGGCGGAAGGTAAACAGTCAAGCCAGATAGCAGTAATGCCTTTGTTCCAGAATGTCTTGGTTTTGGCAATAGGCCAGGTAACCGGCGTCCCCCCCAGGGGGGGGGCGGAAAGCTCCGGAGGCGGAGGCAGGTATAGCGCAGAAGAAGATAAAAAAAGCGGGATCGGGGCTGTCCCCTTAATTACTATCGCGCTCAGTCCGCAGGAAGCTAATTTGATTGCTTTTGTCCAGGAGCAGGGCAAAATTCGCCTGACTTTACGCTCGCCGGCGGATTCCAGGATAGAATTCACCCAGCCGGCAAGCTGGGATACTTTATTTAAGTATATAATGCCGCAACAGGAGCAAATTAGCAAGCCCGGAGCAAAAGAATTAATCAAGGAACCGATTAATATAGAGTACGTGGAGATATATAGAGGCGCAAATAAAGAAAAAGTCATTTTGCCGAAATAAAAAGAGGTACATTAGTGAGAAAAATATTTTTGGTTGTTTTATTAATATTATTCAGTGTTATCCTGCCGCTTAGGGCCCAGTCCTTAGATAATATAGCTGAAGAAATAGAATTGTATATAGGTGAAATGAGGGCTATCCAGGTTCATAGTCCTACCCGTATAGTCATTGGTAATCCTTCCGTAATTGATGTCAACGTCGTTAATAAGAACGAAATAACCATTATCCCTAAATCCGCGGGCGCAACTACATTTGTTTATTGGGATAAATTTGGCGAGCAATCTTTTAAAATAAAGATATTCGCCGAAAATATGAAAGATATTAAGTTCAGGGTGGATAATTTATTGAATAAGCTTAATCTGTCTGAGGTTTACACTAAGGCAGAAGAAGAGGAAGGCAAGGTCTTACTCCTGGGAAGAGTCAAAACTTCGCAGGAAAGAGAGAGGATAATCACTATTTTAGGCACTCTAAAAGATAAAATAGTGGATTTAGTCCAGGTTAAAGAAGAAGAGTCTGTCATAGATATAGATGTGCAGGTTATGGAGTTAACCAAGGATGCGACTAATACCCTGGGCCTTAGCTGGCCTGAAAAAATAACCCTTACTGAAGTGGGCTCGCCAGGGATACTTGAAGCAGGCACCAAGTGGTCAACTTTATTCAAAATCTTGAATTTAAACCGGGCAGCCTTTGCCTTTACTTTGGATGCCCTGGTTCAGGAAGGCAAGGCTCAGATCCTCTCCCGTCCCAGGCTGGCCTGTCAAAGCGGCAAAGAAGCGGAGCTGACCGTTGGCGGAGAAAAACCGGTATTTACTACCCAGGTATCCGGCAGCAGCGGAGGGCAGGGAACCAGCGTAGAATATAAAAATTACGGGATTAAATTAAAAGTTAAACCTACTCTTACCGATGAGAAGCGGATAAAATTATCTGTTAATGTGGAGGTCAGCGATGTAGGGGCACCGGAGACTATCGGCACAACCGGAGGTAGTAGCGGCAATACTACCACTGCCAAGGCTTATCCTTTGGTTAAGCGCAGTGCTTCAACCGAACTTTATCTGGATAATGGCCAGACTATGGTAATAGGCGGATTGATGAAAAAAAAGACCGAAGAAGATATTCGTAAAGTTCCCGGCCTGGGTAACTTGCCGATTATCGGCCTGGTTTTTAGAAAAAAGATTACAAAGGAAGGCGGCGGCCAGGGAGAAAGGGGTGATGTGGAGTTGTTTATCACCCTTACCCCTACCGTAACTTCAGAAGAAAAAAAAGCGCCTAAACAACCAGATAAAGATATCTCGCAGGATAACAGAACCGCTGTTAAAGAAGAAAGCCTTGATCCTATTGCCAGCTACGCCAAGATAATCAAGGAGCGGATACTGGTCAATCTTACTTATCCCAATGACCTTAAAGATGCTAGGTATCAGGGGACGGTAAAATTAAGCCTGCGTATTTCTTATACCGGCGAACTGCTGGAAGTGACAGTAATAGAGTCTTCAGGGTATAGGCTTCTGGATGAGCAGGCTATTTTAATGGTTAAAAACGCAGGGTCTTTTCCTCCTTTTCCTACCTCAATAGAGCAAAATGAACTCTGGATAGAAGCCCCGATAATGTATCAACTAAATTAAAATGTCTAAGAAGATTGTTATATTTAGCGCAAAAGGTGGCGTCGGCAAGACTTTAATTGCCACTAATCTGGCTGTGACTTTAGCCAGGAATCAAGGCAGTAAGGTTTGTCTTGTGGATTTAGACCTACAGGCAGCCGGGGATATGGCCAGGATGCTGGATCTTGTTCCGGAAAAGTCAATGCCGGATTTGATGAACTACATGAAAAAACAGCCCGGAAGCATTAGGAAATCGGAATTTATAATTAAAAATTCGCTGGGCATTGATTTCTTGCCCGGAGTTTTAAAGCCTCAGCAGTCTCCGCATGTTGATGCGAGGAAAATAAAGGATGTCTTCGCTTTATTGGATAAAGATTACGAATATATCATTGTAGACGCGGGGCAGCATTTTAGCGAGGTTATTTTAGCCGCCTTAAATCAGGCAAATCTTGTTCTTTTGGTAGTTACACCTGACGTCCCGTCGTTATCCCAGACTAAATGGGCTTTGGATATTCTGCAATCTTTGAATTTCCCTGTTGCAATGTTGAAAATTATTTTAAACAGGGCGGAGTCTCTTTCTGGCATCAGTTGGCAGGAAGTAAGGATAAGTTTACCGCTGGATATTATTGCCCAGATACCTTCTGATGGAGAAATAGTGGGCGCGGCGGTAAACCGAGGCATCCCGGTAGTCATTAACAGCCCCCGATCAAAGATTACGCGGAGCATAGAAAAGCTCGCGCTGGATTTATCTAAAAATAGCAAACTTTTTATCGAACATCAAGAGATAGATCAGTTAAGGCTTAAAGAAGGGATAGTGGAAAAAGACGGAACATTCTGGCAAGATCAGGGCTTAACTGAGCCTTTGGCTGAGCCGGAGATTAACGATGATAGTAATGAAATAGCCAAGATTAAACGTAAAATTCACGCCCGTCTTATTGAGGAATTAAACCTTAAAAGGATGGATTTTAAAGTATTCTCCGACCTAAAGAAGACAAGGGCATTAAAGGATAAGGCCAGGGTATTAATAACCAACTTTTTAACTGAAGAGGCGGGAAGTTTTATCTCATCTCTTGAAGATCGCAAAGAGCTGGTTGAAGAGATGTTAGATGAGGCATTAGGGCTGGGCCCCTTAGAGGCCTTAATAGCTGATCCTGGATTAACGGATATAATGGTTAATAACAAAAATTCTATTTATGTAGAGCGTAATGGTAAAATCGAACTTACCAATAAGAGGTTTATTTCTAATGAGCAGGTAAAGATTACCATCGAGCGCATTATCGCGCCTATCGGCAGGCGTATCGATGAGTCTTTGCCTATGGTAGACGCCAGGCTTTCGGACGGCTCGCGCGTAAACGCCATAATTCCCCCGCTATCATTAACCGGGCCGACGTTAACCATAAGAAAATTCAGGAAAGAAAAATTAAAAATCGAGGATTTGCTTAATTTCAAGACTCTCTCTCAGCCTTTGGCGGAATTTATTAATGCTTGCGTAGTCTGTCGTAAGAATATTATTGTTTCCGGCGGAACGGGTTCGGGAAAAACCACAATATTGAACGTGTTATCCGGTTTTATTCCCGAAAACGAACGTATCATAACCATTGAAGATGCTGCGGAATTAAAACTTAACCAGGAGCATTGGGTAAGGCTGGAGTCACGGTCCCCGAATATTGAAGGGAAGGGAGCGATCACCATAAGGGAACTTTTTAGAAATACCCTTAGAATGAGGCCGGATAGGATTATCATTGGAGAATGCCGCGGGAGCGAAATTTTAGATATGCTTCAGGCAATGAATACGGGTCATGATGGCTCTATGACCACTATTCATGCCAATTCTACTCAGGATGTGTTATCAAGGATAGACTCCATGATTTTAATGTCCGGAGTAGAGTTGTCGGTAAGGGCTATCCGTGAGATGACTGCTTCGGCTATAGATGTGATTATCCAGACCGCCCGGTTATCCGACGGCAACCGCAAGATCGTCCAGATAAGTGAATTGGCAGGGATGAAAGACGAATCGCACATTGATATCAGGGATATATTTGTTTTTAAACAGACAGGGATTGATAGTAAAAATAACGTGCTGGGTGATTTTTCCGCCACCGGCTGCATCCCCACATTCTTCCAAGAGTTGAAAATAAGGGGGGCATCTATTTCGGAAGATATCTTTAAACCCGTTTAGCCTCCTCGCAGGACTCTTTTAAAGCTATCCATAATTTTTTAAGCCCAAATGAAGATAACCAATAAAACTAAAAACACAATATTGGCCGATGACGTAATTATAGCTGATACGCCTTCCAGGAGAATGAGGGGCCTTTTAGGAAAGAAGGATTTTGATAAAGGCCGGGCCATGATAATAAGACCCTGCCAATCAATCCACACATTCTTTATGCGATTTTCTATAGACGTGTTGTTTATTGATAAGAATAACAAAGTAATAAAAGTTATCCCTGATCTAAGGCCGTTTCGGCTTACCCCGGTATATTTAGATTCAGCGTTTATTATTGAAATGCCTGTTGGCGTAATTCAGCTGTCATTAACCTCAAAAGGCGACACCCTCATCTTTGAATAGGGACACCCTTTCAGCTAATCGGGGGACACCCTCATAATTAATCGTGAGGGTGTCCCTTTTTCGTAGTCATCTTAAGTAGAATTTGGCAAATCCAATATAATACTCTTTATACCTAATACCCTCTCTCTATAACTGCTCCAACGGTAATCTGCTGGCGTAGAAACTAACTTTGCCCTAACAGGATTTACTTCTACATAATACACGCAGTCTAAGAAATAGTTATCCTTTTGGATAACCATGCTCTTAAATCTTCCCTGCCATAGGTGGCCAGTTTTATTATACTTTTTATTGTACCACATGGTATAGACTTGAGTTATCCCCTGCATAAATCTTGCTAAATTATTCGGTTGTTTTATGTCTATTATCAAATGAACATGGTTAGGCATGAGGCAATAACCCAGTATTCTAAAACCATATTTCTTCTTGAAAAATTTTAATATCTTAAGGTATTCAACAAAGTCTGTATCTTCCAAGAATATTCTTTGTTTCTGATTTCCTCTATTCATAATATGGTAATAGGCACTATCAATAATGATCCTAGGTCCTCTTGGCATATTTATCACCTCCTCTCTAATTAATAGATAATATGTTTAGAGCGCCAAACTTTCCCAGAAATGGTGTAAACTAAAGGCTAATAGTCTAACCATTCTAAAAGGAGGAGGAAAGCATGGTATATACCCCACAAGA
>JAHKAP010000020.1 GCA_018825985.1 Candidatus Omnitrophota bacterium
CACCAATATTTACGGCGCTCAAATCCCCTATCTCTTTATCTACGGAGAAGGCTTCCTGTATTGAACTCTTCGGCTTTGCCTTACCTATATATTGTGTAACCCCATCCAATACTTTATTCTTGACTGAAACCAGCGCTTGTGCAATGCGCGCTATTGCATTTATTTCTTTTTCTTCCCGCTCTTGAACCGCGGAAGCTTTATTTTCAATCTCTTTATCAGCTATAACCTCTTAATATCATTTTCAATAACCGACTTAAGAACCTGCTGCTCTTCCTGGCTTAATCCCGAATCCTCTATTTTTTTGATTAACTCTTCCTGTTTTTGGTTAATTGCTTCAATAGTTAATCCGGTAGTCACATATTCCAGTTCTTTTTCTATTGTTGCTTTTATATCGCCAAATTTAATTTTCTCTGACTGGAGATATTCTTTAACTTCTAATTGGGTTGCCTGGTCCCCTTCAACAACTGGCTCAATTCTGGTATCCGGAGATTGTTTTTGAACAGGAGTAACTGGCTCTTCAACTGCTATTGTAGTTAATGAAGGGCCGCTAAAAGGAACCCGGGTATAAGATTTTAGCTTGCCTAAACCATCGTGGGAGGTGATCGCGTCAACATACTCTTCATTAGCCTGGTTTCCGATCTTTAGATCATTTATACCTGCTTTATGAGCCACCGCGTCTAAAATCACGTGGGTAATTTCGTGGGATAAAACAACATGCTTTAAATCTCCCCTCCATTCGCTATTCTGCCAATTCAAAATCCTATTATTTTCCTCCGGCTGGAGAAGCCTTATGTCTAAACTAATAACCAGATCTTTCCCCTCAGACTTAATATCCGCCATGCCATAATCAGTATTCGATACTAACGCCTGTTTCTCCATCTCTTCAGGAAGGCAGAATCTTATATATAATTTTCCTGTCCCTCCTTTTAAAGCTAACGCACTATCCATTAACTCTTTTAGAGTCTTTGCTTCTTTTAATGAAACTGTGATTTCTTTTACTTTATCTTTAATTTCTTGTTTTGTATCTTTATCTTCTGTAAATCTTTGCTCCAGGGTCTTAAATATCTTATCGTCTATTCTGTCAAAGATAACTTTACCCACTTCGCCATTTTCGCCAAACATATCTTCAAAAAGCTTTTTAGTCGGGGTTTGGTTCAGCCAAAGTTCAAATAATTCATCTGGAATATCAAAATAACCCTGGGAAACCCTTCTGAGCATTTCTGCCCTATGCCAAGGCGTATAAAACTCACCTTCTTTAATAGATCCTTGCTGACCAGCTACGGTTAAAGTAGTATCTAAAGCAAGAAGACTCCTTATCATCTTCTGTAAACCGGAAGAGGCTACTTTAATATCTGTAATTTCTCTGCCGTTAACCGCGTTATCCCAATTTTCCCTCATTTTATTTATAATATTCCGTGCTTCTTTTGATAAATCGGGATTTTCTTGGATTCTTGCGGATATAGACTTAATGGCCTGGTTTATTGAATAATATGATCCGATATATTTTTCATAGATAATCTTTCTTATTTCTTTTTTGGTGGGCGTATCTTCCTGCCCGTATTTTTCATTTAAGACCCGGACTATCTCAGCTTTAGTCTTTTGAATAGCTTCTATAAAATCACTTTCTGACTTTGATTGATTATTATTAATACTTTTCTGGATAGATTTAAGTTCACTGATAATCCCGGTAAGCTGGGCGACTTTATCCTGATCGGATTTAAAATTAAGTCCTGTTAATTCTTCAAAAGTGTTAATTAAGTCTTGTAGCTCCTTATCAGTCTTGGCTATGTCAATAGCATTCTTTATTTTCTCTTTAATATTAGAAGCTGGATTCTGGCCTGCTATAGCTTTAATAAATAAAGTCTGCGTTATTTTACTAATGATAACATCCGCCTTACTTATGTTTACATCATCTACTAAGCTAGTGGATAATTCCTTTAAGCTATCTTTTAACTCTAAAACTTTCTGCTCCAGGGCAGTCTGATCAATACTACCATTCATCCTGTGGGCTGAAATCAAGTCTGGCAGAGCCTGTTCAATCGGCCGAGTCAATATCTTTGACTGGAAGACATCTTCTCCGGCAAGGATATTCTCGGCAAATTGCAGATAACTATTGAAATTGGCAAGGCTACTAAGAAAATCTTTTTCTTTAGCATCCAACTCCTGAGTCTTTTCTTGGATTTTGTAAAGTTTATCCCTGACATCTTTATCTTCTAAAATAGCAATCCTGGCCAGATTATACATAATAAACGGACTAATACCTTTCAGGGTTGCCTTAATATTTATGCTAAGAAGCCTGATTAGATCCATCTTCTCCATAGCTTCTTTAGTTTGTTCCAAGGCTAAAAGATGTTTGATATAGATACCTTGTATTGGAGCGATTTTAGCAGCGTATCCAGAAAATTTATCTTTTAGTAAAACAAAATCCTTATTTTCTTTAAGAAAATCTAAATGGCGCAAATTACTCCTGTATTGATCATTACCTATATGTATGAGAGAAGCGAAGAAATCCTGTGGCTGAGTAAGTAAATCATTAAAATGGTTGGAATTTTTTGGTTCACCTAAAGCATTCTGATACTCTTTAGGTAGATCTTTATAGATTTCCATGGCGCCGCTTAAAACACTATAGCTTACGTTCGGGTCAACCAGCATCACTAAAGTATCGGCTAATTGCTGTTTATGCTCAAGTTTAAAAGGAGCATTAATAGCCGGATTACCGGAATCAGCAGTAAGAATATTAAGATCTATTAAATTATTAACTGCTTCCAGAATTATCTGCCACTGATTAATGCTTATGATGGGATTATGTTGATTTGGAATCTGACTAAGAATGGTTTTTAATGCCTCTACTACCGGGGCGTTAATAGAAGATGGCGACGAACCAGGAATATACCCTAAAATAGTTTTAAGCAGTTGCGTTGCTTTATGTGGAGAACCCCTGATGCCATTTGCCGATATCAAGTCATTGAGGCCTTTGACGATCTGGTTTGTTTCTTTAAGAGTCAACGGCGTTTGCTGCTCCCTTGCCTTGGCTTCATTTACTTCCTTAATTATAGCCGTTACCTGAGGGCTATATTGGGTCAATTTGGAATTAGCTATTTCTTCCGGCAGGATATTTTCTATCATATTGGTCAAAGCTGCATTTTCAAGCACATCTTTTAAGGTTTCCTTAGTCCGGGAGACCCTGGGGGTATTCTTGAAAACCTCTCCTGTTTTATCTGCAGCAATTTTATTGTATATTTGGTCAAATCCATCAGCCCGAATATTATTAACCGCTGTAATATGCCTATCTATTTCATTAATGCCAAAAAGCAAGGCTTGGTACATCTGCGAATGAGATACTTCTTCTAAATTATTCTTACCTTTCTCTGAACCAGCTAATTTGTCCTTCATCCTATTAACGATCTCTTTTCCGGCAGCTAAACTGGAACTTATGTCAGAATCCAATGAACCGAATACGCTCCTAATCCTGTCTAAAGGATCCTGCATATTTTCAGCTATTCTCAAAGCATCATATGAATTTGTTTCTTTGGACCGGATCAAATGCTCATAAACTGACTGTAATTCCTTTTGCTCATTAGATAAATCAATACCTCGACTAGAAGCCAGTTGTTTTACTTTATCTATAGTAATAAGCAAATCCTTAAGGAATGAGTCAACTGTGGAAAAACCTCTCTCATAAATCTGAGACAAAGTTGCCCTGCTCTTTTCCGCGGAATTCAGCTCAAAAGCATTCTCTACTAATTTCATAGCTAAATTATCCGAGCCCTTTGTTTTAAAAACCTCTTTTCCGGATATAGAAATTATATTACCTTCTTTCTTAACATTCTCACCCGCAGATATTGCCTTTTTAGTCTTGTCGGTGAATACACCTAGCTTATCCGAATCAACGAATAAGACCCTTTCTCCATTATCGCCTCTTAAACGACCTAAGAATTGCCTAATGTCCGAAAGGGTTGACTTTTCAGGATCAGCGACAAAAACATTAAAATCACCTTTGAAATCTGTGTTCCTTCCGACCCTATCCCCTAATCCGATGAATACTTTTTTGCCGTCTTTACTATCTCCTATATTCTTGGTTGCATCTGCAATATCTTTATCTTCATATACTATTTTAGGCGTGATTCCATTATCCTTTAATTCCTTGACTATATTATCTAAAATCCTGGGATCGTTTACTATTGTAAGAGTATTCTTGTCAGAGACTTTTATTTCTTTGACAACATCCCTAATCCGACTCTCTCCGGTTACTTCAATAGTTCTTACATTTTTAAGCACTGTGGATGCTAAAGAACTTACTCCCCGGCCTATGCCAAACTTAACCATGACTCCGATATCTTCCATACTCCCTGAAAAACCAGCTATGGAATAAGCGTTAATTTTTAATATTTCGGATAAGGTAGCCTGGGAAGAAGTAGTAGAAACTTCCAATCCACTGCGGTCTTTTATACCTTCTTTTTGAGCTAAAGCCGCAATTAAATACTCACTATTAAATATCTTATGCTCGGCAATCATTGACTCTTCCATTGGGGATATTTTATTATCATCTCTCTTATAATCTTTACCTTCTATAAAAAGATAGGCTTTAAGTATATTTTCAAATACGTATACTTTTGCCCCTAATTCCCCGGATAATTTTTTGATAGCCGCGTCATTTAACCGGTATAATTTATCCGCCCGATTAAGATAAATCGCTGGTTCTTTATTATCAACTACCGACTGATAAGATTTTTGGGCATTATTGCCATCCGGCTCAAATATCTTTATCCCTAATGCATTCTCTATGGTTTCTTTGGTGCTATCCGAGCTAAAGAATAACTCTCTTAATGTCTTCCCATTAAATTTCTTATCCATGACTTCATTTACCTCATTCCAAACCGCTTCCTTTAAGATATTCTTGTCTTTAGAGGTAATGTAAGTAGTATCATGGCGGAAAGTCTTATCTAATTCATCAAAACGCACTACATCTATTCCGTTTCTCACGGCATTACGTACATCCATTGCCATTTCATGGAAGAGATGCCCAAAAGCGTGCGTATCTATAATAGTTATGGCATTGGATTTTTGGGAAAACTGGTATGCTTTTTCTCCGGAGTTTTTATTTATCAGGGTATCTTCGGATGATACCTTTAATTCCATATCAAATGCTTTTGCATATTCTCCGTATAATCTATATTTCTCATCTAACGAATTCTTAGGAACTACTAAGACTAAATTTGTTTTATACTCCGGAATATACTTATTTTCTCCTTTTTCATTTGTCTTAGAATTAATCTTAGCATTTAAAAGACCCTGCAAAACTAATTCAGTCATACTAGCTATGCTCTTACCCTTACCAGTCCCTAAAGCTACGCTTAAATCCTTCACTAATTCCCCAATCATCTGGATTTGCCCCTCTGTCTTGTCAGATGCGATCTTATTGGCTTCTATACCAGAACCGGGCTTTTCTCTTTCAGCTTTGAATTGGCCATATTTAGTATAGCCTACCAATGACACGCCTAAAAATTTACCCAAGAAAGAAGACAATTCTCCTTTAGCCAAAGAGCCCAACATATCGCTTAAATCAAATGCCTCTTTAAAGCTTTCTTTATCCCATCTTTTTCCTATTTCTTCATCTTTAATAACAGAATTAAAAGCTTTTACTAAAGGACCAATTTCTTTATCTGTTCCTCCATATTTAAATTCTCCTGATTCGTTTATTTCCACAGGATCACTTATCCGTTTATCTTGATTATTAGTATCTATTCTTGCGCTTAGTTTGCTAAAAACATCAATGATCTTACCAAACTTTAGAATAGGAAGATAAAAATCTATTTCTGACTTTTGTATGCCTTCTTTTTCATCTAATATAGAAGCGGCCTTGCTTTTTTCATTTGCACTACTAGCAAAATCTTCTAATTCCTTTATCGCTTGGTCAATACCAATTATGCCATCAGAAGTGGCTTTTTCCGCCAGTTTAGCTATATATTTTGCTTTCTCGATATTCTTAAAACTGTCGATATTTAAGAAGCTTTCAACCAGTTTATTCGGTATAGGTATTTTCCCTCCATCCTTTAATTCTAACTCTATTATCTGGCTATTCTTATTCACATCCCGCTCTGCAAATTTTTCCTTTACTTCCTCAAAGTTCTTTACCACGCCCAAATTATCCCAGAAATTGGCATAATAAGCATTGGCAAAATTTATCCCGGCACCGGCCTGGCTCATACTATCTAACTTATTATAGAAATTAACAATTTTATCCCAAGAATCATCTTTTACATCTTTTTTTGATTTATATTCTTTAGCCCATTCTTTTATAACCTGAGCATCTTTAATTCCAACTTCAGCTATTACATTGGATCGAATAGACTTAAACTTCTGAATAGATTCCTGAGGATTACCTTCTAAATATAAACCTAAAGCCTCAGAATGTTCTTTAAAGAAATTCCGCTGGTGTTCTCCTCCATAGGTTGTTTTATCTAAAGAAGCTTCCTGAGAATCTTTATAGGCTGTATAAGTATTAAAGATATCATCGGTCATGCGCCTTATCTGCCCATAGGCATCTTCTGATAACTCCACCCCTTTGAATTCTTCTTTAAACATTTGCTCAATTCCGTCCCTTGTTTTCTTATCATTCTGGTTGTTGCTACGCAAATACCCGAATACTTTATCGCTATTTAACTTCTTATATTCTATTGCCGCTCTGGCATCAGCAAACAGCGCATCCGTCGCAGGCAAATTAACCTTGAATTCCCTATCTTTAATTGTATAGCTGATGCTGGATTTAAATTCTATTTCTTTGATAACATTTTCACCTGCCTGCTTTATAATCTGCATACCGGACTCACCAGGTAAATATAGCAAGCCCATCCCGCGCATTTTCTCAAAAGACTGTTGTAGAGGAATTAACTTCTGACTGTTCTGATCCAGGTCAATTATCCGGAATAATCCTGTATCTGCGGGAATTTGTTTTCCTTCGATTATTATTTTTGCACTCGCCAAGTTTTCCTGCGTTTTTCCATCCAGCCGGCCTTGATCAAGCCATAATTGATGGGCAACTGCTTTTTGTAAGCCTTCAGTATTACCCCTAATAAAATTATCCCTTAAATGCTCTGCCAATTGCAGGCTGTCCTTGGCAAGAATATAAGAAGTATCGCTAGAAGATGGTTTTTCAGTAAAACCTTTACTATTATGAATCTCCTGTGCCAGATTTTCAATTGTTGTCTTAGCAGCGCCATTATAAAAAGCTTCCCTGGCTATATCTATGACCCTATCATTACTTACTCCGGTAGTTTTAGATATTGACTGGGCTAATAACGGAACAACTGCTTCTTTTACAGAAGAAAGTTCATTTATCGCCTTATCTAATCCATCTTTCTGTTGGATTATTTTAGCTTCGCTTACGAATTCTTTAGCATTCAATGGCTTTGACACGACTGTCCCGCTCTGCATTTCCGATTTATTGTTATGCACAATTCTTAATAGCTCTACATCCCGGTCTAATACGTAGTTAGGCTTGAAAAATAGCCAAGCCCAGCCTAAATTGCTTCTTCCGGTATCAGAGAAACTAACCTTTTCGTAATCGCTAAAATTATCTGCAGCTACAGCCTTTTTATTCCCGTCAATATAAGCGCCTAATCTTTCAGGTAGTTTCATAACCCGGTCAATGCTTTCTACAAACAAAGCTACATCAGCCAAAGAAACTACTTCATTTACAAACGCGTTTTTGATGAAAGTGTGCTGCTTAAAGTAATTCATTGCTGTAGCTATTTTTTCTTCTGATATACCTACACCCATTGCCCTTACCAGGCCTCTGACTGGGGCAAATTTAAATTCGCTGGCTAAAACCTTAGTCATATCATAAGTCTGTACGGGTTCGCGCATGGAAACTTTAAGCAACGGCCCCATGTATAACCCTGATTTGGGCGCTTCGAACATGTGTAATAGAACCCCACCTTCAATATTACTGGTTTGAGGATTCCTGCCCATGCCAAACAAATATTCTTTCCAATCAAGCGGCTTATCAATAAGCTTTCCATTCTGTCCTTGAGATTTCTGGCGGAACCAAACCTTATCTCCATTATCCATAACAAAACGCCATGACCTATCTATGCCAATTAACTTATCTATACCATGTTCTACCAATCCTAAACCTGTATCTATAACAGGTTTTACTACTTCCATTGTCCCGGAAACGATCGGCCATTTTACTGCTCCGGACAATGAATCATAATAAAACTGAAGAGACCCAGGACCGGTTTTTGATGTCGGAACTGGCCTTATTAATCCTTCAGTAATCCCCTTTACTTCCGGATTTGAATATCTCTCTACCCTGCCTGTGATATCCTTTAAATAATTTATACCCTTTTGGGTAGTTAAAAAGCGCATAGTTTCAGTATAAATACCACCTACTGCAAAACTAATAAAACCTTTTCCTTTCAACACATCGCTTGGCGCAAGATTACCAAAAATAACATCTTTTCCTAAATTCAATACGCCGCCACCGCCAAAAATAATTGCTCTACGAGTTAACCAATTAAGACTCTGGTTTCCAAGGCTACCTAAACTTTTCCCAAAATATATACTACTATCTCCTCTTAAAAATTTAGAAAGTCCATTCTCCAG
>JAHKAP010000021.1 GCA_018825985.1 Candidatus Omnitrophota bacterium
AGTCAGCGTTTTTCTGCTGATTTTATCCAGGCCCAAGTTATTTTCAGCTACGTCGCCTTCAATAACCCGGAGATTTTTTATTTTATTTTTAAGGATATTTTTATCCCAGAATTTTAAAACCTCGATTATCCGCTCTTTAGCTGTTTTTTCGTTTTTACCCCTGGCTAAGGCATAAACCTTGTGGTTTTTCTCCAGGAAGAGCTTTAATAAGTAGGAACCGACCAGTCCTGTTGCTCCGGTTAAAAATATCGAAGGTTTAATATTTTTTTTCTCCATAAACAATCACTTTTTTTATTTAGGCTGGACTCCGAACATAATCCTGCCTTTGGCCACGGTTTCGTTATTGGCCTTTGCCGCCACACTAATAATCCCGGCTTTATCCATTATTTTTTCTTTGGTTACTTCCAGGATAAGCTGAGTTCCCGGAAATACCGGTTTTAAAAATTTAATATCAACATTGCCTAAATAATAAACCGGGTGTTTAGCGGCAATCTCCGGTTTTAAAACGGCGTATAAAATGATACTTGCCTGGGCCATGGCCTCGATTATGATAACTCCCGGCATTACCGGGTTTCCGGGAAAATGCCCCTTAAAGAAGTAATCATTAATACTGACGTTTTTTAAGCAGGATACCGACCCCTCTTCTTCATTTATCTCTATCACGCTGTCGACGAACAAGAAAGGGTATCTTTGAGGAAGGATTTCTTGGATTTTGTTAATATCCCATACGCTATTCACTTTATCACCTCTTTATTGGGAGAGTGGTTATTTTTTATTTAATCGTTTTTTCCAGCAATTCGTAAATATCATTAAGGCAGCGGATTTTGGGGATGTCCACTTCGGGAATGCTGATCTTGTATTTTTTCTCTATGCTGGCTACGATCTCCAGGGCCATCATACTGTCAACTCCCAGGTCTTCCACGAATTTACTCTCGTCCTTTAATTTATTCTCATCGACTTCGATAATCTCGGAAACTTTCTTTTTTACCTCTTTTTTTACTTCAACGAAACTATCCTTTGCCATTTTAAACTCTCCTTTTTATTAGGGACAGCGACTATTTAACTTATTCTGACTGAAATTTAGAAAAATAGTCGCTGTCCCTATTTAATAAATTTTTTAATCACTAAGCAGGAGTTATTCCCGCCGAAAGCAAACCCGTTATTAAGCGCGATATTTACCACTTTTTCCCTTTTAACATTCGCAACGCAATCTATGTCGCAATCCGGATCAGGGGTTTCGTAATTTATAGTTGGAGGGATCAGGTCTTCTTTAACCGATAAGCAGCAGGATAAAGCCTCTATTGCTGAGGCCGCTCCCATGCTATGGCCAAGCATTGATTTTAGGGAATTTACCGGTATATCTTTATAGCGTTCTTTAAATACGTTTTTAATTGCCTGGGATTCGATTCTATCATTCATCGGAGTCCCGGTGCCGTGGGAACAGATATAATCCACGTTTTTATAAGTGATATTAGTTTCTTTGAGGGCTTTTTCCATAACCATAGATATTCCGCCGACCTCAGGGGCGGTGGGATGATGGGCATCGCAGGATAAGCTGTATCCTAATATCTCAGCGTAGATATTCGCTCCTCTTTCCAGGGCAGAATCCAGCCTTTCTAAAAGCAGCATACCCGAGCCTTCTCCCAGCATCATCCCTTTTCTGTTCTTATCAAAGGGTTGGCATTTATCAGTTGCCATAGCGTAAAGCCGCTGAAAGCCCATATAAGCGGTATAAGAAAAAGGCTCCGCGCCTCCGGCTAAAGCAAAATCCAGGTTAGAGCTTCGGATCAGGTCAAATCCGTATCCGATAGCGTAATTTCCGGCTGCGCAGGCTGTGGGAAAAAGATAATTCTGTGCCTTAGCTTTAAAATACAGCGCCACGTTGGCGGAAATATTATTGGCTGATGCCTGGAGTATCCTGCGCCGGTCAATATCTTTTAATCCTCCTTTTACCCAGGACTGGATCAATTCTTCCACCGGTTTCTCACCCATAGTTGTGCCCAAGAGAACACCTAATCTGGTCTTGGGTATGTTTTTAAAAACAATACCGCTGTCTTCTATTGCTAATTTAGCTGCGGAAATAGCCAGCTGAGAAGCCCGGCCAAGATATTTAACCTTTCTTTTAGGGATAAAGTTTTCAGGGTTAAAATCTTTGGCTTCGCCTCCCCTATGACATTTAAAACCAGTGGTATCCACAGAAACAATATCGCTGATCCCGGAAGTTCCGGATAACGCGGCTTCCCAGAACAGTTTTTTTCCGATTCCGATAGCTGATATTACTCCTAAGCCGGTAACTACTATTCGGATTTTATTATTCATATTTTATCAATACGCAGGCGGCATTGTTTCCGCCCGGGCCAAAGTTGGTGATCAGGGTTTTATTTATTTTTTTATCCCGTGATTTATTGGGGCAATAATCCAGGTCGCAAGCCGGATCCGGTTTTTGGTAATTTATGGTTGGGGGAATAAAATTATTCTCCATTGCTCCTATAGAAGCGGCAACCTGTAATATACCGGACGCGCTTATCGCTTCGCCGATCATAGATTTAATTGAGCTTGTTGGAATATCCCTGGCCCGGTTTTCAAAAACATCTTTAATCGCTTTGGTCTCCAGCATATCCTGGACCTGTACTGAATTAGCCGAAGAACAGATATAATCAATATCGTTTTCTTTGGTTTTAGATTCTTTTAAAGAATGGGAAATCGAGCGCCTCAGGCCTTCGGCCTTGGGATTATATCTGCCGCTTCTAAAAGGGTCAAAGAAATTTTCGACCGCGCCTACTTCAGCGTATATTTTGGCGTTTCTTTTTAAGGCGTGATCCTCGTTTTCCAGTACCAGCACGGCGCTCCCCTCTCCGATTATTATTCCGTTTCTGCGCAGGTCAAAGGGCGCAGACACCTCTTCGCCTTTAATACCGGCCAAGAATTCCAGTTTATGAAAACCAACAAAGGTCTGGAAAAATAAAGATTCAACTCCGGCAACCAGGATTGCTTTTGCCCTGCCCAATTTTATAAAATCCAAAGCGTACCTTAGGCTGTCCAGGCCGGCTGTGAAACCCGTAGAGATAGTAGTATTAAAACCTTTGATGTTAAATTTTATGGATACCTGGCTTGAAGGGGCGTTAATGGTTGTCCCGGGAAACATCGCCGGGTTGACAAATTGGGGGCCTTCATCTTCAGCTTCTTTACTGAATGCCGAGATGTTCCAGATAACCGATAAGGTTGTAGCGGTAACCACACCAATATCATTGGTATTGTCTTCGGTTATCTGTAGACTGGCGTCATCTATGGCTAATTTTGCCGCCGAACAGAGGAATTTAGTCCCCCGGTCCAGATTCCTTAGACCTTTGTCACCTAAATAGGCCGCCGGGTCAAAATTAATTACTTCCGCCGCCAAGTGGGCCTTAAATAAACTGGAATCAAAAACCGAGATCGGTTTTATTCCGGATGTCCCGTTTTTTAAGGCCTTCCAGAATTCATCTTTACCGATGCCGTTCGGCGAAATCACCCCAATTCCTGTAATTACTGCTTTATTTTTTTTCATTTATTATTTTGTTCTAAGACTTTTTTTATTGTATCAAGAAATTCGTTAGTATCAAATGGCTTATAGATGTAAGCGCTGACTTTCAGGTCAACCGCGCATTTATATTTATTTTCATCGGCGTATCCGGTGATCACGATCTCCGGAATCGGGTCCTTTCCTTCTACTGCCATGTATTGCCTGATCGCGGTTATTGTTTCAATGCCATCCATCTGGGGCATGCGGATATCTAAAATCAGCAGATCAAAATCATTGGTTTTTATCTGGTCCAGGGCTTCGTTTCCGCTTGAGACAATCGTAGGCGCAAAACCTTCTTTGGCGAGGAGTTTTTTCAAGCTTTTGGTTATCATTGCCTCATCATCTACTATCAGGATCCTCTTAGCCATCGCGGCCTCCATCTTTTAAGATATTCGCTATGCTGATATTATTTAAGCCCGGTAATGTAACGGTAAAAACCGTTCCTCTATTTATGTTAGAGCGGAGAGAGATCTTGCCCTTATGTTTTTTAATAATAGACTGACAGATAGAAAGTCCCAGCCCCAAGCCTTTACCGACATCTTTAGTAGTAAAAAATGGGTCAAATATCCTGTTGATCATGTTTTCAGGTATCCCTGTTCCTTCGTCTTCGATCTCTATTTTTACCCAACCCTCAGCTTGAGAAAGAGTTATGTCTATTATACCACTTTTTTTGATTTGTTTAATAGCGTCTTTTGCGTTAAGTATTATATTGGTTATTACCTGTTCTAATTCATTATGGTTGCCTTCGACCAGATATGCTTCTGCCGGGGCTTTGATCGATATTTTTATATTGTCCTGTTCCAGTTGGTATCTTAAAAAAGCGACAGTATTATTAATTATTGTTTTCAGATTAATTTTGGAAAAAACTGCGGTTTCTGCCAGAGGTTTTTTGGCGTAGGCCATTAATTTTTGAACAATGGTTCGGCAGCGCTTAGTTGCCTCTTCTATCATTTCCAGCGATTCTTTATCCAGTTCACCGGATCTTAAGAGCATTTGAACATTGGTTAAGATCGCGGTCAGGGGGTTATTTATTTCATGGGCTACTCCGCCGGCAAGCGTGCCTACGGTGGCTAATTTCTCCGCCTGGATAAGTTGTTTTTGCAGTTCAATCAGGTCTTTGGTCCTTTGTTTTATGTCTTCTTCTATCTTTCCGTATAGTTGGGCATTTTCCGTAGCCAAAGCGGTTTCTTTTGCCAAAATAAGGAAGTTATCCAGGTCATCGGTGGTATAGGTATTACCCGAAAGCTTATCCCCCAAAATAATAATGTTCAGCAATTTATTTTCCAGGATGCAAGGTAAAGCCAAAGAGGCATTCAGTAGGCGCATCTGTTTTTCTAATATAACAAAATCGGGATGATTCCCGGACCTATCGTTGATTTCTTCGTAAGCCAGGGGGAGCTTGTTTTTCTCAAGCCATACGACCAGCTCATTTTTTAAATCTATTACGGCCGGTTGGTTTTTTTTCGGGTTGATTCCGGCTTTCATTTCAAAGCGTTTAGCCTCCGGATTAAAATAATATATCGCTGAATGGCGAATGCATACTGATTCAGTGATGGTCCGGGCAATAAAATCAAGCAGTTTTTGCAGGTTACGGATGCGGGTCATGTCTACTGCTGCGAGTTTTAAGATGTCCTGGTAGCGTAACTGTTCCTTTAAGAGTATGGCGTCGGCTTTTTTGCGCAGATAAATATAAACAAACGGGCCCAATGTCCCTAAAAATGCCATTAGGACCAATGGCCCTATCCACCAATTCGGGCCTAAAATATTGACCAGATGATTTTTTCCCGAAGTTGAGAGTACGAATGGCAGGCCCAAAACAACCGTATAAACCGCTAAAAATATACCGGCCCTGGTGATAACGACATTAATTGCCATCAGGCGGTATTTGACGATCGCGTAAGCCAGGATAAATACGTGGATCGAAACTAAGAAATTACCGATTGGCGGGATAGGTATATTATACCAAAGCGGATAATTGGTTGAGCCGCCCAAAAAGCCCGCAACTGAGGCGATAAATACGTATTTGATCTGGTTCTGTCCCACGCTTGAAAGTTTCTTGAATCTTTTGATAATTAAATAGCAGGAATAAATTACGCATAAAAAAAAGAAAACCAGAAATGGCAGGTAAAGTGTTCCAGCATCCGGCCAAAATTTGAAACCCAGTTTTGGTTTAAGATCCCTGATCAGCAGGTTGTTAAAACAAAAAGGTATAAAAATCAGGCTGGATAAAAAGGCGGTTATAAATATTTTTTTGCGTTTGTCGCCAAGTTTTAATAAGGATAAGATAAAATTCAGGTAAAATGATGGTATCAATATTGAACCGACCGTGAGAAGCCGGACCCAGAACATGGCGCTTTGGCGATCATTTGAAATCTGCCAAAAAAAGTAACTAAAGCTCCAGACCGCCAGCCCTAAGCTTAAGAGGCTGTAGCTTTTATTTACTTCTGCAGAGCGGTTCTTAAAATAAACAAATGCCCCCATTAAAATGCAGGTGATTCCGTTTAATAATCCGGAAACGGCGGTAAAACCCATGGTTTATTTCTCTCCCAAGGCGATATTCGCCTGATTGGAAAAAGATCTTACGATAGTAATATTTTTTATGCCCGCGTTTACCAAAAGCGCCTTGAGCTCGCCTTCACAAAAGAAATTATAAATACCGGCGCTTTCTTTCTGTTTTATCTTGCCGGCGGCGCTTAATAATTTCCTGGCTTCTTCTAACTCCCCTTCTCCCTGGGTCTGGTCGGCAAAATCCCGATAGATCTGGGAAAAGTCAGCAAAAGGCTTCATCGAGCTAATGATAATTTTTCCTCCTTGTTTAAGCGTCCGGCATAATTCGTTAGCGCTGAATTGAGCGTCCAAAACATAGGATAAGACCAGGTTAGAACATATTTTGTCGAAGAAATTATCTCTAAACGGCAAGCGCGCATCCAAGTCGGCTAAAATATACCGGTAATTAATTATTCTATATCTCTCCCTGATGCATAATTCCCGATAGATCCGGCGAAGCATATTTAAATGTTTAAGCCTTCCTTCTTTTATCCGGTTCTCCACAAAATCCAGCCCAAAATATTCAGGGGCTACGAATTTATCCCAGGGAATTTTATCATTGGATATTTTATGAATTAATTCATGCAGGATCCAGGCCCCAAAATGCCCGTTCCCGCAACCGGCGTCAAGCACGCGTTCAGCCTGCCTGATGTCCAGCATCTCTGAAACCTGTTTTAAGAAATCCCGGTAATCCCGGGATTTGTTGATCAGCAGGAATTTGTTCAGGTATTTCTCCCAAAATGCCTTTTCTCCTTCCAGGTCTTTCTTTAATAAGATCTTGAGCCTTTCTTCTTCAATCAGCCATTGCCGGCTCATCTCATCTTCTGAAGGAATAATGACTTCTTTGGGGCTGATAGTTTGCGCCAGAAGGTATTTTTTACATTTGATTACGGTCTGCTGAATGGCGAAAATAGCGGCTTCTGGATTTTCGTTAAGCTGGTGCATAGCGTTAGGTATCAGGATAAATTCTTTATTTTTAGATGGAGAATGTTCTAATACTGCCTGAACGCTTTTTGGGTCAGACCAGGGATCGTTTTCCGCTGAAATCATGACTAAGGGGATATCAGCCATTTTTATATCATCGAAAGTTGTATCTAAGTTATGGTATTTATATTTGATCGCGGATAAAGCGAAGTCAATGCTTACTTCAAAACCCATTATGTCGTCAATAGTTTTACCCTTATACATTCCCTCCATAACTTCGGCGAGAATATCTTGATGGTAGATCGCTCTTAAGCTGGATTGTATATCTACTATCGGGACCAATCCTAAAATCAGTTTTATACGATTATCGAGGCTAGCGGCCTTTATGCCTATTCTGATCCCAAGGCTGGTTCCGGCAAGCCCAACGCCGCTAACCTTTAATTCCGTTTCGGAAAAATCCAGCGTAGACAGCAGATCGTCTTTCATTTTCTCGAAAGAGGCGTCGAGCATATCGCCGTAGCTTTCGCCAACGTGGTCGGTTGAATCGTACCTTATGCAATTGAAACCATTCCTAACTAAAAAATATGATATTTTCAGCGAATCTTTTTTGGTCTCTCCGTAGGCCGGAGGGATAATAATGAGATTATTGTTCTGCGGCTGGCGGTCAATATAATCATAAAAAGCGGTGATATTCCGGCCTTGGCGGTTAGGGTAATTTATGATCTGGCTGGTTATTTTTATATTTTCAGCCGTCTCCAGGCTCATCTTATTAATTGCCTCATTTTTCTTATTTTTTCAATCTTTTCTTTGGGGATTATTTTCCATTCCCAGTAAAAATCCGCCACCTCAAATCCGTGTTTTATTCCGAGTTTTCTTATTTCCTCGACTCTGTCGGGAATAATATTGCCTTTTTCCGGAGTAAAGTTTTCGTATCTTTTTTCCAAAGCCAGGATTATCCCTTCGGCATAAGAAGCGTAGAGGATATCCGCAGCCGGCAGGCCCATATCTATCGGGAAATTGATTGGGCAGGGTGATTTTACTAATCCCCCGGAGAAAACCAGAATGTCTTCACGGCTGGAGTAATAAGGGATGTTTTTAGGGTATCCTACATCGCAGACCGCGGACCCCGGTTTGAACCATTCGATATTTATAATCGAAGCGCTGGGATTGGCCGCAGTGATCACTATATCCGCGCCTTTGATAGCGGATTCGTTATCTGTGCCTATGGTTATTTTAGTTTTGTGTTTACGTGAGAGCTCATCATTAATGGTTTTTAATTTTGTAGTGTTCCTCGCGCTGAGGCTTAGCAGGTTTACTTTATTAGCCATGATCCTGGCGCAGGCGCTTCCAATCTCTCCGGTCCCTCCGATAATAGCGCACTTTGAGCGGGCCAAATCAATGCGCAACTCGCGGCAGGCTTTTAATATTGAATCTATAACCATAGCCACGGTAAATGAGTTTCCTGTAGTAACAGGGACTTGCACGTCTTCCGAAATTTTGTGGTCTATCCTTTGTGAAACCATCGAAGCGAAGCTTGAAAGGGTAACTATTCCGATACCGTTTTTCTCGGCGATCTTACAGGCTTTGGTGATTTTAGACAGGACTGCCCATTGGTCCTGCTCCATCATATCCGGAATAAAAGTAGCCAGGACCACGCATCCATTAACCGAGTCTCCGGTTTTAGAAGTAAATTTATCTACGTCGCAAAGCTTAAATGATGGCGTGATCTGGTAAAGCTGCTGTAGGAAGGCCCGGGAAGGCATCTTAATTCCGGGTTTTAAAGTAGCTAGGCATTTCTCGAGGTGGCAGTAATTATAAAGATGGGCGATGATACCGAACCCGGCTATTTTATTTTTATTGCCGTGCTTATAACTGGAGTATTTAGTGGAGATCAGCCTGCGTTCGATCGCTTCTAAAATTGCCTCGAAATTCAAGGTCACTAATTTTTTTATGTATTTATCCGCGAAATCATTGATTGCCGGGATACCGACCTTAAAAAAGACATTCACCCTGACTTCGGTACCGTCAGGGTGGCTGTAAAAGGCCCATTTACCCTGGAATTCCGGCAGGTCACCTTCTATCGCTTTGAAGCGAATGGCATTCTCCTTAAGATCTAAGGTGTCTTCTTCTATCCAGCTGATCGGAACATGGTCGACCTGGATCCGCCATTTAGTCTGCATAGTATTATGTTTCTTTTGGATCACTGAAACCTCTTTGACAGAGCCTATATAGGAAGGAAATTCCCAGACTTTAGTCAATAGGCGGATTATTCTCCATTTCTCAGCCGGGATAACCCTAATTAAAGATATTTCAAACAGTTCGCTATCCTGCATTTAACATTCCTTTTATCGTGGTCCTGATCTTGAGTATACCGTCCTGCAACGATAGGCTGTCTATCTCTTCATCGAATTCTTTGCTAAAATAAATAGGCTTTCCGATCTTAAGTTTTATGGGCCGCAACTTTGGGATCCGGGAGCCAAAAGGAAGTGATTCAAAGGTTCCTAATATCGCGCAAGGCACTATTGGGCGTCCGGTTTTATAGGCTAATAAGGCAACCCCTCTTCTGAATTCTTTTAGTTTGCCATCCCGGCTGACTCCACCTTCAGGGAATAAACCGATATTTTTATTCTGATGCAACAAAGCTACCGCTTTTTCCGATGCGCTGCCGCTGGGCAAGGTCTCAGCTGCTTTTAAAAACCAGGCCATCCAGTTGATTTTATAGATATCTCTTAAAGCGATGCAGTATATTTTTTTAGGAATAACCGCCATAAATACTAATGGATCGAGAAAACTATTATGATTAGAAACTATTATAAAATTAGTTTTAGAGGGGATGTTTTTTATTCCCTCCACTTTTAATTTAAATAGGGACCTGCCTATTACCGAAAATATCGCGCAAAATATCCAATACCACATAGGAATAAGTTTATTTAGAGCCTAATGATACTTTTTGTTTAATCCAGTTCTCCAGGTATTTACGGTGAAAACGCCAGTCTGTCCCTATTTTAAAGGCAGGGATCTTGCCTGCGCGGGCATAGCGATGCACAGTCAAGGGGTGAACATGAAGGTAATCAGCGACTTCTTTAGTAGTCATAATCTCGTGCGAATTAGACATAATGTCATCTCCTATTTAGGCATATCTATACATATCTACACTAATTATATGTATACAGATAAAACAGGTACTTGTCAAGATAAATGGGGTCAGAATTATTTTTTTTATTTAGAATATTTTTTAAAGAAATAATTCAAAAACTAAGGTATTTTTTTTGATTTATAAATTAAGGAGAGTCCTTTGAGGGTGAGGTTAATATCAATCTTGTCGATCTGGCGGCAGTATCCGGCGATGAGATCAATGTTTCCTCCGGTGCTGATAACTATGGGATTAGTTTTAAGCTCGGCCTTAAGTTTACTGATTAAGCCGTCGGTAAGCGCGCTATAACCATAAATTACGCCGCTTAAAATGCTATTGCGGGTGTCTCTGCCGATAAGCTCGGAAGGTCTGTTTAATTTAATTTTAGGAAGAAGCGCGGTCTTCTCCGCCAGAGTCTCCAAAGAAATACCTAAACCGGGGATGATCATGCCTCCCTTATATTCTTTCTTAGCGGTAACTACGTCGAAGGTTATAGCGGTCCCGAAATCTATGATAATAGCCGGCGCTTGGTAAAGCCTAACAGCCGCGTAAGCGTTAACCAATCTGTCCTGGCCGACTTGCCCAGGGTAGCGGTATAAGTTTTTGATAGGTATTTTTTGATTAACGCCGCAGGTCTTGATTCCTTTAAATCCAAGTTTTTTAAGAGAGCCGGTTAATCTCTGGGTTGCTTGAGGGACTACGCTGCATATTATTCCTGTGCTCGCCTTGTTTTTAAGTACAATTTCTCTTAAATACGGGTAATATTCGTTAGCTTTGGTGGGAATAGAATATTTCCGAATAAGTTTTCCGGTATCAAACAAGCCTACGGCTATATTGGTATTGCCTATATCAATGGCTATTATCATATTTTAGGGACACCCTCTCAGACAATCGGCAGGGTGTCCCCTTCTCCTATCTTTTGGGGACACCCTTAGCTTTAGCTGGCAGGGTGTCCCTGATGGATTTAATTTTATCCCTGATTTGGGCTGCTTTTTCAAAGTTCAGGTTGCGGCTGGCTAATTCCATTTCATATTCTAACTCGGAAATGTAATTTTGCAAATCGTATTCTTCTTTATTCTGCCCTGTAAGATCCTGGAGAAATTCTTCCGTTTCAGCAAGGTCTTCTATCCCGGACATGATTGCTTTTACAATGCCTTTGGGAGTAATTTTGTTTTTTCGGTTGAATTCTATCTGGATTTTTCTTCGGCGGGAACTTACAGCGATCGCCTTTTTCATCGAACCGGTTATAGAATCGGCATACATTATTACACAGCCGTTAATATTGCGGGCTGCCCTGCCGGAAACCTGGATCAGAGAAGTTGCCGAGCGCAGGAATCCTTCTTTATCCGCGTCCAATATCGCTACCAGGGATACTTCGGGCAGGTCAAGTCCTTCTCTTAAAAGATTTATCCCTACCAGGCAGTCAAATTCTTTTTGCCTTAAGGCCCTGAGGATCCGGGAACGTTCGATGGTTTCAATTTCAGAATGCAGGTATTTTACTTTTAATCCTTCATCCTTAAGGTAATTGGTCAAGTCTTCTGCCATTCTTTTGGTCAGGGTAGTTACCAAGACCCGGCTGTTTTCCCGGGCCCGTTTTTTAATCTCCTGGATCAGATCTTGGATCTGACCAACGGTAGGCCGGATAATTATTTCCGGATCCACTAATCCGGTGGGCCGGATAATTTGCTCCACTACTGTTTTTTTACTTTTCTGAGTTTCATATTCATCCGGAGTGGCTGAAGTGAAGATTACCTGTTGAATCAGCTCTTCAAATTCATTGAATTTTAAAGGCCGGTTATCCAAACAGGACGCAAGCCTGAAACCGTAATCAACCAGGGTTTCCTTTCTGGCTTTATCTCCGTTATACATCCCCCTGATCTGGGGAATAGTTACATGGGATTCATCGATTACAGTTAAGAACTTTCCCGGAAAGTAATCGATCAGGCAATACGGCCTTGAACCTGCCGGCCTTCCGGAGAGTTGACGGGAATAGTTCTCTATTCCCTGGCAATAACCGATCTCTTTTAACATCTCCATATCGTATTTGGTCCGGGATTCCAAGCGCTGGGCCTCCAGGAGTTTATTTCTACTTTTTAATGAATCTAATTGTTCTTTTAGTTCTGAACGGATTGATTGCAGCGCTGTTTCGATCCTCTCAGGCGGAGCAATAAAATGTTTTGCCGGATAAACAGCTGTTTTCTCCAGTTGATTAAAAATTTTAGCCGATACTGGGTCGATCTCCTGGATCCTCTCGACAGTATCTCCGAAAAATTCCACCCGCAGGGCCTTTTCACTGTAAGAAGGATAAATTTCCACTGTATCCCCTCTTACCCTTATCCTGCCTCTTATGAATTCATAATCATTGCGCTCATATTGTATTTTAATCAGCCGGGATAATAGTTCATCCCGGGACAGGACCCCCTTTTTTTCAATAAAAACCAGGCAATCCCGGTATTCTTCTGGAGAGCCCAGGTTATAGATACAGGATACTGAGGCCACGATTATCACGTCATTGCGGGACATTAAACTGCTGGTAGCGGATAAACGCAGGCGGTCCAGGCGGTCATTTATGGAAGCGTCTTTTTCAATATAGGTATCGGTTGAAGGTATATAGGCTTCGGGTTGATAATAATCATAATAACTGACAAAATATTCTACGGCATTATATGGAAAGTATTCTTTGAATTCAGAATATAACTGGGCAGCCAGGGTTTTATTATGGGATATTACTAAGGTAGGAAGGTTTATCTGATTGATTATATTTGCCAGGGTAAAAGTCTTGCCTGATCCGGTTACTCCTAAAAGAGTCTGGTATTTACTGCCTTTTAACAGGCTAAGATTGAGTTCATTTATGGCTTTGGGCTGGTCTCCGCGGGGTTTATAGCTTGAAGATAATTTAAATCTTTCCATTTTTAATCAGGCATTTTTTTTATCCGCGCGCGCAAGGAGCCTATGGTGGTTCCAACAATAAATTCTACCGGGATACGCCGGGGATCCGCGGTCATGTAAATATCCGCTTTATTTTTCCCGAAAACAAAGCTGGTCAGGCTGGATAACGGAGTTAATTCTATAACCTTGAGCGATCCGTTTTTGCGAATGTCCTTTAAAAATGGCTCGCTGGGTATAACGCTCATCTGCCAGTTACTGAAATCCTGATAAACAAAAAACGGCATTTCCCTGCCGGGGTTGATTTTCTGAAGGCGTAAAAAATAAACCGCGGAAAGCGAATCGAGGCTTTTTTCATTGATCCGCGAAGTCCGGGGTTCTTTAATCGATGCTTTAAGCGGCGAGTTTATTACTGCCTCGGTCATCCCGCTGACAGTAGTTTTAGCTGTATTCGTCGATCGGTCAAATTCGATCGTTTCGGTGCTTAAATTATTCCGGAAACGTTTAGTTTTTTTATAGTAATAGGGATAAAAATGTTCGATGTCTACAAAACTTTCTACGAAGTATTCAACATCGTAAAATCGAGCAAAGAAACTGTTTGGGGTTGCCCAAAGCTTAAGATGGTAACATTGTCTTCCTTGATAATCAATTATTCCGGCAATGTTAAATATTATTTTTCCGGATGGTATGCCCAGCCATTCTATGGTGTATTCGATGGTTTCTTCCGGAGGAAGGTATTTTTGCGGTTCGCTTATGGTTATTTTTACCGGTTGCTTGCCGGCAAAATTCTGGGCAAATATGGGATTAAAAAAGAATACCCAGAAAAAAAATATTACCGGCGTGATTACCAGTTTTTTCATTCAACTTCCAGGGATATATCAACCGACTGCACAGAATGAGTCAGGTCCCCGATAGAGATTATGTCTACTCCGGTCGAGGCGATCTCTTTTATGTTATCCAGGTCCACACCCCCCGAGGCCTCAAGTTTAGTCCGGGGATGATGGCTGTTAAAAAGAGTCGCATTAAGTATTTCTACCGCTTTTTTCATATCCGGGATATTCATATTATCCAGCATAATAAAATCCGGCTTGAATTTAAGCGCGTGGTTAAACTCGTCAAGATTGGTGACTTCTATCTCGATCTTAAAACCTTTAGGCACGCTGGGAAGTTTGGAGTAACCTTCGATAACTTTGATATGGTTGTCTTTGATCAAAACCATTTCATCCAGTCCCATACGATGGTTATGCCCGCCTCCTACTCTTACTGCATATTTCTGCAGTTCCCTTAATCCCGGGATGGTCTTGCGGGTATCGGAGATCTTTACCTTTAAAGGTTCGATCTTTTCCACATATTCCCTGGTTTTGGTGGCTACCGATGAGAGCAGGGATAATAAATTTAATCCAACCCGCTCAGCGCTCAAAATACTCTGGGCCCTTCCTTCTACTTTACCAATGACCTTGCCTTTTTTAATTTTATGCCCCTCTTTAATAAGAGCAGAGAATATAACGTTTTTATCAACGGTCTTAAAAACAGTTTCCATTACATCCAATCCGCAGATTACGCAATCTTCATTGGCTAATATCGTTCCTTTAATGTGTTTATCTTTAGGGATGGTCAGTTGAGTGGTGATATCGCCTTTTCCGATGTCTTCGACCAGAGCCTGCTTAACTATACAATCTATCCTGCGGGGGTCCAGTTTATCCAAGGCCATGGATCACTCCTTTCAGTTTATTAAGAATTTCATTCAGTTCTAATAGTTTTTGTTTTTCTTTTTCTACTATTTGCGCGGGAGCGCGTTTAATGAAATCGGCATTTCCCAGCATCGTTTTTTTGTTTTTTATATCAGATTCAGTTTTTTTGATCCTTTCGGTCATTTTTTGTTTATACTTCTCAATGTCTATTAACCCGGCCAGCGGGATGACCAAATGCATATCTTTTAGAACTGCGGCAAATTCGCCAGCCGCATGGCAATACTCAGATTCCAGGGTAAAGTTTTTTATCTTGGCCAGATTTCTTACATGGACGGATAAAAGTTTTATAAAAGCGTTGGTGGTTTTATCTGAAGCGCAAATTTTCAGATCTACTTGAGCCTGGGGAGGTATTTCTAGTTCCGCGCGCATATTCCGGATGGTGGTGATCAGTTCAAAAAGTAAAGCCATTTTTTTCTCGATTTTCTTGTCAATGATCTGTTCCTGGATAAGGGGCAATCTTTCGGCCATTATCGATCCGCTCTGGCCGGGAAGCTTTTGTTTGACTTCTTCGCTTATAAAGGGCATAAAAGGATGTAAAACTCTTAAAAATTTCTCCAGGATTTTGTACATCACTATCTGGTTATGTGTTTTTTTGATATCCGCCTTGATCATCTCCAAATACCAATCGCAAAATTCGTGCCAAAAGAAATGATAAAGCAAGTTTATTGCTTCGTTAAAGCGGTAACCATCCAGTAGTTTATAGGCCTGTTTGATCGTAGAGTAAAAACGGCTGAGTATCCAGCGATTGACCGTATCCAGCTCTTCTTTTTTAAAGAAAACGCACAGGTCAGCCTTAGTATTTTCCGGCTCCAGGTTCATCAGGATGAATCTGGAGGCGTTCCAGATCTTATTGGCAAAATTCCTTCCCTGCTCAAATCTTTCTTTCGATAGGAATACATCTTGGCCCTGAGCAGTAATCGAGATCAGGCTGAAACGAAGGGCATCGGTCCCGTATTCATTGATGATTTCTAAGGGGTCGATGACATTACCCAGTGATTTGGACATTTTTTTTCCCTCAACATCCCTGACTGTCCCATGGATATAAACGTCTTTAAAGGGTATTTGTTTCTGGAATTCTAGTCCCGACATGATCATCCTGGCTACCCAGAAAAAGATGATCTCCGGAGCGGTTACCAGGGTTGATGTGGGATAAAAATATTTCAGATCCTCCTTACTTCTGAAAGTAGCAAATGGCCAGAGCCAGCTGGAAAACCAGGTATCTAAGACATCCTCATCCTGACAAATATCGTTTGATCCGCAGGACGGGCATTTCTCCGGCTTTGCCCGCGACACGATTATTTGTTTACAGGGTTTACAGTAATAAACCGGAATGCGGTGACCCCACCAGATCTGGCGGGAAATACACCAATCCTGAATATTCTCCATCCAGTTAAGGTACACCTTTGACCAGCGGCTGGGATAAAATTTGATTTTACCTTTTTTAACTACTTCAATTGCCGGCTTAGCCAACGGTTTCATTTTCACAAACCACTGTTTGGATAAGTATGGTTCGATTATAGTATGGCAGCGGTAGCAGTGCCCGGCGGATAATTCGTGGGGGACGATTTTTTCCAGGAGCCCCTTTTCTTTCAGGTCCTCCAGGATGACCTCCCTGGCCTCGAACCTGTCCATATCCTTATAATCCCCGGCATTTTGGTTCATTCGGGCGTCAGGATACATCACATTTATAAATTCCAGGTTGTGTTTTTTACCCAAAGCGTAATCATTCGGGTCATGAGCCGGAGTAACTTTTACCGCTCCGGTCCCGAATTTAGCGTCAACCATAGGGTCGGCAATGATTTTTATTTCCCGGTTAAGCAGGGGCAGGACCAGAGTTTTACCGATCAGTTTTTTGTAGCGTTTGTCTTTGGGATTTACCGCAACCGCGCTGTCACCCAGCATTGTTTCAGGCCGGGTAGTCGCGACAATTACGACATCCTGCGGGTTATCCTTAAGCGGGTATCGAAGGTAGTATAAATTTCCCTGTAATTCATGATGAGGGGCTTCTTCATCGGAGAGAGCGGTCTGGCAGCGCGGGCACCAGTTAATAATATAGTCGCCCTGATAGATCAGCCCCTTTTCGTAAAGGCTGACAAAAACATCAATTACGCATTTAGAGTATTCTTCGTCCATGGTAAAGCGGATCCGCTGCCAATCGCAGGACGATCCTAATTTTTTAAGCTGGCGGATAATGGTTGAGCCGTATTCTTCCTTCCAAACCCAGACCCTTTGGATAAATTTATCCCGGCCCAGATCCTCGCGCTTTAAGCCTTCTTTGGCAATTGATTTTTCTACCACGTTCTGGGTGGCGATACCGGCGTGGTCGGTCCCGGGCATCCATAGGGACTCATCCCCTTTCATTCTGTGATAACGGATCAGGATATCTTGGATAGTATTATTTAGAGCATGGCCCATATGCAAAATTCCGGTTATATTGGGCGGAGGTATGACTATTGTGAATGGTTTTTTGGAAGGGTTTGGCGAGGCTGCGAATAAGTTATTTTCTTCCCAGAATTTATACCACCTATCTTCGGTTTCTTTGGGGCTGTAAAGCTTAACGAGATCTGACATTTAAGATACTTTATCTTTAAGCAGTTTATATTCAATGCTATCAACCATCGCCTGCCAGGAGGCCTCGATAATATTTTCATGTACGCCGATAGTATTCCAGTCGTCTTTTTCGTCCTGGGACTGTATCAATACCCGCACCTTGGCCGCGGTTCCGGCATTTTCATCCAGCACCCGGACTTTAAAATCTGCCAGGTGCATCTTGGATAAGGTAGGATAAAAATCTTTCAGGGCTTTTCTCACCGCGTTATCCAGGGCATTGACTGGACCGTCACCTTCAGCAGCAGTATGTTCTAATTTGCCCTTAACCTTTAATTTAATAATTGCTTCCGAGGTAATCTTTTTATCGGAGATCTTTTCGATTACTATTCTGAATCCTTGTAATTCAAAAAATTTTTTATATTTTTTAAGCGCTCTTTTCATCAGGAGCTCAAAGGAAGCTTCGGCCGCTTCAAAATGATACCCCTGGTGCTCCAGGTTCTGGATCAATTTAAGAATTTTTTGAGTCTGAGGGTTTTCTTTGCTCAGATCAAAGTCCAAATCCTTGGCCCTAAGCAATATTCCGGTTTTTCCTCCTAATTCCGACACCAGGAACCTTCTGCGGTTGCCGACTATCCCCGGTTCGCAATGTTCGTAGGCTAACGGATTTTTTATTACCGCGTTAATATGCATTCCGCCTTTATGGGCAAATGCCGAAGCTCCTACAAAAGGCTGATCATCTCGTTGTTTCATATTACTAATTTCGCTGACAAAATGGGATATTTTGGTTAATTCTTTTAATTTATCTTCGTCTAAAGCCTTAAGACCTAATTTTATCCTGATGTTAGCGATAACCGGGATCAGGTCGGCGTTGCCGCATCTTTCGCCATAACCATTAATCGTTCCTTGAACCATATCCGCTCCGGCTTCTATAGCCGCGATCGTATTAGCCACAGCCAGGCCGCAATCATTATGGCAATGGATCCCCAGGCTGACTTTAACTAATGGCCGGATTTGGCTGATTATCCGGAAGATCTCCGAGGTTAATGTTCCTCCGTTAGTATCGCAAAGCACTACGGCTTTCGCTCCGGCTTCCTGGCAGCAAGCGATAGTTTTTAAAGCGTATTCCTTGTTTGCTTTGTAAGCGTCAAAAAAATGTTCGGCATCATAAAAAACAGTCAGCCCGCTGGATACCAGGAAAGATACAGTATCTTTGATCATCTCCAGGTTTTCATCCAGGCTTACTTTCAGCACATCAGCAACGTGAAGATCCCAGGTTTTACCGACTATAGTAATGATTTTAACTCGGGATTTAATCAGGCTTTTGATATTAGCATCCTGAGATGCCTTGATATTGGGCCTGCGGGTCATACTGAAAGCGGTCAAACTGGCTTTTTTAAAATTCTTTTTGGACATCTTTAAAAAGAATTCCATATCTTTTGGGTTTGAGCCTGGCCAGCCCCCTTCGACATAATCTACCCCCAGAAGATCCAATTCTTCGGCGATACGCATTTTGTCGCTGACTGAATAAGATATGCCTTCGCCCTGCGATCCGTCTCTTAAGGTTGTGTCATAAATATCGATTTTACGCATTTATACGCTCCAGATAGCTGTATTAACCTAAACCGAATTTCTTATGGATCTGCCTAACTGCAGTTTCAGCGAATTTTTTCTGGATAATACAGGAGATGCTTATATCGGAAGTAGAGATCATCTCAATATTAATTTTATTTTCAGCCAGTGTTTCAAACATAGCCGCAGCCACTCCCCGGTGGGATTTCATGCCAACGCCTACAATTGAAACTCTGGCGATATTCGTATCTTCCAGTACTTCGCCGCAGCCAATCACCCGGGCGGTTTTTTTAGCCAGGCGGATTGTTTTGGATGAATCCGGCTTGGGCACGGTAAAAGAGATATCGGTTTTACGGGTATGGCTCACGTTCTGAACAATCATATCTACGCTGATTCCGCTATTAGAGAGTTCTTTAAATATCCTGGCCGCCACGCCCGGCTTATCCGGGACATCACAGATAGTGATCTTGGCCTCATTTTTATTCAGGGTTACGCCGGTAATAAGCGCGTCTTCCATTATTTTTACCTCCTTAACGATCATGGTTCCGGGTTTTAATGATAATGACGAACGAACGTGTATCGGGACATTGAACTTTTTTGCGACCTCTATTGAGCGAGGCTGCATTACCTGAGCTCCTAAAGAAGCCATCTCCAACATTTCATCAAAAGTTATAGATTTTATTTTTTTGGCCTTGGGTTCGATTCGGGGATCAGTAGTATATATCCCCTCAACATCCGTATATATCTCGCATTCATTGGCGTTCAATTCCTTAGCTAAGGCTACTGCCGTAAGGTCAGATCCCCCCCTTCCTAAAGTAGTAATATTTTCATCAATGGTTATTCCCTGGAATCCAGCCACGATTACGATCTTGTTTTCTTTGAGGGCCTGACGGATCCTGTCCGCGTTGATTTTAATAATTCTGGCTTTAGTGTGGTTTTTGTCGGTGATAATTCCAACTTGCGCGCCGGTAAAAGAAATGGCCTTAAATCCGAGCTTGTGGATCGCCATCGCCAGCAGAGCCACCGATATCTGTTCTCCGGTAGACAAAAGCATGTCCATTTCCCGCTCCGGGGGATCATTACTGATCTGATTTGCCAGTTTAATCAATTCATCGGTAGTGTCTCCTAAAGCCGACACCACCACGACTAAATCATGGCCGTCTTTTTTATAGCCAGCCACCCGTTTAGCAACATTTTGAATACGTTCGGCGTTTGCAACCGAAGAACCTCCAAATTTTTGCACGATCAACTTTTTCATTATTTATAGCTCCGCTTTTTCCGTATAAAGGCTATACCGATAAGGTATTTGTCTTTGTTTAGCATTTTATTTGAATATACCACTCTTCCCCAGACGAAAGCGGCGTCATCGTAGGACGTAAAAGGAAACTTTATTGCCAGCCTTACATTATCATGATCGATCTTATCGTCGTTTTCAAAAGCTATCCCCATTACGCTTATGTTTAAAATAGAGAATTCTTTGTTCGTAGATATGCTTGCGGGCTCGATTATCTTGCACATTAATTTATCTCGCGGAACCCCCGCCCTGAAAAATTTTCTTCTATCATCCATAGGTCGCTCCGTGGCTTTTTAGGATTTAATAAAATAATCCATTAATTCATGGCCTTTATCAAAATAAAGGTCGGATTTTTCCGCTTCTTTTTCGCTGTAATTCAAAAACCCTCTGCCCATGACTCCTTTCCCGAAAATACCGAAGCATATAATGTCGGAGGTATGGGTTTTCAAGGACACTGGGGTGGCATGATCAGGCAGGATCATGATCTTGAAATTCTTTTTACGTTTAAAGGCTTCTAATATTGTCCCTACGACCAGCTGGTCAAATCTTTCAATAGCGGTTATCTTTTCGCGTAGGTCTCCGTTATGCCCGGCTTCATCAGGCGCTTCCACATGTACAAAAACAAAATCATGGTCTTCCAATGATCTAAGGGCGGCGTTGGCTTTGGCTTTGTAATCAGTATCGTAATATCCGGTAGCTCCGGCAACATTAATAACATTTAGTCCGATGATTCTGCCCAGGCCTTTGATCAGATCAACCGCGGATATCACGCTTCCGCTGACCTGGTATTTTTCGCTAAATTTGGGCATGTCCGGTCTTTTACCCTGGCCCCATAACCAGATCATATTTGCCGGATTTTCTTTAAGGTCAATTCTAACATGATTTATTTCGTGGGCCTCAAGGACCTTTCGGGAGCCGCGCATTAAGTCGATTATGATTTCGCTGTTTTTACCTTTAGGAAGATGCTTGGCAATATTAAGGTCGGTTATATCATGCGGGGCAGAGCAGTTTATATTTTCGAGCTGTTGATCAGCTCCTTTTTTTACTAATAATAAATGGCGGTAACTTATACCGGGATAGAATTTAAATTTATCATTGCCTAATTCCCGGTCGATCGCCTTGACCAGGACAGATGCTTCTTTTGAGCTGATATGCCCGGCGCTGTAATCGATCATGATATCATTGGCGATTGTAACCAGGTTGCAGCGGAAGGCTACATCGTCATACTCCATTTCAATACCTAAATTTGCCGCCTCAAGAGGACCTCTGCCGGTATAATATCTTTTAGGGTCATATCCAAGAATAGATATATTTGCCACATCCGAGGCCGGTATCATATTATCGGGTATAGTTTTTACCCGGCCGAGCCTACCCTGCCTGGCGATATAATCCATATTGGGAGTGCGGGCAGCTTCCAGAGGTGTTCGGTTACCCAGCTCCGCTACGGGGTAATCAGCCATTCCATCCGGGACTAAGACGATGTATTTCATAATTTATATTATAATCCTTAATTTGCTTGTTGTAACGTTTTCTTTAAGCTAAAAGAGCTGTTTATTGCCTTTAGAAGATTTTTAATCATTTCTGGTTTATTCCTAAGCGGCCCGTAAAATACCCTATTTTTTCTTATGATATACGCTCGGTAACCATTCTTTCCTGATGTATTGGCAACAACAATATCCGCTTTTGAATTATCCATTAGTTTTCTAGCTTCCCGGATCAGGGTATCTTTATTCTTATCCGGTTCGTATTTAAAACCAACCAGGAATAAAGAACTATCGATTTTTTTTATCCGGTTAATTATCTTGAGCGTAGGTTTCAGGCCCAGGCGCAGGAGTTTTCTGTCTGAACTAATTTTTCCTGTCGATATCTTAACCGGTTTATAATCGGATACCGCTGCCGAATGAACACATATGTCGTACGTCCGGCGCGATAACTCATCTTGAATATATTCATTAAGCTGGCCAAAGAACTGAAACGGCAGAATCCTTATTTTTTTGTTCAGGCAGCATTTGTTTTCTGCGTTTATTAGCAGAGTAACTTTAGCCCCTTTATTTGAAAACTGATTAGCCAATAACTTTCCGGTAGCGCCTGTTGCGGTGTTGCTGATTACTCTGACTTTATCTATAGCTATCCAGGTCGGCCCAGCCGTTATTAAAATGCGTTTATTCCTTAAACTCATTCGGCTAATACCCTATTTCTTTTAATATCGCCCTTAAACTGGGCTTTATTATTTTCGGCGGTTTAATGCTTTTAATTGCCCTGTCCGGATCCTTTAGTCCATGCCCTGTGAGAATGCAAGTTATTCTTTGAAGGCAGCCTCGCTTAAAATAACTTTTTTTGACCAGTTTTAATAGGCCGGCAATAGAAGCCGCAGATGCCGGTTCAACAAATACGCCTTCTTTTGTGGCCAATAATTTATAAGCTTCGATTATTTCGCGATCCGACACCATATCAATAAGCCCCCTTGATTCATCGCGGGCCTCTTCTGCCTGTTTCCAGCTGGCGGGATTACCGATCCTTATGGCTGTGGCTAAAGTTTGCGGGTTTTTGATCGTGTGTCCTTTTACAATCGGGGCCGAGCCTTCGGCCTGGAAACCAAGCATCCTGGGCAATTTTGAGGTCCTACCTATTTTCTTGTATTCTTTATAGCCTTTCCAATAGGCAGTAATATTGCCGGCGTTTCCTACAGGCATGACCTGGTAATCAGGGGAATCAGCCAGAAAATCACAGATCTCAAAGCTGGCTGTTTTTTGCCCCTCTATCCGGAAAGGATTAAGCGAATTAACCAAAGTTATAGGGTATTTAGCGGTAATTTCTTTTACTAGTTCAAGGGCGTCATCAAAGTTTCCGTCTACGGCTAAAACAACTGCTCCGTGAATCAAGGCCTGGCTTAATTTTCCTAAGGCGATCGCTCCGCTGGGTATAAGCACGATACATTTAATTCCTGCCCTGGCTGCGTAGGCAGCAGCGGATGCGGAAGTGTTTCCGGTTGATGCGCACATTACCGCCTTAGATCCTTCTTCGCAGGATTTTGATATTGCCAGGGTCATTCCCCGATCTTTAAATGAGCCGGTCGGGTTTAATCCTTCGTATTTTAAATAAACCTCAGAATACTTACCTAATAATTTGCTTAAATATGGGGCATAAATTAAAGGAGTATTGCCTTCGTTAAGGGTAATCACCGGAGTATTTGAGGTTACCGGAAGATACTTCTTATATTTATTTATCAGTCCTTTATATGCCTTATCTGATCTCATGCTTTCTCCATCCGGATAGCTACGGACTTTTCTTTAATAATATCCAAGCGGTCAATAATCTGAAGAGCCTCCCTTAAGTTCTTTTCTTTAGCTTCATGGATTATCATTACTATAGGCACGCTCTGAGTTTTTCTTCGTTCCTTTTGGGTTACTGAAGCAATGCTGATCCCGAACTTGGACAATATTCCGGATATTTTAGCTAACACGCCGGGTTTGTCCAGGGCCATCAGTCGGATATAATACCGGCTTTGTATTTCGTCTATTTTAGACAACCTTTTTATCGATTTATCCGGGATAATATTCAGAGTAGACCTGAATAATCCAGCTTTAATATCATTGGTAAGATCGACTATGTCCGAGACTACGGCTGAGGCTGCGGATAATTGACCGGCTCCCGGGCCGTAGAATAAGAGGTTTCCTGCCAGGTCCGAAGATACATAAATAGCGTTATTCACTTCATCAACCGAGGCCAGCATATGTTCATTAGGTATTAAAGTTGGGTGAACTCTGGCTCCCAAACTATCGCCGTCTTTTTTGGCAATAGCCAGTAATTTTACGCATAGGTTTAATTCCTTGGCATAATTAATATCAGCCAGGGATATGCGAGACACGCCTTCTATATATACATCGTCCAAGCTGATCAGCTTCCCGAAACACAAATAAGTAAGTATCACCAGTTTATGGGCTGAATCTATACCTTCAATATCCAGGGTCGGATCCTTTTCAGCAAAACCCTTCGCTTTAGCTTCTTTTAAGGCTTCGTTAAATGAGCAGTTATTATTTGACATCTGGGAGAGGATAAAATTGGAGGTGCCGTTGACTATTCCATAAATATTGCTGAACCTGTTTGCTACCAGCCCTTCTTTAAGCGATTTTATGATCGGTATGCCTGCTCCTACAGAAGCCTCAAAATAAATATTTTTGCCGCAATCTGATGCGCTGGCGAATAATTCTTTTCCGTGAAGGGCCAACAAAGCCTTGTTAGCTGTAACAATGTTCTTCCCTTTTTTAAGAGCCCCTAAAATATACTCTTTGGCCGGGTGTATTCCGCCTATTAATTCAGCTACAATGTCTATTTGAGGATCGTTAATAATATCTAACGCATCTTTAGTCAGAATATTTTTATCGATACGGACATTGCGTTTGGACAGGAGGTCTATATCAGAGATCCTTTTTACCTGTATCCCTAAACCCACCTTTTGGGATAATAGGCTGTTTCTCTCTTGCAAAATCTTGACAACCCCTGAACCTACATTCCCAAATCCGATAATCCCTACGTTAATTTTTTTCATTGGTGCTTCCCCCGTTTCAGATAAAAATCCACATATTCTTTAAGCTGTTCTTGATACTCGTCCTTTAGGTCTATAAATTTTAATCTAGCCAAGTATGTTTTTTTCATAAATATATCTACGTCTATGACTTTAGTATTGATCCGGAACCATTTGTTAGGATTTAAAGGCGTTCTTAAGCGTAATAAAATCTCCTCTCCTATTAATGGAAACTTGTCAATCAAAACACAAGCCCCGGCCTCGCTGATATTTCTGACCGATAACGTGACCCAGACCTCTTTATCATCAACTAAATTACGGTATTGGGTGTCTACTTGCTTTTTTATGCGCAGAGAATACCTTTTTTCTTGATCCATGTTTTGTCCCCTTTAAGTAGAATACGATAATCCCGTTTTGAGCATAACTCAATAGCGAGCGATGAGAATCGAACTCACATATATAGCTTGGAAGGCTATTGTTCTACCATTGAACTACGCTCGCAATATCATTGTTCTACCATTGCCACGACGCTCTATCACTCCCGCGATATTATTCCGCCTTTTTCTGACGAGTCATCAAATACCTGACCGCGTCTTTAGGAGATTTATTTTTATAAAGAACAAGGTAAACTTCCCTTATAATTGGCATAGCTACTTTATATTTTTTGCTTAAGGCGTAAGTAGATTTTGCTGTGGGTACGCCCTCGGCAACCATCTGCATAGTTTTATTTAACTGCTCAAGAGATATGCCTTTTCCGATTTGTTCTCCTACGTATCTATTCCGGCTGTAAGGGCTGATACAGGTTGTTACTAGGTCACCTAGGCCGCTAATGCCGCTAAAAGTTTTCAGTTTAGCTCCCATAGCAACCCCTAGCCGAGATATCTCTGCCAGGCCTCTGGATAAAAGAGCAGCCTTGGTGTTTGTGCCGAATCCTAATCCGTCTGATATGCCGCAGGCAATAGCGATAACATTTTTTATGCTCCCTCCCAGTTCTACCCCGATGATATCCGAAGAGGTATACACCCTGAAACTTTCACACATAAAAATATCCTGGAGGTATTTACAAAGCTTTGAATTGGATGCGGCTACCACAACTGTTGTCGGCACGCCATAGGCAACTTCGTGGGCTATGGTTGGACCGGATAATACCGCACCCGCTACATTTCCTAATTCATCCCGGATGACCGATGTCATTCTTTCTAACGTATTTATTTCTATTCCTTTGGTAACACTAAGATAAATTGCTTTTTTTGGAAAATCTATTTTTTTAATCCTTTTTAGGACTTGGCGCATGTATTGCGACGGCGCCGCTAAGATGATCAGGTCTTTGCGCGCAACTGCAGTTTCGATATCGCTAGTAATTGTTATTTCGCGGGGAATTCTGATTTTAGGCAGAAATTTAGTATTAATCCTTTTCTTGTCCAAATAAGCAGCGTATTCGCTGAAAGCGCACCATATTGTGACCTTAAACCCTTTTTTATTAAGCAGAAGGCTTAAGGTAGTGCCCCATCCTCCATCGCCTATAACAGCAATTTTAGGTTTCTCCATCCTATATTTTTTCTTCCCTGGTTAAAAACTGTAAGCCGACATTATATGAGCCGTTTTCATTGTTCATTATCCTAACGACTTTGCCAATTACTCCGCTTTGATAGATAAGGCTTCTTTTTTCCAGCTCTTCGAATATACGCAAGATACTTTTTTCAAAGGACAGCCATAAAATATCATTGATATTCACCCAGTCTTTTAGGTTACACTGCAATCCTGATTGGCTTATGTCAACGGTATACCCCTCCAATATTTTGGACAGGGTTTCCTGCTTACATACTTTATATGCCAAGGGCACGGTATAATCAATTCTAACAAATTCCCGGCGCTCAATATCGGTATGCGCTTCTTCCATTGTTTTATTTTAAATTTCGGGGCGACAGGACTTGATGAGCCACCCCAATCAACTACTCGTGGCGAAATCCCGCTTGAGAACTTTTGCGCATAGCGGGAAACCTGTGACTAGTTACTTAATTACCACG
>JAHKAP010000022.1 GCA_018825985.1 Candidatus Omnitrophota bacterium
AAAAGGACGGCATAACTTTTGAGAAGCCCTCAGATGTCGTCCCACTTTTACGGCATTATGCTGACCGAAAACAAGAACACTTTCTTTGCGTTTCCCTAAATGGTGCGAATGAGATATTAAATACTCGAGTTGTTACGATTGGGCTTGCTGACCGTAGTCATGTTCACCCGAGGGAAGTATTCGCTGATGTTTTGGTTGATCGGGCATCCGCGATCATCCTTGCGCATAATCACCCAGCCGGATCGCTCGATCCGTCAGAGGAAGATATCGCGGTTACCAAACAGATAGCCCAAGCCGGGAAGATTTTGGGAATAGTAGTCCTGGATCATATTATTTTTAATCAGCGGGAATATCTTAGTTTTGTTGAAAGAGGAATTTCCATTTTTTAAGAGGAGTAGCTTGATGAAAAAAACATTCCGAGTTTTATGTATAGATGGTGGAGGTATGCGTGGCCTTTACGCAGCAACATTGTTATCTACTCTCGCCTATAGGTTTGATCCTCGATTTTCGAAAGAGTCTCCCGATGTAGGTAAGGCATTCGATCTTATTTGCGGGACAAGCACTGGAGCGATTTTGGCATGTGGGCTGGCAGCAGGGATTCCCATTAACAAGATACAATCTTTATATATCGATAATGGAGACAAAATATTTGTTGATTCAATGCCGTCGGAAAAACGGGCTTTAAGTTTTCTAGTGTGGGTGTGTAAGTATATAAAAAAACCGTCCGCAAATGCATCTAAGCTTAGAGAAGTTTTGCTGGCGACGTTTGGGACAATGACAGTTAAAGAGCTTTATGAAAAGAGAGGCATTGCTTTGTGTGTTCCCAGTGTTAATGCTGCGACTTATAAGGCATGGGTTTTTAAAACGCCACACAATCAAGGAAAGCATAGAGATAACAACTATACTCTGGTTGACGTTTGTATGGCGTCTGCTGCTGCACCAATCTTTTTCCCTGTTGCGCAGTTTAATAATCCCGACGATAGCAAGATTCGGGATAATTTTGTAGATGGAGGCCTTTGGGCAAATAATCCATCATTAATTGGATTAATTGAGGCATTAGGCATGATTGATTTAAAAAATCATCAGTTAGATATTCTATCAGTTGGAACTTGTGATCGTCCTTCGGGAGACCCATATTCAATTGAGAATCCTAATTGGGGACTTTTGAACTGGCGCGGTGGTGTGAATATTGTTGAAATGTCGCTTTCTTCACAATCGTTTGGCTATACCAACGCTACAAATTTTCTCTGCTCTTCATTAAATAAGTTAGGTCTGGTTAGTCGATTTGTGCGTTTAGAGCAAACTAATAAATCGCCTGAACAATATAGCGCTATTAATATCGATAGGGCAGATAAGGTGGCCATTCAAACTTTAAATGAATTGGCACGTACGGATGCGGATGCTGTGCATAGCAAAGTTTCGGGTAATGATCCAGGAGATTTAGCATTGGTTAAAGATATTTTTTCAAATTTGCAGGTCATTTCTTAAGAAGGAGATAATTATGGCAGATGTCCAGAAATACTTTGAACAATTCCACAAAGAGATCCGAATGGATTATGATCTCAATAAAACATTAGCTGAAAAAAGGGATATTATTTTAGATCGAATTAAGAATTATCTTAAAGAAGAGAAAAAACCGTTATTTCAATCAATGCTTCAGGGCAGTTACATAATGAAGACCGGGGTCAAGCCAATTGAAGAATTGGATTATGACATTGATGTGGGGTTGAGATTCGATATCCATGAGAATAATTATGCAGCTTCAGATGTTCGTGAGTGGTTACACAATGCTACGAAAGAGCATACAGAGAAAGTCGAATCAAGGGGGCCTTGTACTCGAGTAATCTACAAAGATGGGTATCATGTCGATTTAGTAGCATACGCTGTCTACAAAAATAATTTGGGATCAGAAATTCACAAGTTGGCTCACAAACAAAATGGATGGCGAGATGCGAATCCAATCGGTTTATTGGATTTTTTTGAAAAAGTAATAGCAAATTATGAAGAAACGGAAGATTCTGCAACTAAGACAAATCAGTTTAGGCGAGTTGTTAGATATATTCGTCGATGGGATGATGAGTTTATGCCAGTTGAATCAGATGCTAAACTTTCCGGTTTAGCATGGATTCTTCTAATCAATAGAACTTTAGGGGCTAAGGTAATTAATAATGGTAAACCGGATGACGTTGCGGCCTTGGTGCGTATTTGTAATTCAGTATCTTTGACTACTGGGCGTATTAGCATTAAAAAACCGACACCAGAGTTTGAGGATTTGTTTGCGAAAATAAGTGATGCTGATATGGAGAAATTAAAAAACCGTTTTAATAATTTATTGAATGTTTTACACCAAGCTCAGAACGAGCCAAGTGAAAAAAAAGCATGTCAGCTGTTAAAGAAACAGTTTGGGAGGGATTTTCCTGTGCCAGAAGAAGACACGTCTGGAAAGTCACTTTTAAACAAGGCTTTTGTGCCAGCAGGTTTATCTTTTCCCGATAAACCCTTAGTGCCAAACAAACCAGGAAAATTTGCTTAAATGGAATTATGGTTTTTATCGAATCCTGAAATTCTACGCCGAGAACGCGAAGCATTTAACGCGTTAAAGGCCAATAAGAGCTGGTTATGTGGATTAGACTGGGCAATTGAAGATCAACAGCTATGCGTTTATGTAGTAATAAATGTTGCCAATTCTGAATACAAGGCCAAGATAATTTATCCGAAACATTTCCCCGATGCTCCTCCGATAGTCTTTCCGCAGTTACCAGCGCGTAGATGGAGTACCCATCAATATGGAGATAATGGATCACTATGTCTAGAGTGGGGGCCTGATAACTGGGTTTCTTCTGTGACTGGCGCAGAAATGGTCATTAGCATGTATAAATTACTATCGAGCGAGAATCCTGTAGATGTACAACAAAATAACAGCGAAAGAATCGTAGCTCCTTCTCGCCATTCTTTAGAGATCGGTCAGGAACTACGGGGACGATATTGCCGTTATTTAGCTACAAAGACATTATTAGAGCATATAAGTAAAAGCGAGGCTGCGGGTATTAAAGTAATAAAGTATTCATTAAATTGGCTCCCAGATTCGCTTGTTGCAATGATTCATGAGATTGGTTGTAAAGAGCTTAATAATTTATGGATTGATATGCTTATTCCATCCAACCTAAATGGGAGAGACGATACCAAAGATTTACATGACGGATTGTTTCTGTCACACCCTTCTTTCGTGGACTCTTCATTAAAGTCTGTTGATACTTTTGATAAACTAATGGATGTTATTGCATCTGTTGGATTCGACCGAAATAATATTACAAGTGAACTGAAACGATTTATTGAGCAGAGAAAAGTATCAGGTATTTGTTTGTCAAGCGGTGGCAAGGCAATTAATTTTTACATTTCATTTGATAGCAATAAAATTTATCATTTATGTACAATTTATGATAATCTCTCGGAAATCCCAATATATGATAATGCGCTAATTCTAAACAAAAAAGTATGTATTATCGGGTTAGGCTCTGTCGGAAGCAAGATAGCCGATACCTTAGCTAGGATAGGGGTTAAAAAGTTTCACTTGGTTGATTACGATATCTTTTTACCTCATAATATTGAGCGTCATGTTTTGCATTGGGAAGATGTCGGAGAACATAAGACAAAAGTCGTTAAAAGATTGATCGAAAAAATCGCTAAAAATGTTGAAATCAGCATTAGTGAAATAAATCTTACTGGCCAAGAGTCAAATTTAAACTTAGATACGTGTTTAATTAAAATAGCTCAATGTGATTTGATTATCGACGCCACAGCTAATGATCGTGTTTTTAATTTGATATCATCTGTTGTTAAACGAGAAAAGAAGCCATTCTTATGGATGGGTGTTTTTGAGGGGGGAAAGGGTGGTTTGATAGCGCGATATTTGCCAGATAAGGATCCATTCCCTGAAGTTATCCGAGCTGCCTTTAACCAATTTTGTATTGAGAATCCTTTCCCTGAGTCTAAAAAAGTTATGCATTACGCTTCGGAAGATCAACAGGGAAAGATTATGGTAGCTTCAGATGCAGACGTCTCTATGATAGCTTACAATGTGGCACGAATAGGTCTTGATTGCTTGTTGGGAAATTACGAATATAAATATCAAACTTATTTGATTGGACTTGGACGCTGGTGGGTTTTTAAATGCCCATTAGACATAATTCCAATTGATTGTAGTAATTGGAAAGATCTTAAGTCAAATGTAGATACCATGAGTGAGTTTACTGATGAAGATAGGAAATTCTTAGAAGATTTAGTTCGAAAGAACGAGAAAAAATGAATGTGATCGTTCCAGGCGAAATATCAAACAGAATAAAAGCGGAACTCGAAAAAGCTGGGTCGCGAGAAATTGGAGGAATTTTGCTTGGGGAACACATGAACGAGAATGAATTCCAGATTAGCGAAATTACTATACAAAAAACTGGTGGTGGGCTAGCGTTCTTTGAGCGAATTGTGCGCTGTGTTATAGA
>JAHKAP010000023.1 GCA_018825985.1 Candidatus Omnitrophota bacterium
ATTCTTAAGCGGGATTTATTTTCAGGCTATCGCTAAACCTTTTTTTGTGCCTCTACCCGACAGCTGGTATAAAGAAGGCAAATATGGTTTTCTCTGGCCAAAGGATATCCCTGCGATCCACCGGACTATAGATGAATTGATCAGCCTGCGTAACGCCGGGTATCCTATTCATAATTTTGCGATGCAGCTTGTAATATTCAAGACTTATTTTGCCCGCCCGGATATCCGCGCCCGAAAGGCAGCCTGCTACGCAGGAGATTATGTTATTAACGTTAATCCTTCCGGCGATATATCTCTTTGTTGTTTTATGAAACCGGTTGGAAATATCAAAAAAGATGATATTGGGAAGTTGTGGTTTTCCGAACAGTCTGCCGAGATGAGGCAAAAAATGCATAATTGCACAATTAATTGCAACAATATGGTGAACTGTTTTTTTAAAGAAGGTGAGGAGGAGAAGTCGTAAGGTTTCATCCAAATAAGAGCAAATATTGCTTGAATTGTATTAAAATAACCCGCGCCGTAATGATAAAGTCTTGCCTTTAATGATTAAAGAGCTTTTTAATAGAAAAAACGTTCTATTCCCCTTGTTTCTTCTAGCCCTGTTATCCACCAGATTATATGCGTTATTTACGCAGGGTTGGCAATTTTATCACTTTGAAGGTTTATATCGTGGATATATGGCTAAAGATTTATTAGACGGAGCGGGCTGGAGGAGTATCTTTAATAACCCTTACCTTCCCGGCGAAGGCGGGTCCGTAGTTGTCGCATATCTTGCGTCTTTATTTTTCTTTATTTTTGGCGATAGCCTTTTTTCACTGGTACTTGTTTCAATCTTTTTTGCTGTATTAATATTTACGGTTTTCTTTTTATTACTGGAGAGATACTTCAATCGTTATGTCGCTATTATTTTTTCTGTACTATATATTTTATCTCCCGCTAATTATTACAGGTTTTCTATGTTTACTATCGGGTCCCACGCGGAATCTGTCCTGTTTAGTGTCCTCGGCTTATTGTGTTTCTTCGGGATTTTTTTAAATAAAGATAACTATGATAACTATCAAAGTAAATTCATCCTGAAGAAAATGGCTGCGCTTTTTACGATTTTCGGTTTTATCTGCGGCTTTGGAATTTATTTTGATTATCAATGTCTTTTAATGGTTCTTACGTTGATGGTTTTTTGGTTTTTGCTTGATAAAAAAATATTCTTTAAAGCCTATTTCTATATCTTTTTAGCCGGATTAATCATCGGCCTGCTCCCATGGATAATCTACAATATAACTCATAATTTCAATGGCATAAAATTGCATAACTTGAATATTATCCAAATTTTGCTTTCAAACTCCCTCTCCAGAGTAGCGTATATGCTTGGAAAAATCATCATCGGATTATCCGGAGAAACCAACCTCGGTTTGCTTTTGTATTTTATCGTAATTAGCGCTTTTATTACGCTTATTTTATCAAAGTGGAATTATTATTTCCAGATTTGTAAAAAATTAATTTCTCGCGGCGCCAAATATACCCTGCCTGTAGACCATTTAAAGTCACTTATTATAGTTGTCTATATTACTTTTTTTATTTGTGCATGGAGCATGTTGTATCTGCCTCTCGGCGGAAATTTCGTATCAATATTGAACAGTAAAGAGGTAGGGGCAGAATATTTGTTGTTAGGTCTGGAGGGGCGTTTTTTCCATCTTTTTCCATTTTTATTTGCTTTAACGGCTATTAGTATCGTTAATCTCTTTCCAGGCAGGAAAGAAGGTTTGTACCTGATGAAATTTCTAGTTGTTTCAGCTTTCTCTATTTTGATTTTAATCGCCGGATCAATTAATTATTATAATTTATTAGTAGTACCTCATCATGCTGAGAATAGAATTAATTCTTTGGCGGTAAAAGGATTTTCCGCGCGATTAGCTTATATGCATAATAAAAAGGAAATAAGTAATTTTTTAGATAACGATATGGTTAATCTTTCCAGCGCAGCACAGCTTGATGAAAAACTATGGACAATTTTTACCAGCCGGTTATCCCGTTTATATAATACTACTACTACAATTAAAATGCTTAACGAAATAAGCAATGATCCACAGATGGAAGAGGCTAAAAAACCATTGTATTATCTTCTTGTCGGATTAAATATCGGAGATTATCTAGAGGGGTATGATATATCTGCTGTAAATAAACTGGCAGATACTTTGGTTCCCAAAAAGAGTAAATACTTTTTCTATGAAGGGATTGCAATCGCATTAATGCGTAGGTCTACCAGGGAATTAATCGATAATATTGATTTTATTAGGCAAGTGCCTAAAGAATACAGGCATTATTTCCTTATCGATTTGGGTCGGGTAATAGCCGCTAATCTGAATAGCGGAAAGAAATTATATGTTCTAAAATATATAGGCAATAAATTTGAGACTGATGATTTAGAGTGCGTATATCAGGGGATTGTTAAAAGTACGGTTACTGATATATTTCAAAGAAAATCTTTGCGAGATGTGAGCGATGAATATATTAATAATATTTATTCATCAGTAGCCAGTCATCTGGCTATTTTGTATCAAGATGGAAGTTTTTCAGTCTGGTTTCGGAATAAAGTCGTTGAAGAAAAAATAAGGGAGTATATATACTATGAGATAATAGCGGAATACTTCCGGGGATTCACTGTCTATCAGGATGAAGAAATTAAGAACATTGTTAATAATGTTATACTGCATAACCAAATGAAACCGGAAATTTTTTACACGGGACTAGGGCTAGTTATCGGGCATCTTACTTTTGGAGAAGATCACATCTTCAAAGCCTTAATAAATCCATCTGTTAATGATGAATATCTGCGTTATGTATATTATGGATTTGCTTTAAGTATAAAAGAAAGATATGGGTCATTTTATAAATCATCGCTATCTTATTAATAGATAATGATACAAAATGCGGTAAATGATAGGTAATTAAATGGCAAGAAGTTTTTATAAATTTTTTGGCGACTGTATCGAAAAATACGGGGTAAGTTTACTTATTATACTAATCGTAGGATTTCATTTCGTTAGCAATTACATAATTTTAGTAAAACATAATTTGTCGGCTTTGCCGGTTTCTATTCTGGAGTCAAAGAGTTATGCTGTCAGCTTAGAGTATTTCTACGCGATCAGGGAATTTTTTCATTCCGGAATCACGCCGGACCTATCCGTCTCTTTTCGTTATGCACCCGACGGACCGTTATATTTTCTTACTACAATACCTTTTTATTTTTTATTCGGTTGTGCAAAAAGCGTAGCCATACTTTCGAACACTTTATCTATATTGATTTTATTGACATCAGTCTACTTTATAGGCAAGAGAATGTGTAATAAAAATGCAGGGATTCTGGCTTGCCTTCTGGTTTCTATGATACCGGGAGTATATGGATATTCCCAGGTGTACCATATTCCTGTTATGTTGATGGCATTAAGTACTCTTGTGATAACCTTCTTGATTTATTCAAATTATTTTTCCAATACTTACTACTCTTTATTATTTGGTGTGTCTAGCGGACTTTTGTGTCTAACTAAATTCTCAGGAGTGATATATTTGATCGGCCCTTTAATTTATTTACTTTATAAGATGATCACTGAAGATACGAAGGGGCCAAATAGATTATCCAAAGTTAGATTAATTAATTTATCATTAGCAGGCATTGTTTGCGGCGTGCTTCTTTTATTCTGGTATCTTCCACAGGGAGCTAGGACATTCCATGGCTACAGTGGTTCTTATAATTTTAGAAATATTCTGGGATGGAGAGAACATGTGAATTTCATATACATAGATTTTTTAATACATGATCAGTTATTTCCGGTTTTAAGCATCTTATTTATCTTATGTTTAATTTTTTTCTTATTTTTTCGTATTCGGGATAAAGGATTAATTCTTCTATGGCTGTTGGTTCCCTACCTATTCTTCACAATGCTTTGGCCCGCGAAGGAAAGCTATTTCACTGTTCCCTGTTTATCTGCCGTAGCTTTGATTATGTCTATCGTAGTGGAAACGGGGGTACATAATAAACTAATAAAACACATTTTTATTATCATATTGGTGTTTTTTATTACTGCCCAACATCTTTTCTTGTGTTATGGGGCAGGGACATCATTTGCAAGCGATCCTTTCCTTGGTAGAATAACGAACGTGAAAAAGCTGATAGGCAATTTCCAAACAGTGTTTCATAAGGTTTATCCAGTTATTATCGCTTTTAAAAAACCAGAAGTAAACGTTCTTGTATTATCGCTTTCCAGGGATGGGATGGCCATAGAGTCTTTACTGGTAGAGGCAGCAGCATTTAATAAACTTAAGATACGAACTGTCAATCTTTTGGGTTGTCTTTCAGGAGGCGGAGAGACCCTGATAAGTCAAGGCGTTAATGAGAGTTATTTTTTAAACAAGGATTTTATACTCTATACTACTGACTATTATAAAAGTCTTGAGGTATATTCCGCGCTTAATTCAAAAGAAGTATCAAAGGAAATAATTGAAGCAATGCGCATTTTTGAATCATGTAAAAATAAATTTAAGCTAGTGCAAGAAATACCTATGGCTGGATCGGACAGACTTTTAGTTTATGAAAGACTGAATTAAAATATTTTTTTAATCTAAGGTACCTTTATGTCAGCCTTGACTGGAATACGAGTAGCGTTAATTTTTCCTTCATACCAAAAAAGCGAAGACCCTGTTTCTCTTAGGGAGGCAAAAGAGCATTTGGGGGTCATACCTCCGCTTAGCCTCGGGTATGTAGCCGCTATTTTAGAGAAAGAAGGCTGCGTAGTCCAGCTCATCGATGCCTCTGCTCTTAAGTTAGCCCGATGGCAGGTGTTTGAGCTAGTCAATAAATTTGAACCTGATTATCTAGGCTTCACTTCTACCACTATTGATTTCCACAATACGCTGGAATGGATCAGCTATCTTAAGTCTAAAACCAACCTTCCGGTTATAATAGGAGGGATCAATATGGCGGTTTATCCTGCAGAAACTTTGACACATGAAGATATCGACTATGGAGTAATTGGCGAGGCTGAAGAGACATTGCCTGAATTATTACGCTGCCTTGTTAACCGGAAAGATATCAACCAGGTTAAAGGAATTTGTTATCGCCGCAACGGTGATATAATAATAAACGAAAAAAGACCTCCGCTGAGAAACATAGACGACACCCCATTTCCGTCGAGGCACCTTCTATCCAATGATAGATATTACTCATTGATTTCAAAAAAGAATAATTTTACGGCTATGATTACTTCGCGCGGGTGTCCTTTTCACTGCATATTCTGTGATAATCAAACGATCGCTTACCGCTGTCGCAGCCCAAGGAATATTGTTGATGAAATGGAGCAATGCAAAAATCAATACGGCATAAATGAGATAGATATATTTGACGCTTTGTTTTCTGTCGATAAATCGCGGGTAATAGAGATATGCAAGCAGATACAAGAGCGAAAACTAAAAATAGATTGGTCATTTCGTACCAGGATTGACCTCGTCAACGAAGCAGTGCTTGATGAACTGAAGAAATCAGGATGCACGAGAATATATTACGGGATCGAGTCCGGCGATCCGGAGATCCTGCGCGCTATTAATAAAGAAGTGGATATCAAGCTTATCAAGCGCGTGATCTGCCTGACTAAAAATAAGGGCATTGATACATTCGGTTATTTTATGATCGGCAATATCGGAGAAACAGCGAAGTCGGTAAAGAAAACCCTGGATTTAATGCTTGCGCTTCCCTTAGACTATGTTCAGATATCTCCGGTATTTGCCCCGCCCAACACCAAGCTTTATGCAATGTTGATGGGAAGGGAAAAAAGTGATTACTGGAAGGAATATGTTCTGGGGCGGGCGAAAGAAAATCTGTTACCCCGTTATGGCACGGACCTAACTGATTCTGAGGTCAAAAAATATATCCGCTATTGTTATCTACGTTTTTATTTACGGTTATTCTATATTGTGAAAGCAATCTTCAGAATGCGGTCATGGACAGAGGTGAGGCGTTCAGCGGGGGTATTAAGAGATGTGGTTTTTTCGTATTATGCAGGATAATCAAAATTTTATTTAATATGCCGTTTATAACACAGATAAAATCTCAAATCAGGCAGATCTTGCTATTTAGGGATATTTTCCCCGTACAAAAATTATTTAGCGGTATGTTGACTTTGCCGTTCGAATACTTTGGAAATTCGGGAAGGGCAGGCCTGCCTTGGGTTATAAATCTGCTGGTTACTTCCCGGTGCAACCTTCGTTGCGAAATGTGCAGTTTTGATGCCTCGAAATTTTGCTTAGAGGCGGAAGAGCTCAGCGCGGACCAAATAACGGATTTCATCTCTTATGCCTCCAAGAAAAAGTTTAATATTTTCTTGAGCGGAGGAGAACCTTTTTTACGAGAAGACATTTTCACAATCATGGAAAGCATAAAGAAGCGCGCTCTTACGTTCGGTATTTGTACTAACGGAACACTTTTAAACGAGAAAAAACTAGAGCTTTTATGTAAAAACAGCCCGGAATTTATAATCTTTTCGCTGCTCGGAGACAAAGAAGTGCACGATTCAATAACCGGTGTCCCCGGATCATTTGAGACGTTAGTTGCGAATATCAAGGTCCTTGTTTCAATGCGGCATAAAATTAAAATATTCATAAATTGTCCGATCACCCAGCATAATATCCACCAATTGCCGGAGATAGCCGCTATTGCGGATAAGCTCAAAATTTATATGTTGAGGTTCGAACACCTTAATTTTATTACCAGCCAGGAAGAGCAAGCGCACTTTTTAGAATGCCAAAAATCCTTTCCTGTAGATAATTATAGGGGGTTAAGCACGTATCGCCGCTTTACTCCAGGAGCCAATCACTTTTTTGATGCTATTTCGAGAATGCGGGCAATGCAAAATAGTTTTAAAACACCTGTTCATTTTAAGCCGTCATTAGAGGACAGCGAGATAAGGTCTTGGTATTCAAATAATTGTATAAGTAAGCGGCAATGTTTTTTTATTTGGCGGTCATTATTTATTTTGCCAAATGGGGATGTTGTCCCGTGTCAATTTATGGTGCATAAAATGGGCAGTATTAAAGACGACAACTTAGATGTCATTTGGAATAACCAGAGGTTCAGGGATTTCAGATTACGTCTAAAGCGGAGATTATTGCCGGGGTGCGCACGATGTTGTAAACTTTAGCTTAACCATATTTTTTAAAACGTCAATTCAAATTCAAAGAGATGCTAAAGTAAGATTTATGCAATAATAGTATAAAGAAAACTTATGTACGAAGTGAGTATAGTTATTCCCTGCTTTAATGAAAAAGATAATATCCCAGATATTGTTCCTAAGATTGTAGATTTATTACGCGAGGCCTCAATCAATGGAGAAATTATTATTGTGAATGATGGCAGCACCGATGGCACTTTTAACCTAATTGAAGCATTGAGCAAACAATACAACAACGTTTCAGGTGTTAATCATGAAACAAATCTAGGTATCGCTAATGCTTGGTATACCGGGGTGAGGAATTCTCGAGGGAGATACGTAACCACCATTGATGCCGATTCGCAGTATGACCCTAAGTGTATAAAGGAATTGTATCAAGTAATAACAAAGGATAATTGTGACCTGGTTCAAGGGAGGCGGGGAGATTACAAAGATAAGGATATGTTAAGGAAGTTCTTGAGCAGGGCCTTAAGCCATTTTCTTAATCTAATGTTTTTTACGAGGATAGATGATATTAAATCAGGCTTTATTATTGTTAAAAAAGAGGTGTTTGCCGATATATTGGAAGAAAGGAATAAATTTTGTCGGTTCCAACATTTCTTTATTTTATGCGCGCTTAAAAAGGGCTATTGTTTAAAACAGATACCTGTCGCTTTTTATCCCCGGATCAAGGGAAGATCATTTATAACAAATCCTATATTTTTTTCTTTAAAAATACTTTTAGAACTACCAAGGGCATTATGGGAATATGGGATTATTTCAAGATTATTAAGTAAGGGGAAAAGATAATGTGCGGGATTGCTGGTATAGTAGGTAAAGGAAAAATCAAGCCAATGCTTGATACGCTATCTCATCGCGGACCGGATGGCAGGGGCGTACTTAAGGATAATTATATACAGCTTGGGGCGTGTAGTTTAAAGATTACGGATCCTGCAGCAGGAAACCAGCCGTTTTGCAGCGAGGATCAATCGATATGCGTTTTATTAAACGGAGAAATCTACAATTACTTAGAAATAAAGGCAGGTTTGAAAAAACACCGTTTTAAGACCGAAACAGATACCGAGGTGATCATTCACGCATATGAGGAGTACGGTATTGAGTGTATAAAAAGATTCAATGGTTGTTTTGCTATTGCAATTTATGATGGGAAGCGCTTATTTCTTGCGCGAGATAGAGTAGGGGAAAAACCTCTTTATTATTATCATCAAGCGAACCGTTTTATTTTTTCCTCAGAGATAAAGGCAATTTTGTCCCAAATAAAAGCTGTGCCGAACATTACCGAAAATTTCAGAGTTTTTGAGACTGTCTTAGGCAAAGAAACATTGTTCAGGGGGATTTCTGCGCTGTTACCCGGATCGATATTGGCCTTTGATGGCAACGATGTAAAGATCAAAAAATATTGGCAACTTATATCTAATCCGGCCGAATATAAATCCGAGAATGAATGTATAGATAGATTACGATGGCTCATAACAGACGCTGTTCGTCTGCGCCTTAGAGGAAAAGCTTCTTTTGGGCTTTTTTTAAGCGGAGGGATTGATTCAAGCCTTATTGCATATTTAGCCAAGCCGCAACATGTATTTTTCTGTCATTGTGCATCAGATAAACATTTTAACGAATTTCCCTTTGCGCGTTATGTTGCTCAAGATATAAAATCAGAGCTCCATTTAATTCGTCCCCGGGCCGATGATTTTAAGAAATATTATAAAAAAATTATTTGGTATCTTGATCAACCCATTGCTACAGCTTCTACCTTATCGGCATTTCTTTTGGCTAAGAAAGCAAGCCAATACGTAAAAGTAATTCTTAACGGAGAAGGGGCCGATGAATTATTAGGTGGATATGTGCGCTATCTCCTTATGCTAATTGAAAATAAATTAAGTACGGTTCCCGAACTGCAGTATTACCATTCCTTAGCAAGATTCTTCTGGACTGAACAGTTATTTAGTGATCCGGCAGAGAGGTATTTTAGTTTAACCAGGCGAGGTATTCCCCCGACAGCAAAACCTCTGAGGAAGATTAAAGAAATATTTTCTCGGCACAGCCAGCTCATTGATAAAATATGCGCGGCGGATATAGAAATTACCCTGCCCTCCCTTTTAATGATGGGGGACAGGGCATGTTCAGCTTTTGGCATGGAGAACAGATCGCCTTTTCTTGACCATCGTATTATAGAGTTTGCCTTTTCTTTACCCGAAGAAATGAAAATCAGGGATTTTCAGACAAAGTATATCTTAAGAAAAGCAGCCCGGGGAATTGTGCCAGATAAGATTATCGATCGAAGATATAAGAAAGGGTTAACTACTCCTATCGCCCACTGGTTTTCTTCTGATTTGCATAGTTGGGTACAAGCTTTATCTAAGCGTTTTAAGAATAGAAGAGTACGATTAACCCCGGGTGATACGCGCGGGCAATACGACCGCTACCTGTATACGTTAATAAATCTTGAGCTATGGTTTGAAACCTTTATAGATCAACAAAAGTGACTACTTGCGTCCAGAGAATTTATACTTCGGAAGGTTATGCTTAGGAATGGGAGTAATTGATGATGAGACCGAATGATCCTTTTTATAATCAGCTTAAATCTCAAGTTAATAACGATATCCGCACAACTAGGAAACCATTTTTCTGTGATGTTCTTGTCACTGAAAAATGCAATTTGCATTGCAGGAAGTGTTTCTTTTGGAAGAACGGGATCGGGGATGGCCTGGACATTGAAGAATATAAACGCTTTATTGTTTCATTAAGAGAAATAATCAATTTGCCTTTTGAGATAAACCTCGGCGGCGGAGAACCGTTATTGAAAAAAGGGATAATAGAGCTTATTAAATTTTGTGCCGATCAAGGTCTTCAACCGGCGATCTCCACTAACGCTACCCTTATTGACGATAAGACGGCAAAGGAGCTGGCTGAGTGCGGGTTGCACAGGCTAAGCGTATCCTTGGAAAGCCTTAATGAAGACGTGCATGATTTTATGACCAATACTGCTGGTGCCTATCGCCGGTTGATGAGCGGAATTAATTGTCTTAAGAAACACTGGAGCAGAGGGGATGTTAATATCCACACCCTTATTTCTGATAAGAATTTGGAGAGCATCCCCGAATTGATTGAATGGGTAAATAAAGACAAATTTTTTACCGGTATAGCTTTTCAGGCATTAGCCCAACCATTCAGGACGGATTTAAAGGATAACTGGTATTTAGATCCAGGGCTCGGAGAATTATGGCCTAAAGATTCCGTAAAGGCTGCGGAAATGATCGAAGTCTTGATCGGGCAAAAGAAAAACGGTTATCGGATTCTAAATCCGGAATCACAACTGGAAATATATAAAAAATATTACCTGGATCCGGGATCATTCGTAAGGGTGCACCGGTGTAATTTTGGGGAATACATTTTTAATGTCAATGTGCTGGGTTTAGTCCATTTATGCTGTTTTATGCAGCCGATCGGCAATATAAAGAACCATGATATTAAGGGACTTTGGTATGGCCAGGTAGCCAAAGATACCAGAGAGAAAATGTTGCATTGCCAAAAAAGCTGCAATAATATTGTAAATTGCTATTTCCAAGAAGAAGCCTAAATAACTCGGCAATCATAAAGGTTAAATACCGCGGATATTTATGAAAAGTTACGATTTATTATTATCAAAGAGTTGCATGCTTAAATGTAAGATGTGCCACCTTTGGCAACATCCGGAGGAAAGAGGCGAATTGAGCATCAATGAATGGGAAACGCTAATACGTGATATGATCGGGATTGAAAACGGCAATCCGGCGCGGCTGCATTTCGGCGGCGGAGAACCTTTTTTTAAGAACGGTATCGTCCCGCTTATTAAATTAGCAAAAAGCGCGGGTTTTGAAGTAAGGGTGACGTCCAATGGGTACCTTATTAATGATAGATTAGCCTCTGAAATCATTGATTCAGGGCTGGATCATATTTCTTTTTCCCTGGACAGTTTGCAACCAGAGGTGCATGACAGTTTACGGGGTGTTTCCGGTACTCATAAAAGGGTTATGCAGGCGATTGACTTTTTATCCGGTAAAAAGACTACTAAAATTCCGACAATCGGCGTTAATTGTTTGATTTCGGCTATAAATTTAGACGGCCTGATTTCAATGGCAGAATGGGTTATTCATAATGATAAGGTCTCCGGAGTTATATTCCAGGCCGTTATACAACCGTTTGATACTGTTCCGGATGACCAGTGGTATAGAAAAGATATTTTCAGCGGATTGTGGCCTAAGGATATAAAGAAAACCCAAGATGTCTTAGACCGGCTGATTGATTTAAAGAGCAAAGGAAATGATAAAATGAGCAATCCTATCGACCAGTTAAAGGCATTTAAGATGTATTTTAGTAATCCGCTGGAATTTATAAAAAAAACCGCCTGTCCCATGGATAATACTTCTTTACTTGTAAATTGGCTCGGCCAGGTTTATTTCTGCGGGATGCTTCCGGATATCGGTAATATCAGGGAATACCCGATAGGAGAGATTTTGTTATCTAAAATGTTCAAAGACAGGCAGCGTGAAATGGGGCTTTGCAATAGAAATTGCAATAATAAGGTCAATTGTTTTTTTAAAAAGGAGTCGATAAATTATGGGGATTAAAAATCCTATTTTTTGCGATATAGGAATTACCGAGAATTGTAATTTCAGGTGCAAGATGTGCAGGTTTTGGCAAACCCCGAAGGACCCTAAGGAGTTGACGGTCGATGAATGGAAGGATTTCATAGTTTCCATGGAAGATATTGGGGGCGACCGCATCAGGGTGCATTTTGCCGGCGGAGAACCGATGTTGAAACCGGGATTCCTGGACCTTCTGGAATTTACAAACAAGAAAGGTTTTAGAACTTTTATTGTTACAAACGGATTTTTTATCGATGAAACTATCGCCGGAAGAATAGTGCGTTCCGGGGTCGAGGGTATAAGTATTTCTCTGGATAGCTTAAATGAAGATACACATGATTTTTTAAGGGGGATTAAAGGGGCTTATAAACAAGCGGTCCAGGCGATTAATTATTTAACTAAGGAAAACGCCAAAGGTATAGCAGTACTTACAATTATTATGGGCCATAATTTAGACGGCATAGTCCAAATTGCCGATTGGGTAGAAAGCAATAATAATATCAGTTCTATATATTTTCAAGCGGTATCACAGCCAATCGCGACCTTAAAGGACGAACAATGGTATGAAAAAGACGAATTTGGTTATCTTTGGCCTCAAGATAAAATACAACTTGATTTCGTGATCGATCAATTAATAGCCCGTAAAAATAAGGGATATAAGATATCAAACTCTGTAAGGCAATTTGAGATGTTTAAAGCCTATTTTAGGCAACCGGATAAATTATATGAGGGGATGACCTGCACCCAGGGCGATTATGTTATATATATCCGGCCGACAGGAGATGTCCTTTTGTGCGGGACTATGGCTCCTATCGGAAATATACGCAAAACCAGTATAAAAGAGATCTGGAATTCACCCGAGGCTGCCTTGAGGAGAAAACAAATTCATAGCTGTCAAGAGAGTTGTCTGAATGTGCTTAATTGTTTTGAAAATAAAGAATTACCTTAATACTCATCCGCGATGGATAAGATGATAAAAAATGGAAAAAAACCAGATTTTTGTGATCTTGTTATTACTGAATCATGCATGCTAAAATGCAAGATGTGCCGTATGTGGCAGAGCAATAATGATGGCAGCGAATTAGATATAGAGGTATGGCGGAGGTTCATCGATAATTTTTCCAATTTCGTATCCGGTAAGTCCCAGGTTCAATTTGTAGGAGGAGAACCGTTAATTAAAAAAGGAGTATTGGATCTTATCAGGCATACGTCAAAAAAAGGCTTTTTCACTACCATGACCTCGAACGGTTATCTGGTAAATGAAGATATGGCCAAGGATATTGCGGGATCCGGTTTAAATACAATAGTTTTTTCATTAGATAGCATAAAAAAGGATACCCATGATTTCTTACGAGGCTTAGATGGGGTATATGATAGAATCATGAATGGTATAGAGATTTTAAACAAGTTTAAGAATGATTCACTAAAAATCCACATAGTTACTACTATTATGCAGCAGAACCTGGATGATCTGTTAGGGCTGGCTGAATGGGCAAATGGGAATGAAGCTGTGAATGGTATCAGTTTTCAAGCAATTATGCAGCCATTTTTTACCCCTGTAGATGAAGACTGGCAAAAAAAAGAAGAATTTTCATTCCTTTGGCCTAAAGCAATAGATAGGGTAGATCATATCCTGGATAAGCTTATAGAATTCAAGAAGGCGGGATGGAAGATCACTAACCCAGCCGCTCAGTTTAACATATATAAGTCTTATTTCAGGAATCCCGAAAGATTTGTTAAAGTCTCAAGATGTAATTTAGGGTATAATTCTATAACGATAAATACGGCGGGTAAAATATTTTTATGTAATTCATTAGCGCCTATTGGAGACATAAAAGAAAGCCCGGATATTAGCGAGCTTTGGTTTTCAGATAAAGCCGAGGAGGTCAGGGAAAACATAAGAAATTGTAACCGTAATTGCAAGCTTTTGATCAACTGTTTTTTCGAAGAAGAGAAATGAGGCTGATACATGTTTAATAAAAAGGCAGGATCTTTTGAATTGAAGAGTTTAGACCTGGGTATTTTATATCTTAATCAGGGGAAGCACAGGCTGGCTATAAAAGAATTTAGCCGGGTCCTGAAGATAAACCCACAGAATGAGATCGCGCTGATAAAATTAGGCCATGTTTATCTCCAGCAGAAGAAGTTTTTAGAGGCCATTACCCAGTTTAAAAAGGCCCTGGAATCAAATCCCGATACCCTGGAGCCGCGCGAAGGATTAGGTCTTTGTTATTTTGAGCAGGGGAATACAGAAGAGGCTTTGACAGAATTCAATCGTATTCTAAAATCAGGC